>JAGWTC010000038.1 GCA_028869135.1 Rhodocyclaceae bacterium
GCGAACCAGTTGCCAGGCCCGGCTCAGGTAAGTGACCGAAGCGAAGCCGCTCCAGACATGCACCAGACGCGTGAAAGGGAAGATCAGGAACAACGTCATGCCCATGAACAGGTGGGCCTTGAACAGCAGCGGCGCATCGGCGATATGCGCGGCGGCGGCGCCATTGAAGGTGAAGATGCCTTGGGCCCAGCTCATCAGCTCGACCATCATGTGGCCGTCGAGATGGCCGGCCGATTCGAAGATGGTCGAGAGGCCGAGCGCCAGCGTAACGAGAATCCAGGGCATCAGCAGGCGGTCGCCGGGTTTGCGCACGAAGGCCAGACGTTCGCTGCCGCCGCGGCGGGCCAGCAGGATCAGCAGGCCGACGAGGGCGATGCTGCCCATGATGCCGCCGGCCGTCATGGCGAACAGCTGCTTGAAGCCGTGGCTGACGCCGAGCGCATCCCAGACCGCCACCGGCGTCAGCAGGCCGACCAGATGGCCGAAGAAGAGGCCGAGCACGCCGACGTGGAAGAGAATGTTGCCGAGCCGCAGGCTGCCGCGATGCAGGACCTGCAGGCTCTCGCTCTTCCAGGTGTACTGCTCGCGCTCGAAACGCGCCAGGCTGCCGAAGAGAAAGATCGCGAGGGCGATGTAGGGATAGATGCCGAAGAGGAATTGATGGAGGTAACTCATGTCCGTGCTCCCGTGACTAGTGACATGCCGCAGCGGGGCGGCGCGGGTGGAATTGGAGGGTGTGGCAGGCCTGGTCGCTCGGCTTCAGCAAGGGCTCGACGCCGTCGGCGCCGGGGCCGAACATTTCCATTGCCTCGTCCATGGTGCGTATGGGCGGATCGGTCTGTTCCTGCGGCACCACGTCGGTCAGCGTGCACAGCAGGGCAAACACCCCGGCGTACGGACTTTCCTTGCGCGCCAGACGATTGCCGATCGCCGCCAGCACGTGGATGGCCTCGCCGAGCAGCTTGCTCGCCGATTCGGCGTCGAGCAGGCTGAGGAATTCGAGGAACATCGGCACATGGTCGGGCAGTTCATTGACCACCGGCTCGAAGCCGTGACGCTTGTACTCTTCGAGCAGATCGACCATGGCCTGGCCGCGGTCGCGGCTTTCGCCGTGGATATGCTCGAACAGATGCAGCGCCTGCAAGGGGCTGCGGTCGAAGGTGTTCACATAGTTTTCCTGCACCTCGATCAGCGGCGTTGCGGCCAGGTAGTCGAGCAGCGGATCCAGCTCTTCGGCCTCGCCCGGGTGGGCGAGGAGGGCTGCGCAGACTTCGGGCAGGGCGTCGATGAGTTCCTGCTCCGGATAGATCAGCAGGGCGGACAGAACGCGGTAGATAGTCGTTTCGCTCATTGCATATCTCCTCAAGCCTCGACCTTGGCCTTGCGCGACTTCGGCATGTCGACGAAGATCACGCTGCCCTTGGGCTTCTTGCCGAACAGGGCGCCTTCAGTGGTGCCGCCGGAGCAGCCGTTGCCGAAGGTGAAGCCGCAGCTGCCCTTGTCATTGAAGCTGTCCTCGACCATTTCCTTGTGACTCGACGGGATCACGAAACGGTCCTCGTAGTTGGCGATGGCCATGATCTGGTACATGTCCTCGACCGTGGCGGCATCGAGACCGACCTGCTTCAGCACCGCGTTGTCGGCCTGACCATGGACGGTTTCGGCGCGTTTCCAGGCGCGCATGGCAAGCATGCGTTCCAGTGCCGATACGACGGGCGCTTCCTTGCCTGCGGTAAGCAGATTGGCGAGATAGCGCACGGGGATGCGCAGGCTCTTCACATCGGGAATGATGCCGTTCATGCCCATGTGGCCGGCCTCGGCGGCGGACTGAATGGGGGACAGCGGCGGGATGTACCAGACCATGGGCAGGGTGCGGTATTCCGGATGCAGCGGGAAGGCGACCTTCCACTGGCAGGCCATCTTGTACACCGGCGACTTCTTGGCCGATTCCAGCCAGCTTTCCGGGATACCCTGCTTCCTGGCCTCGGCGATCACGGCCGGGTCGTGCGGGTTGAGGAAGACCGACAACTGCTTCTCGTACAGGTCCTGCACGTCGGCGGTGCTGGCGACTTCTTCGATGCGGTCAGCATCGTAGAGCAGGACGCCGAGGTAGCGGATGCGACCGACACAGGTTTCCGAACAGACCGTGGGCTGGCCGGCTTCGATGCGCGGGTAGCAGAAGGTGCACTTCTCGGCCTTGCCGCTCTGCCAGTTGTAGTAGATTTTCTTGTACGGGCAGCCCGAGATGCACATGCGCCAACCGCGGCACTTGTCCTGGTCGACCAGCACGATGCCGTCGTCCTCGCGCTTGTAGATCGAGCCCGACGGGCAGCTGGCGACGCAGGCCGGATTGAGGCAGTGTTCGCACAGGCGCGGCAGGTACATCATGAAGGTGTTCTCGAAGGTGCTGTACATCTCCTTCTGCACGCCTTCGAAGAGTTGGTCGCGGCCGCGCGAGCTGAATTCGCCGCCGAGGTCGTCTTCCCAGTTCGGACCCCAGTGAATCTTGTCCATCTTCTTGCCGGTGATCACCGAGACCGGGCGTGCGGTCGGCGGCGTCTCGGACAGCTTGGCCTTCTGCAGGTGCTCGTAGTCGTAGGTGAAGGGCTCGTAGTAGTCGTCGATCTGCGGCAGGTTCGGGTTGGCGAAGATATTGGCGAGGATCTTCAGCTTGCCGCCCTGGCGCGGCTCGAGCTTGCCGGCGCTGGTGCGCGTCCAGCCGCCTTGCCATTTCTCCTGGTTTTCCCATTCCTTGGGATAGCCGATGCCGGGCTTGGTCTCGACGTTGTTGAACCATGCGTACTCGACGCCGTCACGGCTGGTCCAGACGTTCTTGCAGGTGACCGAACAGGTATGGCAACCGATGCACTTGTCCAGGTTCAGCACCATTGCGACTTGGGCTCTGATTTTCATTACTTGGCTCCTTCCACTGCTTCTTCCTTGAGCTCGCCTTCGAGCCAATCCACCTTCTTCATCTTGCGCACGATCACGAACTCGTCGCGGTTGCTGCCGACCGTGCCGTAGTAGTTGAAGCCGTAGGCGAGCTGCGCATAACCGCCGATCATGTGGGTCGGCTTGGTGACGGCGCGCGTCACCGAGTTGTGGATGCCGCCGCGCTGGCCGCTGGTTTCGGCGCCCGGCACGTTCACGATCTTTTCCTGGGCGTGGTACATCAGGCACATGCCCTTGGGCACGCGCTGGCTGACCACGACACGGGCGGTGAGGGTGCCGTTCACGTTGAACACCTCGACCCAGTCGTTGTCGGCCAGGCCGGCCTGCTTGGCCTCGGTCTCCGAGACCCAGACGTGGGGGCCGCCGCGCGACAGGGTCAGCATGCGCAGGTTGTCCGAGTAGGTGGAATGGATGCCCCATTTCTGGTGCGGCGTGATCCAGTTCAGCACCAGCTCGTGCTCGCCGTTCGGCTTCCTGCCCAGCAGCGGCGACACGGTCTTGGTGTCGATGGCCGGCTTGTACACACAGGAGCCTTCGCCGAAGTCCAGCATCCAGCGGTGGTCCTGGTAGAACTGCTGGCGGCCGGTGATGGTGCGCCATGGGATCAGTTCATGCACGTTGGTGTAGCCGGCGTTGTAGCTGACTTCTTCCGATTCGAGACCGGACCAGGTCGGCGCCGAGATGATCTTGCGCGGCTGGGCCTGCACATCACGGAAGCGGATCTTGTCGTGCTCGCGGCCGACGGCCAGATGGGTGTGATCGAGGCCGGTGATCTTGGACAGTGCGTCCCAGGCCTTGACTGCCACATGACCATTGGTCTCCGGCGCAAAGGTCAGGATCATTTCGCAGGCGTCGATGGCGGTGTTGAGCGCCGGGCGGCCCTTGGAAACGCCTTCTTCCTGAACCGTCTTGGTGAAGCCGGCGAGCTCATGCACTTCGTGCTCGGTGTTCCAGTTGATACCCTTGCCGCCGTTGCCGAGCTTGTCGAGCAGCGGACCAACCGAGGTGAACTTCTTGTAGATCTGGCGATAATCGCGTTCGACCACCACCATGGTCGGTGCCGTCTTGCCCGGGATCAACGCGCACTCGTCGTGCTTCCAGTCCTTGGGTTCGAACGGCTGGCCGAGTTCGCCCGGGGTGTCGTGCATCAGCGGCGTAAGCACCAAGTCCTTGCGCGTGCCCAGATAGTCGCCGCCAATGTCGGTGAACTTCCTGGCGATGAGCTTGTAGATCTCCCAGTCGGTCTTCGATTCCCACAGCGGCTGCACGGCTTCGGACAGCGGATGGATGAAGGGGTGCATGTCGGACGTGTTCAGGTCATCCTTCTCGTACCAGGTCGCGGTCGGCAGCACGATGTCGCCGTAGAGACAGGTGGTGCTCATGCGGAAGTCGAGCACGGTGAGGAGATCGAGCTTGCCTTCCGGCGCCTCTTCGCGGAACTTCACTTCGGCCGGCTTGATCGCGTCGGCTTCGTCGCCGAACACGGCGTTCTGCGTGCCGAGCAGATACTTGAGGAAGTACTCGTGGCCCTTGCCGCTGGAACCGAGGATGTTGGAACGCCACACGAACATATTGCGCGGGAAGTTCTTGGGATTGTCCGGATCGTCGCAGCTCATATTGAGCTTGCCCGACTTCAGGTTCTCGACCGCGTAGGCGATCGGGTCCTTGCCCAGTGCTTCGGCTTGCGCAACCACGTCGAGCGGATTGGTCTCGAGCTGCGGACAGGACGGCAGCCAGCCCATGCGTTCGGACTTGGCGTTCAGGTCGATGAGGCTCATGTGACCGTACTTGGCCGGGTCCGCCGTCGGAGCGAGGATCTCATTGACGTGCAGCTTTTCATGACGCCACTGGCTGGTGTGGGCGTAGAAGAAGCTGGTGCCGTTCATCTGGCGCGGCGGGCGCGTCCAGTCGCTGGCGAAGGCCAGCGGCGCCCAGCCGAATTGCGGGCGCAGCTTTTCCTGGCCGACGTAGTGCGCCCAGCCACCGCCGCTCTGGCCGATACAGCCGCACATCATCAGGAGATTGATGATGCCGCGGTAGATCATGTCGTTGTGGTACCAGTGATTCAGCGCGGCGCCGACGATGACCATGCTCTTGCCGTGGGTGCGGTCGGCGTTGTCGGCAAATTCGCGGGCGACCTGGATCACCAGCTCGCGCTTCACCGAAGTGTGCTTTTCCTGCCAGGCCGGGGTGTAGGGAACGTCGTCGTCGTAGGAGCTGGCGACATTGCCGCCGCCGAAGCCGCGATCGACGCCGTAGTTCGCCATCTGCAGGTCATAGACGGTGGTGACGTAGCAGCTCGTGCCGTCGGCGAGCTTGAGCTTCTTCGCTGGCACATTGCGTACCAGCAGGTCTTCCTTCTCGCCGCCGTAGTAAGGGAAACCGACGCCGACGAATTCATCCTTGTTGTCGGCCAGCGTAAGCAGCGGATCGACTTCCTTGCCCGAGCCGCCGTCCTTCATTTCGAGGTTCCAGCGACCGACCTTCTCGCCGTCGTTGACCTTGCCTTCGCCCCAGCGGAAGCCGACGCTGCCGTTGTGCGCCGTGATCTGGCCGCTCTTGCTGTCGAGCAGCAGGGTCTTCCACTCGGGGTTGTTGGCTTCGCCGAGATTGTTGTCCAGATGCGAGGCGCGCAGGAAATGATCGGGCACCAATGTGCCGTTCTTTTCCTTCAGCATCACCAGCAGCGGCATGTCGGTGTATTGCTTGGCGTAATCCTTGAAGTAGGCCGATTTGCCCGACAGATGGAATTCCTTCAGCACCACATGGCCCATGGCCATGGCCAATGCGGCGTCGGTGCCCTGTTTGGGCGCCATCCAGATATCGCCGAACTTGACCATTTCGCCGAAGTCGCTCGACACGGCGACGGTCTTGGTGCCCTTGTAGCGCACCTCGGTGTAAAAGTGGGCATCCGGCGTGCGGGTCTGCGGCACGTTGGAGCCCCACACCATCAGGTAAGTCGAGTTGTACCAGTCAGCCGATTCCGGCACGTCGGTCTGCTCGCCCCAGACCTGCGGCGAGGAGGGCGGCAGGTCGCAATACCAGTCGTAGAAGGACAGGCAGGCGCCGCCGATCAGCGACAGGTAGCGCGCACCGGCAGCGTAGGACACCATGGACATGGCGGGAATCGGCGAGAAGCCGACCACGCGGTCCGGGCCGAATTTCTTGACCGTGAAGGCATTGGCCGCGGCGATCATCTCGGTGGCGGTATCCCAGTCGGCGCGCACAAAGCCACCCTGACCGCGCACGCTCTTGTAATGCCTGGCCTTGACCGGGTCCTGGCTGATCGATTCCCAGGCCGCGATCGGGTCCATGCTCTTGCGCGCTTCGCGCCACATTTCCAGCAAACGGCCGCGGATCAGCGGGTACTTCACGCGCTGGGCGGAGTAGACGTACCAGCTATAGGAGGCGCCGCGCGGGCAGCCGCGCGGCTCATGGTTAGGCAGGTCGGGGCGGGTGCGCGGATAATCGGTCTGCTGCGTTTCCCAGGTAATCAGGCCGTTCTTCACATACACCTTCCACGAGCAGGAGCCGGTGCAGTTCACCCCGTGGGTCGAACGCACGATCTTGTCGTGCTGCCAGCGCTGGCGGTAGGCGTTTTCCCAAGTGCGGTCCTCGTTCACCACGGCGCCGTGGCCGTCGGAAAACGTGGACTTGACCTGGGACATGAACTTCAGGCGATCCAGAAAGTGACTCATTTGCTTCTCCAGTTGTCGGCCGTAGTCGGCTTCGGGTAGTACTTGTTCTGACGGTTCCAGCTTATTCCGCGCTTCTTCGGCGGACCATTCACCAGAGGAAGGGGAGGAGGGAGGCAGTGTGCGTAGGGCGTATAGGTCGGAGTGACTAGTCAGCTTTTTGGCGTGGTCTGAGCGCCACGCTTAGCGTCGGGAGTTCGTCCCGACAGCCGACTCACTTTCTTTTGCTTCGCCAAAAGAAAGTAAGCAAAGAAAAGGCGACCCCGGTCGTCGGCCCTTCGGGCTACCCTCGCTGCAGAGGCTCGATGCGGCGCCGCTCATAAACTCGCTTCGCTCAAACATATGAGCAGCGAAACCCCGCATCGAACCGCTTCGCTCGGCTCCTCTCAGGGGGCCCGAAAGTCAAAAGCAAACCGAGAGCTCAGTAGTGCCCGAGTCAATTGCTACCGGCCACATGGTTTGGATTTGGATCCCCTTCTGTGCAGCCGAACGTAAGGTCACGGGATCGCCATTGCCGTTCTCGCCTGTTTGAGCGAAGCGAGTTTGCGAGAACGTGGCGCGATTCCGGGGCCTGAAGAGAGGGCACCCCGCGGAGCGGGGCAAGCAGCAGGGGTACGTTTCTTTGCTTACTTTCTTGTCGTATCACAAGAAAGTAAGGCGGCTGTCGGGACGCACTCCCGACATAGGCCGATAGCCAGAAAAGAACGGCTGCACGGAGCATCCCGTACAGCCGATGCGGCACTAAAACCCAATCCCATCAGCACGGCATCGCCGCATTCCTCCGTGCATAGCACCACCAGGTGATGACGATGCACGAGACATAGAAGGCGATGAAGCAGTACAACGCGGCATCCACCGAGCCGGTTGCCTCGATCGAGGTGCCGAAGCTCTTGGGGATGAAGAAGCCGCCGTAGGCGCCGATGGCGCCGGAGAAGCCGAGCACGGCGGCGGATTCCTTGTTGGCGTCGAGCACGGCCTGGCGCTGCGCGGCTTCGCCCTTGCCAGCCGCGGCGTGCTGGCGTTCGTGCAGGAAGATCACCGGGATCATGCGGAAGGTCGAACCGTTGCCGATGCCGGCCAGCGCGAACAGCACGATGAACATGGCGAGAAAGCCGAAGAAATGCCCGCCGGCACCGCCGTGGGGCAGGAACTTGATGACGCCCAGCACCGCGAACGCCATGCCGATGAAGACCCATAGCGTGACACGAGCGCCGCCGAGCTTGTCGGAAATCCAGCCCCCGAGCGTGCGCGTCAGGGCGCCGACGAGCGGGCCGAGGAAGGCATAGGTGGTCGGGTTGATGTCGGGAAACTGCGATTTCGTCAGCATGGCGAGGCCTGCCGAGAAGCCGATGAAGGAGCCGAAGGTGCCGATGTAGAGCCAGCACATCAGCCAGTTGTGCTTGCGCTTGAAGATCACGGCCTGGTCGGCGAAGGACGCCTTGGCGTCGGCGATGTCGTTCATGCCGAACCAGGCGGCGATGGCGGTGATCAGGATGAAGGGCACCCAGACGAAACCGGCGTTCTGTAGCCAGATGCTTTTCTCCACGCCATCCTTGACGTAGGTATGCGCGTCGCCGGTCGCGCCGCCGAGCAGTGCGCCGGTAATGACGAGGGGCACGACGAACTGGGTCAGCGAGACGCCGAGATTGCCGATGCCGGCGTTCATGCCGGTGGCGTAGCCCTTCTTCGACTTAGGGAAGAAGAAGCTGATATTCGACATGCTGGAGCTGAAGTTGCCGCCGCCGAGCCCGCACAGCAGTGCGAGGGCGAGCAGGGTGGGGAAGCCTGTGCTCGGGTCGCGCAGCGCAAAGCCCATGCCGAACGCCGGAATCAGCAACGAGGCGGTGCTGATCGCCGTCCATCTACGGCCGCCGAAAATCGGGATCAGGAAGGAGTAGAAGATCCGCAGCGTCGCCCCGGACAGGGCGGGCAGGGAAGCCAGCCAGAACATCTGGTTCTTGGACAACTGGAAGCCGGCCTTGTCGAGATTCACGACGACGACGCTCCACAGCATCCAGATGCTGAACGAGAGCATCAGCGCGGGGATCGATATCCAGAGGTTGCGATTGGCAACTTGCGCGCCCTGTTCCTTCCAGAAACTTTCGTTTTCCGGTTCCCAGCGCGTGAGGACATGAGAGGACATTTGATTTCTCCTTGTAAGATCAGGCGCCGGACTTGGCCAGGGCTTTCTTGCCCGACTCGACGACTTCCGGGCGGAAGCTGAAGTGCATCCAGACGAGGGACACGCAGACGGTGCCGTAGAGCAACATGAAGCAACTGGAACGGACGCCGGTCAGATCGATCAGCACGCCGAACAGGATGGGGAGGATGAAGCCGCCGAGGCCGCCGGCCAGCCCGACGATGCCGGACACGGCGCCGATGTTGTGGCCGAAGTCGTCGGCGATGAACTTGAACACCGAAGCCTTGCCGACCGCCATGGCGACGCCGACGACGAAGAGCAGGGCGGTGAAGGTGGTGGGCGACAGCGCAATGTGGAACTGCTGCGGACCGCTCACGGTCTGCACCGTGAATTGCGTCTGCGGATAGCTGAGGATGAAGAAGGCGACCCAGCACACCCACATCACCCACCAGGTGGTCTGGTAGGCGCCGTACTTGTCGGAAATCCAGCCGCCGATGGCGCGCAGCACGCCGCCGGGCAGAGAGAAACAGGCGGCAAGGAAGGCGGCCGAAGCCAGCGTGAAACCGTATTCACCGACGTAGTACTTGGTCATCCACAGCGCCAGCCCGACGTAACCGCCGAAGACCACCGAGTAGTACTGGCAGTAGCGCCAGACGCGCGGATCCTTGAGCATCTTGAACTGTTCGCTGAACTTGGCGGAGCTGCCGACCTTGTGGCTTTGATCCGTGGCGGAGAAGACCCAGAACAGCAATGCGGTTGCCAGCATGGCGACCGCATAGACCCGGGGGACGATGGCCCAGCTACCGCCGGCGGCGACGATCAGTGCCGGCGCAACGAACTTGGTCAGCGCCGAACCAGAGTTGCCGGCGCCGAACACGCCCATGGCAAAGCCCTGACGCGACTTGGGGAACCAGCGCGCGACATAGGGCGTGCCCACCGAGAACGAGCCGCCGGCGAGGCCGACGAAGAGGCCGAGCACGAGGAAGTGCCAGTACTCGGTCGCGTAGCTCATCAGCCAGATCGGCGCGACCGTGGACAGCATCAGCAGGAAAAAGACGATGCGGCCGCCGTAGCGGTCGGTCCAGATGCCCAGTGGAACGCGCACCAGGGAGCCGGTCAGCACCGGCATGGCGGCAAGCAGGCCAAACTGGGTTTCGGACAGGCCGAGCTGCTTCTTGAGCGGAATCCCGAGTACGGCAAACATCATCCACACCGCAAAGCAGACGGTGAAGGCCAGCGTGCTGGAGATCAATACGGAATTGGCGCCGCGGGCCGGAGCGCTGCCGGGGACTTGGCTGTGTTGAGATTGGGTACCCATTTCTCGGAACCTCACGATAGATTGATTCGTGAGTTGAGATTAGGGCGGAGCGCTGCGCCGGACTATCCGTATCTAGAGCTAGTCGGCGCAGGCATTGTGACTAGGCCGTGATCCGGCCCATCGGAAAAGCTGCGGGAATCTTGACCCCAATCAAGCCGAGTTGGGCTTCTGGATACGTGTCAGGGGCTGTATGTTCAGTTGCCTCTGAAGCGGCTGCGGTTTGAGCACGAGGTCGGCCAGCGTGTAGTCGTCGAGGTAGGCGTAGAGCTTGCCGAAGGCGGCGACCAGAATGCCGGTCAGTGCGCAACTGCGCGTAATGCAGCAATGATTGTCATCGCCAAGACATTCGACAATGGGCGTGCCGCCTTCGGTGCTGCGAACGACTTCACCGAGACGAATTTCTGCCGCCGGCCGTGCCAGACGCACGCCGCCGCCCTTGCCGCGCACGGTTTCGATCAGACCGGCGCGGGCGAGGTGATGCACGACCTTCATGAGATGATTTTCCGAGATGTCGTAACCGTCAGCGATGGACTGAATCGTGACGAGTCGCTCGGGTTCGAGTGCCAGATAGATGAGCACGCGCAGGGTATAGTCGCTGAAACTGGTAAGGCGCATGATGGCGTTGATCGAGGTATGAAAGTTCGACTTTAGATGTAAAAATAGCACATCTTATGAATTGCGATAGCGCAGGAGAGATCAGAAATGGCAGGCAAGCTTGAAGCGAAGGACGTCAATGCCGAAGCGCTGCGCGCGGCGTTGCAAGATGTGATCGATCCGGAAGTCGGCATGAATATCGTCGACCTCGGTTTGATCTACGGCGTCAGCGTGGAGGCGGGGCAGGTCAAGATCGACATGACCATGACTTCGCCGGCATGCCCCATGGGCGACATGATGCTCGACGAGATCGAGGCGGTATTGAAGCGAGTCTTGCCCAAGGGTTGGGAATTCGAGATCGAGCTGGTCTGGGAACCGCCCTGGTCGCCGGCGCTGATGAGCGAAACGGCGCGCACGCAACTCGGCTGGGAGGAGTAAGCATGCCGAGACAGCCGCGGCTGCTGCTGTTCGCCGCCGCAATCGCGGCGCTGCTGGTGGGCGTGCTCAGCGGCCTGTCGCGCCTCGGCCTGCCTACGCCCGCCGCGCCGCTGATCGGGAACCACGGCGCCTTTATGGTCGGCGGCGTCTTCGGCACGCTGATCAGTCTGGAGCGCGCAGTCGCCATGGGCAAACCCTGGCCTTATCTGGCGCCGCTGTTTACCGCCATCGGCGTCATCGGCCTGCTGCTCGGCTTGCCGCCGCAGCTTGCGCCATGGCCCTTCATCGCCGCCTCCGTGGTGCTGCTCGCGGGCAGCCTGCGCCTGTGCGTGCAACAGAAGGTATTGCATCTCTTCGCGCTGGCGGTGGCGAGCGCCATGTGGCTGTATGGAAACCTGCTCTGGCTGAACCAGGGCTTCGTCGCGCCGGCCGTCACGGCCTGGCAGTCCTTTCTGATCCTCACCATTGCCGGCGAACGCCTGGAGCTGTCGCGCTTCCTCAACACGCCGGTCCGGGCGCGCCGGCTGTTCGCGCTGCTGATGGGAGTGCAGGTCGTCGGCGTGGTCGGCAACGATATCTGGCCGCTGCTGTTTCCGCTGGCACTGCTGGGCCTTGCCGCCTGGCTGCTGCGCTACGACATCGTGCGCCGCACGCTGCGCCAGAGCGGCCTGCCACGCTTTATTGCCGTCTGCATCGGCAGCGGCTATCTGTGGCTGATCGCCGGCGCGCTGCTGCAACTGTGCGGGCAGCTCGGTCTGACTGCGCCGGCGCGCGACGCGGTGCTGCATGCGCTGCTGATCGGCTTTGTTTTCGCCATGGTTTTCGGCCACGCGCCTATCGTCCTGCCCGCCGTCACCAAGCTCAAGCTCCCTTACCACCCGGTGCTGTATGCGCCCCTGGCGTTGCTGCATCTGAGCCTGGCGCTGCGCTTCGCAGCCGGCCTGCTGGACAACTTTCCGCTCAGGCTCTGGGCTGCGCTGGGCAATGCCGCCGCGCTGGGGCTGTTCGCGCTGAGCGTCGCCATTTTGCTACTGCGCCGGAAAAATTGACGCAGATCATTTAATCCGCAGAAAGCGCTTCCTCCTCGCAATCGCCGATTGACGTCCGATAAAGATGTATAAAAAATACATCTATTGGCGACGTGCCAGTGAAAGCAAGTGAGGAAGTTATGAACACATCACGCAGATTATGGCGCTGGCTGGGCCTGATCTTCCTGTGCTCCTTCGGGGTGCTCGGATGGATGGGCCGTGAAATCTATCTGGCCGCGCCGCCGATTCCAGCCAGGATCGTTCAGGAAAACGGCACCGTGCTGTACACCGGCGCGCAGATCCAGCGCGGGCAGCAGGCCTGGTTCTCGGCCGGCGGGCAGCAGCTCGGTTCGGTTTGGGGGCACGGCAGCTATGTCGCCCCGGACTGGTCGGCCGATTGGCTGCATCGCGAAGTGCTGGCCCTGCGCGACGTCATCGCGCAGCAGCGCTACCACACCGCCTACGCCACGCTTGAACGCAGCGAGCAGGGCTCGCTCGACGCGCTGGTCAAGGACGAGATGCGCCTCAACCGCTACGACAAGAGCAGCGACACACTGGTGGTTAGCAATGAGCGCGGAGAGGCGATCCGTTCGCTGGCCGCGCATTACAGCGGCGTGTTCGGCAACGATCCGAGCAAGGCGGAACTGCGCGAGCAATACGCCATGGTCGCAGAAACGCTGCGCAACGCCGACGATCTGCAGGCACTGCCGGCCTTCTTCTTCTGGTCGGCATGGTCCGCCGCCACCGACCGCCCCGGCGAGCACGGTCTCTCCTACACCAGCAACTGGCCGCATGAGCCGCTGGTCGGCAACACTCCGACCGCAGGCAACGGCATATGGTCGATCGCCAGCGTGATTCTGCTGATCGCCGGCATCGCCGCGATGATCCTGTGGCATTCGCGCGAACATGAGGAGGCCGATCCGGCGCCGCTCAAGGCCGATCCGCTGTTCGACCTGAAGCCCACCCCGTCGATGAAGGCCACGCGCAAGTACTTCTACGTCGTGATCGGGCTTCTGCTGGCACAGGTCGGGCTGGGCGCGATTACCGCCCACTACGCGGTCGAAGGGCAGAACTTCTTCGGCATCCCGCTGGCCGAAGTCCTGCCTTACACCGTGAGCCGCACCATCCACACTCAGCTCGGCGTGCTCTGGATTGCGACGGCATGGCTGGCGACCGGCCTCTACATCGCACCGGCCCTGACCGGCAAGGAGCCGCGCTTCCAGAAGCTCGGCGTGGACGTGCTGTTCTACGCCTTGCTCGTGATTGTGGTCGGTTCCATCGCCTGCGGCTGGATCGGTTCACAGCAACGTCTGGGTACTGACTTTGCCTTCTGGCTCGGCAATCAGGGTCTCGAATTCACCAGCATGGGCCGCGTCTGGCAATACCTGCTCTTCATCGGCCTGCTGTTCTGGCTGCTGCTGATGGGGCGCGGCCTGTGGCCGGCGCTGAAGACGCCGAACGAAAGCCGCGGCCTGATCGCCATGGTCTTCCTGTCGGCAGCGTGTATCGGCGGCTTCTACGCGAGCTCGCTGATGTGGGGCCAGAAGACTCATTATTCGATGATCGAATACTGGCGCTGGTGGTTGGTGCATCTGTGGGTCGAGGGCTTCTTCGAAGTGTTCGCCACCGCCGTGATCGCGCTGATCTTCACGCGCCTCGGCCTGATCCGTGCCTCCACTGCCAATAGCGCCATCGTGCTGGAAACCATTGTGTTTCTGTTCGGCGGCATCCTCGGCACCCTGCATCATCTCTACTTCACCGGCTCGCCGACTTCGGTGATCGCCGTCGGCGCGGTGTTCTCCGCGCTGGAAGTGGTGCCGCTGGCCATGATCGGCTTCGAAGCCTGGAAGAACTACAAGCGCGCCAATTCGGCGGCATGGCTGGCCGCCTATCGCTGGCCGATTTACTGCTTCATTGCGGTCGGCTTCTGGAATATGGTCGGTGCCGGCCTCCTGGGTTTCACCATCAACCCTCCGATCGCGCTGTACTACCTGCAAGGGCTCAACATGACGGCTGCCCACGGTCACGCTGCGCTGTTCGGTGTCTATGGCATGCTCGGTATCGGTCTCTTGCTGTTCTGCCTGCGCGGGCTGTCGCCGCGCGCCCAGTGGAACGATGCGCTGATCGCCAAGTCCTTCTGGGCGCTCAATATCGGCCTCGCCATGATGGTGTTCATGTCCCTGGTACCCGCCGGCATCTACCAGGCCTGGGCCAGTATCAGCCAGGGGCTCTGGTATGCGCGTTCGCCCGAGATCGTTCACTCGCCGGTGATGACCTTCCTGGTCTGGCTGCGCGTCCCCGGCGATATCGTGTTTGCGATCGGAACGCTGTATCTGTCGGCCTTTGCACTCCGTCTCTTGAAGCGTGAAAAGGCGCTTCTGAAGGAAAGCCTCTCTACGCGCTAAGCGTTTGCAAAGCAGCGGCCCGGCCCTCGAATGTCGTACGAGGGACCGGGCCGCTGTTTTTTTATGCCGCCTTTTGGGGGCAGGGCGGTGACGCTTAGCGCTCCGGCCTGTCCCGGCTGTCGCGACTGAGCGGCTTGCGCTCGTCGCCGATGTGCGCCTTGCCGAACTGCTGCTGTTGCTGATGTTCGGTCTCGACCCTTTCCAGCTTGATCTCGTCGCGCTTGTATTTCTGATACGCATTGTTCAGGTAGGCGCCAAGCGCCGCCAGGAGCGTCGTGATCAGGAAAGGGACGAGATACTTGCGCATGGCGGCTTATTTTTCGAGATACAGATCGTTATCCTTGTCCTGCAGAAACACCTGTTCGTACGTGTATTTGTCGGCCGCCGCGTACTGCTCCTCGGCCCAGTCGCGGCAGGCATCACAGCAGAAGCGCGGGATCTGCACGGCGAAGATCGGCCGCTTGGGGCGCGACTCGTTGCGCGACTCTATGGTCACGGCACCGCCGCAGTCGCTGCAGGTGCGCACCGTTTCGACCTGGGACTCGCGGATACCCGCCGTGTCGTAATAGATGCTGTTCTCGCGGGTGTGGAAGGACTGGTCGGGATAGACCTGGCTGCGCAGCGCTTCGCGGTTTTCCCAGTGATTGAAGGTGACTTCCTTGAGGCGCTTCAGGTAATCCGTGATGCGCGGATCCTGAATCTGGTCTTCCGCATCGTAGTCGGGCTCGCGGATCTGCGAATAGTCGCGGCCGGCCATCGCCAGGATGATGCCGGTGTTGATGTAGGGCAGGGCGCTCTCGATCGAATAGCCGCCTTCGAGCACGGCGATGTCCGGCTTCAAGCGGTCGTTCAGCACCGCGTAGCCGTGCGCGGTGAACTTCATATTGGTGATCGGATCGGAATAGTGATTGTCCTGACCGGCCGAGTTGATGATCAGGTCGGGCTTGAAGTCGGCGAGGATGGGCATCACGATCTCGTCGAGAACATAGAGGAAACCTTCCTCACAGGTGTTCGGCGGCATCGGCAGGTTGATCGTGGTGCCGAAGGCGTTCGGCCCGCCCAGCTCGTCGGGGAATCCCGAACCCGGATACAGGGTGCGGCCGTCCTGGTGCATGGAGATGAAGAGGGTGTTCGGATCGTGCCAGAAGATGTCCTGCGAGCCGTCGCCATGGTGACAGTCGGTATCGACGATGGCGATCTTCTTGATGCCATGGCTCTCGCCGTACTTCTCGCGGATGTACTCGACCATGATGGCTTCCATGTTCAGCGTGCAGAAGCCGCGCGTGCCGTGCACGACGCGCATCGAGTGGTGGCCGCAGGGGCGAACCAGGGCGAAGGCGTTGTCGACTTCCTTGGTCATTACCTTGTCGGCGGCGGTCAGCGTGCCGCCGACCGAGATCAGGTGCGAGGCATGCACGAGTTCGTCAATGCCGGGCACGCAGAAATGCACGCGGTTGATGTCCTCGGGCGTGCACAGGTCAGGCTTGAATTCGAAGATATTGTCGAAGTCGAGCAGGCCTTCTTCGTTGACCTGGTCCTGGGTATAGAGCAGACGTTCCTCGCGCTCCGGATGGGTCGGCGAGATGGCGTAGTCGAAAGCGGGGAAGAAGACGAGTCCGGTTTTCTTTTTCATGGTCGGTCTCTCTGATTAATTGGCTGCGTGCTTGCCGGCTTGTTTGCTTAGTCCGGGCTTGATCTGCAGGCGGACGCGGAAGTTCTTGCCCGTGGTGGCGGTGCCGCGGATGACGTTGAAGCTCTGGCTGTCGGCCACTTCGATTTCGATATCCTCTTCGGGAGCGCCGGCGATGCGCGCCACGTTTTCAAGCTTCTCGCGACCGATTTCGATCAGGTCGTCCATGGTGAAGCCGCGCGGGATATCGGTCAGCACGCCTTCCTCGGCCACCGACATGAGGCGCTCTTCGGTGTCGGCCATCAAGGTGAGCTCGACCGTGGTGCGCGCCATGGCGGCGCCGCTGGCGTTGATCACGTCCGAGTCGCCGGGCACGATGGGATTCATCTTCAGGAGCTTGCCGATTTGCGCGGCCATATAGGGCGCCGGACCGCCGACGACGATGGCGTCGCTGGGGCCGAGCACCTTGCCTTCGAGCATCTCATGGATGGTGTAGACGGGTTTCGCATTGACCTCGGCGATCATGCTGCGCACCTTGGCGGCGATGGTTTCGCAAGCCAGGTCCATGATGGCTTGCGCCGTCTCTTCGGTCGTCTTGCCGAAGTCCCTGGCGACGGACTCGATTGCGGCTATTGCCTTTTCCTTATTGCCGATATTGGCGAGGCCGAGCACGATCATCGCGTCGGTCGGCGTCGGGACCGGGCCGTCGAAGGCCATGGCCGAGCCCTTGCGTTCGGGGCCGATCAGGAGCTGGCCGTTTTCCACGCGCACATGGCTGTCGCCGCCGATGGCGATGGAGTGGGTGAGCAGGCCGCGGATCAGCGTCTTGTGCTCCTCGATCTGCACGCCCTTGGGTTCGAGCAGCGGAGCGCCGTCGGCGAACAAGGCGATGTCGGTGGTGGTGCCGCCGACGTCGATGGAAACCGAGTCGTGGCTGGTCGGCACATAGGGCAGCACGCCCATGATGGTCGCGGCCGGCCCGGACAGAATGGTCTGTACCGGGTAGTGCCGCGAAGCTTCGACATCGATGGTGCCGCCGTCGGCCTTGAGGATGTAGAGCGGGACCGCCGTCCCCAGCTGCTTGAGATAGCTCTGCAGCTGATCGGCCATCTGGCTATGCAGGCGCCAGACCGCCTCGTTCAGATAGGCGGTCGAGATGCGACGCGGAAAGCTCAGTTCGCCCGAAAGCTGATGGCCCATGGTCACGTGGCCGGCGTGGTCGTCGAGCAGCGCCTGCACGGCCTTCTCGTGCGCCGGGCTGCGCGTCGAGAACTTGCCGACGACGCCGAAGTGCTTGACGCCTTGCTTGGCGAATTCCTGCTTCAGCGCCAGGATCTCGTCTTCGTCCACGCCCTCGGCTTCGACGCCGCGGTGATTCATGTAGCCCTTCACGAACTTTGCCTGGTCGTGCAGCGGCAATTCGCCGTGGGCCACGCCCGGGCCGCTCATGACGATCAACCCGACCGGGTCGAGCTGGTGCTGGGCGACGGCATTGGTCGTCATCGTCGTGCTCAGCACGATGCGGCGCAGCTGCTTGATGTCTTCGGGCGTTGTAACGGCTTGAGTCGCATTCATGACCGACTTGAGCAGATCGCTCTTGTCCGTCATGACCTTGGATTTGCGGAGGATTTTTCCGTTCTGCATGAGAACGGAATCGGTGTGGGTTCCCCCCACGTCGATGCCGAGGATCATTTTTGTCCGTCAGAAAGGTTTATTGATCAAGTGCCATTATAAAGCCGTACCCCAGGTCCCAAGCCCCTTGTCGGAAGCCGCAACAGCCTGAAGGCTGCATTTCCGGCAAGTCCTAATGGCCTTGATGCGCCAAGTGTTCTATACCGCAGGTAAGCAGGATGCTTTTGTCCCGAAACGGAAGAGAGGAGATTGAGCGATGTCGATCAGAAACTATGCAATTGCCTTGATGATCGCGCTGACGCTAGGCGCATGTGCGACGAATCCGTTCGGTGGAGAGACAGCAGTCCGATATGGTCAGATTACCCGTATCGATACGGTCGAAGTTGATGGCGACAAGAATTTGGGCTGGGGTACCGTCATTGGAGCGGTTGCGGGTGGGCTGCTCGGCAACCAGATCGGGGCAGGCAACGGGCGTACTGTGGCAACTGTGGCCGGCGCAGCAGCAGGCGGCTTTGCCGGCACCGCGGTCGAATCCAAGACAAAGAAACAGACGGCTCAGCATATCTTTGTTCACCTGAGCGACGGTACAACGGTTGGCATCACGCAACCGGCGTCGGACCTGCGTGTAGGTGAAAAAGTGCGCATCGAAGGCAATGGCAATTCAGCGCGCGTAGTGCGATAAAGAGCTCAGGCTACCCTGAAAGTCAGTCACAGTGGCCGACCTGCGGTACGGGTTGTCAGCGGGCAACCCGTGCCATTTTCTCTATAAATGCTCGCCCGCTCCACCGTCTGTGCGGCGGATATCCGGCCAGCGTCAAGCAGTGAACCGATCTTGCATCAATGGATGCCAACAATGAACGCCCCAATCCTTGAGTCCGTGTTGACTTGCCCGCAATGCGGTTCCTCTTGGTGTCAAACGATGCCGACGGATGCCTGCCAGTTCTATCAGGAGTGCCCCGCCTGCCACACCTTGTTGCGCCCCAAGCCGGGTGATTGCTGTGTATTCTGCTCCTATGGGTCATTGCCTTGTCCGCCAATCCAGGTACAGCGAGGTGGCTGCAATCAGTAATGCAAACATCAGATAGTGCTAGATTGAGAAATCCTCCTAGCTAAGTGGCCGTGATTCTGAGAACGGCGGTTAAACTGTCCTCATCGCGGATTAAACTGAATAATTGTTATTCAGCAAGAATTGCTTGGACTTAGTAGATATTCCCGTACGAGTTCACGAGCACGGTGCAGCCGACTCTTGACCGCACCAGCCTGCTCGCCGAGACGCTCGGCGATTTCTGCGATCGTCAGTTCTTCAAAATCCCGCAGCAGCACGACTTCGAGATAGTGTGCTGGCAATGATTCGAGCGCATGTGCTAGGTCTATTCTCAAGGCCTCATCAGTGCGGCAGGCCAACTGCTGCTCCGCCACCTCGTCTTCCAGCGGTTCATGCCTGAACATCGAGCGTTCGAGCTTGCGACACTCGCGCTTGATGACGGTGAACAGCCAGGAGGAGAACGCCATTACGGCTTTCAGGCTTGTGACTTTGCGCGAAATAATCAGCAGCGATTCCTGCACGGCGTCATCAACGTCGCTCGCGTGGCAGTGCCTGCGCGCATAGCGTCGGGCATCCGCCTGACAGACCGCGAGCAAACGGGAGATCGCTACCTGGTCGCCCGTCTGGGCCGCCAGGATGAGATTCTCCCGTTCGATCACGCTGGCCGCCATGGTTCAGTGCCCTTCATCGAGCTTGCGGCCCACCATGGCGCACATGGGGCAGAAACCTACCAAGCCGGTCATGGCCAGTATGGCCCCCATGATGCCAGCACCGACGGCCAGGTTTGATGTGTGCCAGTTCATGATGGCGAATACGAGCGTCACCACAGCCATGACGATACGCAGGATACGTTCCCAGTTGGGGACATTCTTTACGTAGAACATTTCAATCTCCTTTGCCGATTGCGAGTTCGAGGATATCCCTCACTTACTAAGAGGAATCGAGCCAGCAAAACGGTTCGCAGCCGCCAAAAAATCTTCGTGCGGCCAACAGTATGACGCCGCATTAAAAGCGCGTTGTCAATGCAGTCAGCCAAGCCGGAGATATATCGACCAGCCAGGCTTCCAGCGGCTTGTCGGCTCCGGTGAGGATCAATACCGCAATGGCCACCATGATGGCCCCCAGCACGATCTTTCCGGTTTTTCCGGCCTGCATCAGTTTGCCGCGTACCTTCATCATGGCGGCACGCGAGAGGTAGGCGAGGCTAACGACCGGTATGGCCGCGCCAATGCCGAAGATGCCCATGAGCAAGGCGACCTGCGGTAGGTGCGATCCCTGGCTGGCCAACACCACGGCGGCGCCGAGCGTCGGACCTACGCAGGGACTCCACACCACGCCCAAGGCCAGGCCGATGGCGAACTGTCCTCTGAGGCCAGCCAGATTGAGCCGGGAGATGAAGTTGTTGCCCGTATCCCCGATGCCGGAGGTCGCCGAGGCGAAACGCCGCTGAAGACTGGCAGACATCAACACAAGGCCGAGCGCTCCCAGGATCGCGGCACCGACATTTCGGAAGGTCGCAGCATCAATACCGACGGCCGAGCCCGCCCATGCGATCGTCGTTCCGAGGGCGGCATATGAAAGGGCCAAGCCACCGGCCAAGGCCAGTGGCGCACGGGGATGTGCCGCCGTGGCCGATCCCAATAGAATCGGCAGGATGGGCAGCACGCAGGGCGATAAGGTGGAGAGTAGCCCGGCCAGCAGACCGAAGCCATAGGAGCCAAGCCCGAACTCCATCAGTTGGCCGCCTTCTTGAAGAGTCCCTCGATGCCGGCAGGCGTGGTGTCCCCGACCGAACGTCCTGTTTCCTTGCCACCCTTGAAGGCGATCAAGGTGCTTTGCATATTCACCTTGAATTGTTTAAGGATGGACTTGTCGGTATCGAAGTCCACTGTCAGGATCGCCACATCTTTGTAGGCAGGCTGCTTGGACAGATTCTCGACAATCGGCTTCTGGGCCTTGCAGGTAGGGCACCATGTGGCAGATACATGTACCACAACCGGCTTGCCGTCATGGGCCAACTTGTCGAAGTCTTGCTGGGTGAAGGGTTTGGGCTCAGCGGCGGCCGCAACGGTGGCCAACAGCGCAAGTGCAGCAGCGAGGATGGCGGATCGTTTCATGGAGTTCTCCTTGAGATGGGGTGATCGGGGATAGTGCATCAATGGGCAGGCTTGAAGGTCTTTTGCAGCTCGGCAACGTAAGCGGTCAGGTCAGCCAACTCCTTGGAGTTCCAGGGTAGAGGCTTGGCGGCCATAGGCATGACCATGCAGGCCTGCACCATCTCATCTAGGTACACGCTCTTGCGGCCGAGTTGGTCTCGGGCCATGACCACCGTGTGAGGATATGGCTTGGCAAAGCTGGCCGAGAAAGCGCCATGGTTGGCGTGGCAGGAAGCACACGTCATCCCGTTAGTGGAGAGCTTCGTGTCGTCGAACAGCGATTTCCCCGCCTCGGGATTGCCCTTCAAGGGTTTGTAGCCAGGTGGGCGAACAGTGGCCGCGCCCGGATTGGTATCAGCGAACGCTATGGTTGCAGCCAAGGCGAGCCCGGTGGCAATAAGTACGCGCCGGGCAGTCGAGTCGATTTTCATGGGAAGCCTCCTTTCACGTGGTTGCCAACCAAGAGGCGGCGGGGGGCCAAAACGGTTCGCGGGCGGAAAAAGTTTTTTCTCAGATCGCGAATCCGAATGTGGTCATGCTGCCTCTTAGCAAGCGAGGACAGTCCTCAACCATCCCTCTACCAAGGAGAGTCGTATGAAAACCCAACTGAAACTGGCCTCGCTGGCCGCCTTGACCGCCGCCACCCTGTCGCTACCCGCAGCAGCTCAAGATGAGGCGATGGCGGTGAAGTGTGCCCCCGCCGCCATGGCGAAATGCGGTGCTAAGTGCGCACCGAAATGCCACGCTAAGAAGCACCCGGTCAAGAAGGCTGCCCAATGCGGGACCAGCAAGTGCGCGCCGAAATGCGGCCCGAAGTGCGCACCGAAGAACTGAACATCATGAAAAAGGTGCAGCCACGCTCGCTCCAGCACGACAACCGTGTGGCGGTGGCCAGGCTGCGCCTGCTGGAAACCTATGCGGGGCTGGCCGGGCGTGGCGAGCACCTGCTGGGTCGGTTGCTGGCGGGCGCGCCCCCTCGGCAGTGGGCGCACTACCCGGAAGACGATGCCATCGACCTTGCCAGCAACTACCAGTGGTTCTACCACTCGCACAGCCCCGAGGATCGACCAGGCGCGGTGGAGCATGGGCACGT
Organism: Rhodocyclaceae bacterium; assembly: GCA_028869135.1. Classification (GTDB taxonomy): domain Bacteria; phylum Pseudomonadota; class Gammaproteobacteria; order Burkholderiales; family Rhodocyclaceae. The sequence continues at coordinate 22,127 of JAGWTC010000038.1, forward strand.
CCATCTGTTCGCGCGAAGACCTCTGTGGGGTAGAAGGCTGAATTCAAGATCGGAGCGCGCCTTCGCCAAGTTATGCGGCAACTCGCCCTCCCATTCGTCAACACGGCATCTGCTTGCCATCGGCTTTGACGCGAAGGGTTTGCCTATCTCGCTATTTACGGTCAACAGTTGGGTGACGGGCGATTTGATGCTTGGGGCCGAGTTGACTTTGGAACTGCTCTCATCGGTGAGACTGAATACAGGGTATTCCGAAATTGACTCCGTCATTGAGTCAATCGCCCAGCTTTGTGAGATCGAGTTGCGAGAGGTGATAAAGCAACGAGATGACACCTTATGTTTACATACAGCCACTAACAAACCGCAAGACGAACTGCTGGACATACTTTCTGAGGTTCGCATAGATATTGATGCGAAGCTTGCGCTCAGTCGGTAATTTAGGCGCGTTGACAGG
>JAGWTC010000039.1 GCA_028869135.1 Rhodocyclaceae bacterium
ACCCGCCGTCTACTGCGACGGATCCACGACAACTTGCAGCACCCTCCGTCCTGCACCCGCCATCTGCAGTCCCCCGCAAGCCCCAACCCCAAGGAGATCGACATGAAAAAAGTAGAACCCTATCTGCAATTCGACGGTCGCTGCGAAGAAGCGGTCGAGCTGTACAAAAAAGTGCTGGGTGCCGAAGTCCTGTTCTCGATGCGCTTCAAGGACTCGCCCGATCAGCACCCCGAAGGCATGCTGCCCCCCGGCTTCGAGAACAAGATCATGCATCTGCACATGAAGATCGGCGAGAGCAAGGGCTTCCACGGCTTCGCGCTGACCGTCGCGCTGGATACGGTGCCCGAAGCCGAGCGCGTATTCAAGGAGCTCTCCGCCGGCGGCCAGGTCAACATGCCGCTGATGGAAACCTTCTTCGCCAAGACCTTCGGCATGTTCTCGGACAAGTTCGGCGTGCCGTGGATGGTCATCGTCGAAAAGCCGATGCAGGCCTGAACCGACATGGACCAGAAACTTCCGACCTTCGTGGCCCACCCGTCCGATCACGAAATCGTGATCTCGCGCGTCTTTGATGCGCCACGCGAGCTGGTGTTCAAGGCCTGGACCGATCCGCGCCATGTCATGGCGTGGTGGGGGCCGCACGGCTTCGAGAACACCGAATGCGCGCTCGACCTGCGCGTCGGCGGCAGCTTCTTCCTCAGCATGACCGGCCCCGATGGCAAGGACTATCCCTGCCGCGGCACCTATGAGGAGATCGTCGCGCCGGCGCGCATCCGCTTCAGCGGCATCGCCGAGGACGGCCACGCCTGCGGCGCCGGCCTGCCGCCGTACGCCATGGTGACGGTGGATTTCGCGGAGGAAGAGAACGGCAAGACGCGTCTGACCATCAATACGCGCATGCCCAATCCCGCCGCCAAGACCGCCGCGGCGCAGGGCGGCTACGTAGTCGGCTGGACCGAGAGCCTGGATCGCCTCGCCCATTTCATTGCACCGCACCACTGAACGGAGTCTCCATGTTCAAGAAGATCTCGCTGCTCGCCCTCGGCATCATTGTCGGCTTGCTCATCGCCGCCGCCATGAAGCCGGACGAGTTCCGCGTCAAGCGTTCGATCCGCATCCAGGCACCGCCGGAAAGAGTCTTTCCGCTGCTTAACGACCTGCATGCCTTCACCGCCTGGTCGCCTTACGAAAAGCTCGACCCGGCCATGCAGCGCACTTACAGCGGCGCCGCCAGCGGCAAGGGCGCCGTCTATGCCTGGAGCGGTAACGACAAGGTCGGCGTGGGGCGCATGGAAATCGTCAATGTCACGCCACCCGAGAGCGTGCTGATCCAGCTCGACTTCAAGGAACCCTTCGAGGCGCACAACACCGCGGCCTTCACGTTGAAGCCGGAGGGCGACGGCACCACCGTGACCTGGGCCATGCTCGGCCCGGCACCTTTCGTCTCCAAGCTGATGTCGCTCTTCTTCAGCATGGACGCCATGATCGGCAAGGACTTCGAAGCCGGCCTCGCCAACCTCAAGCGCATCGCCGAAACAAAATAAGGAAAACCGCAATGACCCAGCAGCAGATCTTCATCAACCTTCCCGTCCGGGACCTACCCGCCTCGCGCAAGTTCTTCGACGCGCTCGGCTACAGCTTCAATCCCGACTTCTCAAACGACGACGGCGCCTGCATGATCGTCAGCGAACACATCTACGTGATGCTGCTGACCGAGAAATTCTTCGCCACCTTCACCAAGAAACCGGTGATCGACGCCAGGCAAGGCACCGAAGTGCTGCTCTGTCTGTCGGCCGCAAGCCGCGCCGCAGTGGACAGCATGGTCGAGAAGGCCTATCAGGCCGGCGCCAGCGTCACCAGCGAACCGCAGGACCACGGCTTCATGTACGGACATGGTTTCGCCGACCTCGACGGCCACCAGTGGGAAGTCATGTACATGGAGCCAGGCGGCAAGCCGCAGTAAAACGACAACAAGGATCCATTCAATGGACCGCACCGCATTGCAGGACTGAAGTTCATTCTTCATCGACTACAAGGAGTCCCAACATGACTACCGGAACCGTTCGCCTCCATCGCGTGCTGCGCAGCACGCCCGAAAAAATCTATCGTGCCTTCACCGAGCCCGCCGCGCTGGCCAAGTGGCTGCCGCCCTATGGCTTCACCTGCACCGTGCATCAATTCGAAGCCAAGGTTGGCGGCACCTTCCGCATGTCCTTCAGCAATTTCGGCAGCGGCCACTCGAACGCCTTCGGCGGCGAATATCTCAAGCTCGTCCCGTTCGAACTGGTCCGGTACACCGACAAGTTCGACGATCCAAAGCTGCCGGGCGAAATGACTGTCAGCGTAACGCTCAAGCCCGTCGCCTGCGGCACGGAGATCCATATCGAGCAGAGTGGCATTCCCGAGCAGATTCCGACGGAGATGTGCTACCTTGGCTGGCAGGAATCGCTGGCGCAACTCGCCACCCTTGTCGAACCGGACATTCCGGGCTGAGCCCGACGGGAGAGCGAATGCGGCTGGTGCAAGGGCAAATGGGGCATTTCATGGCAGATCACGCCGCGCGCGCTCACCGAGGCCTTTACCGATCCGGATCGCGCCGCCGCCAGGCGCGACTTCGAGGCGATGATGGGCATGAAGAAGATCGACATCGCCGCCATCGCAGCCGCCCGGTGCGGATAGATCGGGACGCTTGCGGTGGCAAGTCCAATCGTTGCAGACGGCCCGCCGGCGGCGGCGCGGCGCCAGGCCCGGCCGGGCGCGTGGCAAGGCACTTTTGAATGCATACTTGCGGCCGAGCCATTCAGGTGCCTTCATGACCATGCGTTTCCCTTTTCTGATCCTCCCGCTTCTGCTCTGCGCCTGCGCCACCACCGCGCCACCGCCGCAAGCTCCCGACGCCTACCGCGCCGACACCTTCGATGCGCCGCCGCCCGGCGCCAGCCTCACGCTGCTGCCGCCGCAGGAGACGCAGTTCGACGAATTGCGCGAGGGCGCGGAGCTGTTGCAAAAACAGTTGCAGAAGCAGCTCAGCGCGGCCGGCTACAAGGTCACGGTGCTGAAGAAGGACGACTATGTTGCGCAATGGAACCAGGAGGCTGCGGCGGTGGGCGGCGTACTCGATGCGGAGGGCCACTTCAAGGACAAGGAATATCGGGAAGCGCTGGGCAATCTGCTGCGCAAGACCTGCGAGGCAAGCGGCTGCGCCATGTTGCTCGATTCCCGGCTGGTCGTCAGGCCGGCCGAAATCATCGACGGCCAGGTCGAATGGGACGGTCGCCGGATCGCGGCGGCCGAACCCTCTACGCGTAGCGCGAAGGCCCAACGCAGCTACGGCATATCGGCCGAAGTGGCGGGAATACAGCCCGACGGCAGCCTTGCCTTCAAGAACTACGGGGGCACGCTCCTGCCCCCGCAGTACAGCATGGACGACATTCAGGAGTTCGTGAACAAGCCGATGACCTGGAGCGATGCCGACCTGTCCGCCGGTCTGCGCATCGCGCTGCAACCGCTGTTCGCCACGCCCGTTCTGGCGCCAACGCCGGCGCCTGCACCTGCGTCAGTGCCGGCCGGAAAATAAACGGGGCTCAGGCCGGCGGGGGCGACATGGCTGTTGCCGAAGCATCGGCGGCCGCATGCGGCGCGTCGAAGTCGGCGCGCAGCCGCGGCAGGTATTGCGGATATTCGCGCCGGATGAAGTCGATCACGCCGGCACGCACATGGCAGCGCAGATCAAAGGCATCGCCGGAATTGCGCGCCGTCATCAAGGCCCGCAACTGCATCGAGCGCTCGCTGACATCCACCACCTGCACGACCACCACCTCGCCGTCCCACCATTGCGGCGCCTCCTCGCAAAGACGGCGAACCTCGGCCTGGACCGGCGCCAGCGGCAAGCCGTAGTCCACCCACCACAGAACCGAGCCGATCAGGTCGGCACTGTTGCGCGTCCAGTTCTGGAACGGATGTTCGATAAACCATTGCAGCGGGATCACCATGCGGCGCCGATCCCATATGCGCAGCACGACGTAGCTGCCGGTGATTTCCTCGACGCGCCCCCACTCTCCCTCGATGATCAGCACGTCGTCGATGCGTATCGGCTGGGTCAGGGCGATCTGGATGCCGGCGATCAGGTTGCCGAGCACGGGCTTGGCCGCCATGCCGATGGCCAGGCCGACCACCCCGGCGGAAGCGAGCAGGCTGGCGCCGACGGCCCGCACCGAGGGAAAAGTCATCAGCACCGCCGCCAGCCCCACGACGAGAATCACGACCATCGTCGTACGCACCAGCACCCGCGTCTGCGTGCGTATGGCGCGGGCGGCCAGATTGTCGGCGACGTCGATCGGATGCCGCAGCTCGATGGCATCGCCAACGCCGCGCGCCGCATTGACCAGCAACCAGGTCATGGCGAGGATGAACAGCACGGCGCTCAAATGCTGCAGAGGCACCACGCCGCGCAAATCGTCGGGCGCGGCGCGCAGCACGGCCTGCACCAGCAGCAGCGGCACCGCATAGGCGGCGCTGCGGTCGATGTAGCCGAGCGTGTGATGCACCGTCGGCAGATGCACGGTGAGACGCATCAGCACCGTGCGGCCCAAATGATGGATCAGGACGCCGGCGAACCACGCCAGAAGAAGCGTGAGAAACAGCACGACATGCGGATCCTTGGCGCCCTCTAGAAACTGGCTGGCTTGATCCATCGCTCGTTGTTCGGCAAACGGGAAAACATGTTCCGAGTATGCCGGGGCGACGCAAGCGACGAAATAGGAATTGGCCGACATTGCGTCGGCCCTATGCGCTGGACGGCTAGGCGGCGCTGCCGCAGCACTTCTTGTATTTCTTGCCGCTGCCGCAGGGACAGGGATCGTTGCGACCGACTTGCGCCTCGACGCGCACCGGCGCCGGGGCCTCGGCCTTGCGGAAGGGTTGCCAGAATTTGTAGAGCACCGCGACCATGGCCGGCAGTTGTGCCGCCAGCGCGGCGCGCTGCTGCGGCGTGGCGACCAGCTGCTTCTGTTCTTCGGTGAGGTTTTTCGCGCTGAGCAGGAAAACCGGCTTCAGCGTTTCCAGCACGCCCGGCTGCTCGAACACCGGCTGCCAGGCCGTGCGCGCCAGATTGATGCCGGCCATGAAGCCGAAGGCCCACATCTCCGCATCTTCATAGTCCACGCCGTCCTGCGTGACGACATCGACAATCGGCGCGTAGTTTTCAATATCCAGTTGCAGCGTGCGCAGGATGCCGTTCAACTGACGCACGATCAGCGCGAGAATCCGGTCGGCCTGCTCCTCGTTGCGGAAGCGCGGCACATCCTTGTCCTCGGGCCCCCACACGCGCGGCAACCATTGCGGCACCGGAATATCGACGGGACCAAGCGCAACGGCGGTGAGGAAGCCGTCCAGCGTATCCACCATCATGGCGTGCTCGGAGGTCAGGTCGGAAGCGAGAAAGCGGTCGAGCTCGCTGAACTCCACCTGGGTCAGAGGCTTGGCGAGACGGGCGTTGAACTGGGACATGCTGGGAACCGGGAAGACGAATCAAGCTGACATTATCGCAGGCCGGCCCCGCTTGATGAAAAACAAGCCGCTACCGGGGCGGCTGGGTTAGATTTGCCGTATTGCCCCTATTGCCCCTGCCCTCCAGGAAGTACTTATGTCGTGGAACGAATCCGGATTGAGCCAGGCCGAGGCCGCGCGCAGGCGCGGGGAGTACGGCCCTAACGAACTCAGTCAGCGCGAGAAGAAGGGATTTCTGCGCACCCTGGTCGACATTCTGACCGAGCCGATGTTCCTGCTCCTGCTGTGCGCAGCCGGCATCTATCTGCTGCTCGGCGACATGCGCGAAGGCATGGTGCTGGCCGCCTTTGCGCTGTTCTCGATCGGCCTGGTCGTGGTGCAGGAGCGGCGCAGCGAACATGCGCTGGATGCCTTGCGCTCGCTCTCGGCGCCGCTGGCGCGCGTGATGCGCGACGGTCAGCCGCGACAGATCAATGCCGGCGACGTGGTGCCGGGCGACCTGCTGCTGCTCGCCGAAGGCGAGCGCATCGCCGCCGACGGGATTTTGCGACGCGCCTCGGAACTGACGGTGGACGAAGCCATACTCACCGGCGAAAGCGTGCCGGTGCGCAAGCAGGCCCTGGCCGAAGGCCAACCCCACGGCGAACTCGGCGCCGGCGGCGACGACCAGCCCGGTGTATTCGCCGGCACCCTGGTCGTGAGCGGGCACGGGCAGGCGGAGGTCACCACCACGGGCAGCCGCAGCCAGATCGGCCAGATCGGCTCGACGCTGGCCGGAATCGCGCCGGAGGCGACTTTGCTTCAGCAGGTGGTGAAAAAATTCGTGCGCTGGTTTTCGCTGGCGGCGCTCGTCATCAGCACCTGCCTGGTGCTCTGGTACGGCCTGCAACGCGGCGAATGGCTGGCAGGCCTGCTGTCCGGGATCGCCTTCGCAATGACGCTGCTGCCGCAGGAGTTTCCGATGGCGCTGGCGGTGTTCCTCGCGCTCGGCGCCTGGCGGCTGGCGCAGGGCAAGGTGCTGGCGCGGCATCCGGCGGCGATCGAAACGCTGGGCGCGGCAACCATGCTGTGCGTGGACAAGACCGGCACCTTGACCGAGAACCGCATGCGCGTCAGCGTATTGCATGCCAAGGGGCAGAACGTCGACATTGCCCGCTCGACGGCAGCCTTGCCCGAAGCCTTTCACCGCGTGCTCGAATACGCCATGCTGGCCTCGCGACACAAGGGCGTGGATCCGATGGACCAGGCCGTGATCGAACTGGGCCGGCGGACCCTGGCCGCGACCGAGCATCTCCATCCGAGCTGGATGCTGGAGCAGGAATACGAACTGACGCCGCAGCTGCTGGCCATGTCGCACGCCTGGACGACCGAGGACGGCGGGTTTGCGGTGGCGGCCAAAGGCGCGCCCGAGGCAATCGCGGATCTGTGCCACATGGATGCCCGGGCCACGACGCAACTCATGACGGAAGTGCAGCAACTCGCCGCGCGCGGCCTGCGCATGATCGCCGTGGCGAGCAGCAGCCACCCTCACTCAAGCCAAACCCCGCCGGATGGGCAGCACGATTTCGCCTTCGTCCTCGAGGGCCTCATCGGCCTGGCCGACCCGCTGCGCGACACGGTAACGCCGGCCGTGGCGCAGGCCCATGCCGCCGGCATCAAGGTCGCCATGATCACCGGCGATTATCCGGCCACGGCACTGGCGATTGCCCGGGAAGCCGGCATCGACACGGCCGCCGGCGCACTGACCGGCAGCGACATCGCCGCCATGGACGAAGCCGCCCTGATGGCGGCGCTGCGCGAGGTACGCGTGTTTGCGCGCATCATGCCGGCGCAGAAACTGCGGCTGGTGGAAACCTTGAAGGCCATGGGCGAAGTCGTGGTCATGACCGGCGATGGCGTGAACGATGCGCCGGCGCTCAAGGCTGCGCACATCGGCATCGCCATGGGCGCCCGCGGTACCGACGTGGCGCGCGAAGCCGCGTCCATCATCCTGCTGGACGAGGACTTCAGCCGCATCGTCGGCGGCGTACACACAGGCCGGCGCATCTTCGAAAATCTGCGCAAGGTCATGACCTACATCGTCGCCATCCATGTGCCGATCGCCGGGCTGGCCATGCTGCCGCTGCTGATGGGGTTGCCGCCGCTGCTGTTGCCGGTGCACGTCGCGCTGCTGGAAATGCTGATCGATCCGCTGTGCTCAATCGCCTTCGAATCGATTGCGCCGGACCGCGACCTGATGCGCCGGCCGCCGCGCCCGGCGGCGGACATGATCATCGGTCCGCCCCTGCTGCTCAAGGGCGCCGTGCACGGCCTGGCGGCGCTGGCCGCCACGATATTCATCTACTGGCTGAGCCTGCGCACGGGCAGCAGCGAGGCGGCGGCCAGGACGCTGGCCATCATCTGCCTGATGGCGGCCAATCTGGCCCTGGTGCTGATAAACGCAAGCAACGCGCTGAATGCAGCCAGCCTCGCCGGCCTCCACAAATCCTTCTGGATCATTCTGGGCGCCGCCGCCGTAGTGCTGGGATTAGGCATCGCGCTGCCGCTGAGTCGCGAACTCCTGCACTTTGCCTTGCCCACGCTGCCGGTTGCGCTGCTGGCGATGGCGCTGGGCTGCTGCAGCGTGCTGATATTGGGCGCACTGCTGCAGCGGTGGCAAGCGCTCGCCCCGCAACCCGCGCCGCAGTAAGCCGGCCGCCGAACGAGACGCCGCCGGATGTGGCGGCTCAAGCGACCTTGAGCATCACCACGCCGCTCTCGACCTTGCAATCGTAGCGCTTGGCGCAGCCGACATCCGGCGCCTGCGCTTCGCCCGTGTCGAGGCCGATCTTCCAGCTGTGCAAGGGGCAGGTCACCGACTTGCCGTGCACGATCCCCTGCGACAGCGGCCCGCCCTTGTGCGGGCACTTGTCGTGCACCGCAAAGACTTCATCCTCGGCATTGCGGAACACGGCGATATCGCCTTCCGCGGAACGCACGACGCGGCTGCCGAGAACGGGAATATCGACCAGCGCGCAAACAGTTTTCCAGGTGCTCATTGAATTTTCTTTCCTGATACGGGGGGCTCAGACCGAGAGGATTTCGTAGCGCTTGCGGATCTCCGGATCCTTGACCGCCTGCAGCCACGGATCTTCGAAGCCCTGCAGCGAATACAGCATGCGCTCGTAGAGTTCCTTGCGACGCTCGGCATCGTCGAGAATGATCTTCTTCACATAGTCGAGGCCGACGCGCGCGACGTAGTGGCAGGTGCGCTCAAGGTATAAGCCCTCCTCGCGATAGAGCTGCAGGAAGGCGGCTGAATACTCCATCACCTCCTCGTCGGTGGAAACCTTGACCAGGAACTCGGCCACCTCGGTCTTGATGCCGCCGTTGCCGGCGACATAGATTTCGTAGCCGGAATCCACGCCGATCACGCCGACGTCCTTGATGCCGGCCTCGGCGCAGTTGCGCGGACAGCCCGAAACGGCGAGCTTGACCTTGTGTGGCGCATACATGCCGAACAGCATGGTCTCCAGCTTGACGCCCATGCTCATGGACTTCTGCGTGCCGAAGCGGCAGTGCTCGGCGCCGACGCAGGTCTTCACGGTGCGGATGCTCTTGCCATAGGCGTGGCCCGAGACCATCCCGGCCCTGGACAGGTCTTCCCACATCTTCGGCAGGTCTTCCTTCTTCACGCCGAGCAGGTCGATGCGCTGGCCGCCGGTGACCTTGACGGTCGGCACCTGGTACTTGTCGGCAACGTCGGCGATGGCGCGCAGCTCGTCCGGCGTGGTGATCCCGCCGAGCATGCGCGGCACCACGGAGTAGGTGCCGTCCTTCTGGATATTGGCGTGATGGCGCTCGTTGATGTAGCGCGACTGCGGATCGTCGACGGCCTCGTGCGGCCAGGTCGAGATCAGGTAGTAGTTGATGGCGGGGCGGCAGGTGGCGCAGCCGTTCGGCGTCTTCCAGTTCATCGCCTCCATGACCGCCGACACCGACAGCAGATGCTGCTCCCGAATCGCCTTGCGCACTTCGCCGTGCGGATGATCGGTGCAGCCGCACACCGCCTTGTCGCTCGGATTGGCATGCTGATAGGCACCGCCCAGCGTCGAGGCGAGAATCTGCTCGACCAGGCCGGTGCAGGAACCGCAGGAACTTGCCGCCTTGGTGTGCTTCTTGACTTCGTCGAGCGTGAACAGGCCCTGCTCCTTGATCGCCTTGACGATGGTGCCCTTGCACACGCCGTTGCAACCGCAGACCTCGGCGCTGTCGGCCATCAGCGCGGCCTTGTTGTTGCCCTGGTGGCCGGCATCGCCGATGCGGCTGGCGTGGGCCATCTCGCCGAACATCAGCGAGTCGCGCATCTCGGCGACGTTCTGCCTGTCCTTGAGCAACTGAAAGTACCATCCGCCGTCGGCAGTGTCGCCGTACATGACAGCGCCGACCAGCTTGTTCTCCTTGAGCACCAGCTTCTTGTACACGCCGCCCGAAGGATCGTGCAGCACGATTTCCTCGGTGCCGTCGCCGCCCATGAATTCGCCGGCTGAGAACACATCGATGCCGGTGACCTTGAGCTTGGTCGAAGTCACGGAGCCCGAGTAGCGGCCGATGCCATTCATGGCGAGATGGTTGGCGCAGACCTTGGCCTGCTCGAACAACGGCGCCACCAGGCCGTAGGCGACACCGCGATGCTCGGCGCATTCGCCGATGGCGTAAACGCGGGGATCGTAGGTCTGCATGGTGTCGTTCACCACCACGCCGCGATTGGTGTGGATGCCGGCGTCCCTGGCAAGTTCGGCGTTGGGGCGGATGCCGGCGGCCATGACCACGATGTCGGCAGGCAGGGTTTCGCCGTCCTTGAGTCGCAGCGCGCAGACGCGGCCGCTCTCGCCCTGCACCAGTTCCGCGGTCTGCGCATTAAGCTTGAACCTGATGCCCTTCTGTTCGAGCGACGCCATCAACATGTCGGCCGAGGCCTGGTCGAGCTGACGCTCCATGATCCAGCCGGCGATATGCACGACGGTCACATCCATGCCGCGCAGCAAAAGCCCGTTCGCGGCTTCCAGGCCGAGCAGCCCGGCGCCGATGACGACGGCATGCTTATGCAGGCGTGCCGCTTCTATCATCATGTCGGTGTCGGCGATGTCGCGATAGCCGATGACGCCGGGCAGATCGTTGCCGGGCACGGGCAGGATGAAGGGCGAAGAGCCGGTCGCGAGCAGCAGGCGATCGTATTTGGCGGCGGTGCCGTCGCTGGCGATCACCCTGCGATTGATGCGGTCGATCTTCTCGATCTTCTTGCCGAGATGCAGGCTGATGTTGTGCTCGGCGTACCACTCAAGCGGATTCAGGATGATGTCGCGTACGCCCATCTCGCCGGCAAGCACCGGCGACAGCATGATGCGGTTGTAATTCGGATGCGGCTCGGCGCCGAACACGGTGATGTCATAGAGATCGGGCGCGTGCTTCAACAACTCTTCCAGGGTACGGCAGCCTGCCATGCCGTTGCCTATCATGACCAGTCTTAGTTTTTCCATCGGGCTTCCTCGCTGCGTCTGTCCAATTCGGTATCGCCTCTGCGGCGACATGTCTTGCAGAGCTGCTAAGCAATCCATGTGCCATTAATGCAAGTTTTCCCAGCGCCTTAATTCGTCTGGCTTTTCCCCCTGCCCTAGCACATCGCGCCATTTTTCGGATCGCCCCAACTTGGGGCGAGCATCGAAAAACCCGCACCCGAAATGCACAAATTCCCTGAGCGCCCGGCGCGCTGAAGCGCCGCCCTGCGTGCTCCATCCGATTTTCAGGAACGCGGAGATTCCCAGAGACCTCAAGGGTTTTCCGCTGACGCATGCAGCCTCGCTCACGACGATGGCACAGCGGTTGCTAAACCCTGTGCGACATCCACTCACGCTCGCTCACCATGAACAAGACATCCTTTCTCGAAGCCGGTCACACGCCCACGCTGATCGCGGCCTTCCTGTATTTCGATCTGGCCTTCATGGTCTGGGTCATCCTCGGTCCGCTCGGTGTGCAGATCGCCGCCGATCTCGATCTCACCCACGCGCAGAAAGGCTTCATGGTCGCCACGCCGGTGCTCGCCGGCGCGCTGCTGCGCTTCGTCATGGGCATGCTGGTCGATCACCTGAAGCCCAAGATGACCGGCCTGATCGGCCAGCTCATCGTCATGGCGGCGCTCTTCGTCGCCTGGCACTTCGGCGTGCACAACTATGCGCAGGCACTGTTGCTCGGCGTCTTCCTCGGCGTCGCCGGCGCCGCTTTCGCCGTGGCGCTGCCGCTGGCCTCGCGCTGGTATCCGCCCGAGCATCAGGGCAAGGCGCTGGGCATCGCCGGCATGGGCAACTCCGGCACCGCCATCGCCGCACTGCTCGGGCCCGGCCTCGCCGCCGCCTACGGCTGGACCAATGTGTTCGGAATGTGTCTGATCCCGCTGGCCATCGTCTGCGTGTTCTACGCCATCGTCGCCAAGGATGCGCCCGAATGCCCGCCGCCCAAGCGCATGGCCGAGTACCTCACCGTGCTCAAGGACAGGGATGCGTGGTGGTTCATGGGCTTCTACTCGGTGACCTTCGGCGGCTTCGTCGGCCTCGCGTCCTCGCTGACCATCTACTTCAACACCCAGTACAACCTCGACCCGAAGACGGCGGGCTATTGTACCGCGGCCTGCGTGTTCGCCGGCTCGCTGATCCGCCCCTTCGGCGGCGCCCTGGCCGACCGCATCGGCGGCATCAAGTCGCTGTCGGTGGTGTATGCGATCGCTGCCGCGCTGCTGGCGCTGGTCGGCGTCGGCATGCCGAACTTCTGGCTGGCGCTGGCCGTCTTCGTCGCCGCCATGCTGGCGCTGGGCATGGGCAACGGCGCCGTGTTTCAGCTCGTGCCGCAGCGCTTCCGCAAGGAGATCGGCGTGATGACCGGACTGGTCGGCATGGCCGGCGGCGTGGGCGGCTTCTATCTCGCCTCCTCGCTCGGCTATTCGCGCCAGGTCACCGGCAGTTACATGACGGGCTTCATGATCTTCGCGGGGCTCGCCGTGCTGGCTCTGATCGGCCTGACCTCGGTCAAGATGCGCTGGCGCACCACCTGGGGCGCGCCGCATCTGACGGCGGCGAAGATCTGACAGATCAAAAGCGTGCCACCAAGCCACCAAGAACACAAAGGTTCACCAAGTAGAGCAAACCCGAGAAAACCTGGACTCAAGGCTTTCTTGGTGCGACTTGGTGCCCTTGGTGACTTGGTGGCATGCTTTGTCAGCCGCTTGCCAATCCAAATCCCCCGTGTGAAGCCATCATGCCCCTAGCAGTCGTTCTCGGCTACGCCTCGCTGACCGGACCGCGGCCGCGCAACGAGGACTATTGCGGCTTCGCCACGCCGGAGGGCGCAGAGCTGGAGAACAAGGGCCTGCTCGCCGCCGTCGCCGACGGCGTGGGCGGTCATGCCAAGGGCCGCGAAGCCTCGGAGTTCACCGTGCGCGGCCTGCTCTCCGACTACTACGCCACGCCGGACACCTGGGCCATCCCCAAGGCGCTGGACATGGTGCTGCAGGCGCTCAACCGCTGGCTCTACGCGCAGGCGCAAAAGCAGCGGCAGAACGTCGGCATGGCTACCACGCTGACCGCCATCGTCATGCGCGGCAGCCGTTACACCTATGCGCATGCGGGCGACTCGCGGCTTTACCGCCTGCGCGACGGTGACCTGCAAAAGCTCACCAACGATCACGTCTGGGACCACCCCGAACTCGACAATGTGCTCGCGCGCGCCATTGGCCTCGACGCCAGCGTGGCGGTCGACTACGGCGAAGGCGAACTGCGCGTGGGCGACGTCTTCATGCTCTGCTCCGACGGCGTCTGGAACACGCTCGGCGACACGCGCATCACCGACATCCTCGGCCATCACCACGACCCGCAGGCAGCCGCCACGCACCTTGCCGATATCGCCGAGAGTACCGGCAGCCAGGACAACTGCACTGCGCTGGTCTTGCGCGTCTTGGAAGTGCCGAGCGGGCAACTGCGCGACTCCATCGCGCGCGCGCACTCGTTGCCACTACCGCCGCCGCTGCGCGTGGGCGACGAAATCGACGGGCTGGTCGTGGATGAAATTCTCCACGAATCGCGCATCACCGTGCTCTACCGTGCGCACATTGCCGCCAGCGGCCAGCCTTGCGTGCTGAAAACCCTGCGCGAAAACTCGGATCCGGCCGACATCGCGGCGCTGGCGCATGAGGAATGGCTGAACCGACGCGTCACCGACGCCTCCTTCCCGCAGGTCATCCCCTGGCCGCAACATACCTGTCTCTACTACCTGATGAGCTGGCACGAGGGCGCCAGCCTCGGCGCCTGGCTCAGGCAGGGCCGCCGCTGGTCGCCTGCCGAGGTCGAGGAACTCGGTATCCGCCTGCTCAAGGGCGTTTCCGCGCTGCACCGCCTCGACATCATTCATCGCGACATCAAGCCCGACAATCTGCATCTCGGCAGCGACGGACGTTTGCGTCTTCTCGATCTCGGCGTGGCCGCCTCCGACGGCCAGGATTTCAACGAGATCAACAATCCCGGCACGCCCAGCTACATGGCGCCCGAGCTTTACGCCGGCGCGGGGGCCAGCGTCGCCAGCGACCTCTACGCCTGCGGCGTCACGCTCTACGAGCTGCTCACGCGCAAATATCCCTACGGCGAGATCGAGCCCTTTCAGAAGCCGCGCTTCGGCGACCCGGTGCCGCCCGTACGCTATCGTCCGGACATCCCGGAATGGCTGGAAGCGGTGTTGCTGAAGGCCGTGGCCCGGGACATCACCGATCGCTTCGAGACGGCCGAGGAATTCATGCTCGCACTCGAACGCGGCGCCCACCGCCCCTTGCGCGTGCCGCGCAAGACCCCGCTGCTGAAGCGCGACCCGAATCTCGGCCTGAAGCTCCTTGCCGCCGTCTCGCTCACCGCAAACGTCCTGCTGCTCTATCTCTATCTGCTCGGCTGAAGCGCCCGCCCTTGACTCGAATCAAGACCGCCGCAGCCAGACTGGCCGCCACGCCGCTATTGGCCGATAATCCCTCGTTGCATCCCATTTTCGGAGACCGCCCATGAAGCTTCTACGCCCCACCCTGCTCTTGCTCAGCGTGCTGGCGCTTCCCCCGCTGCATGCCGCCGAACCACCACATCATCACGACCATGCGCCGGCACAACTTACGCTCGACAACGGCAAGAAGTGGGCAAGCGATGCACCGTTGCGGCAACACATGGAGAACCTGCGCGCGGCCTATGCCAAACAGGTGCCGGCCATACACAAGGGCAGCCAGTCGACTGTCGGCTACAAGACGCTCGGCGAAAAAACCGAAACCGAAGTCACCGCCATCGTCGCCGAATGCAAGCTCGACCCCAAGGCCGACGCGGTGCTGCATCTGATCATCGCCGACATGCTGGCCGGCGCCGACATCATGACCGGCAAGGCACCGGGCAAGCCGGCGGCGGGTGCGCATCGCGTGGTGACGGCGCTGAACCAGTACGGCCAGTATTTCGAGCACTCCGGCTGGCAGCCGCTGGACTGATCAACGGCACCCGGGGCGCCATGCGAATGCCTGCCATCGCATGGCGTTCCGTCTGCAGCGTCTCCGGGCGGCTGAACAGCTTCTACGTAGCGCTTGAGTTCGAGCGCGGCGCATTCACTCCGGCAAGTGCGCCGCTTGCAAGACCCGCTCAAACGACATCCCGGCAATGGACGATCAGCAGCGAAATGTCGTCTGCCGGTGCCTGGTCCGCCAACTGCTGTTTCAGGCCGGTGCGCACATGC
This sequence comes from Rhodocyclaceae bacterium, assembly GCA_028869135.1. Classification (GTDB taxonomy): domain Bacteria; phylum Pseudomonadota; class Gammaproteobacteria; order Burkholderiales; family Rhodocyclaceae. The sequence goes on from JAGWTC010000039.1 coordinate 15,286, forward strand.
GACAGCAGATCGACTCCCGGGGGGCGGGACTCAAGCAAGGTCGCGAACCGTTCCGCGCCAAACGCCTCGCCGGTCAGGGTGGGGCTTTCCAGCAAGCCGTCCGAGCAGACGACAAAGCTGTCCCCGACCTGCCAATGCACCCGGCTGAGGCTCAAGAGCTCATCGTCGGTATCGACGATGCCCAGCGACAAATGGTTGGAGATAAAGCGTTGCTTGACGCGGCCGTCGGCGCCTAACCAGAACAGCATGGGAATGCCGCCGACCCAGAGGTCCGCAAGGCGGTTTTTCTGATCGACGCACAGTAGCGCCGCCGCGACGAAACGCCCGCGCGGCAAGGTTGCCACCAACTGGCGATTGAGCTCGCCGATCAGATGCGGCAGGTCGTGCAATGCGGCCGTCTCTATCAGGCTGTAGAACATGCTGAGCACCGGCACCACGCTGATTGCCGGTGCCAGCCCGTGGCCGCAGCCGTCCGCCAGCATGGCAAACAGTCGGCCGTCTCCCGCGCGCGCCGCCGCCACGATATCGCCGCTGAAATCCTGCGCCGGCAGCACCCAATGCTGAACGCAGGCATCCGACAGGCCGGGGCGCGCCATCTGGCGCTCCACGATCTCGCGCGTCAATGCATGCTCGTGCTCCTGCCGTTCACGATAGGCCTCGACACGGCGTTGCAGCTCGACCATGCGGCTCAAGGAGCGCAGTTTGGCGTCAAGCACGATGAAATTGATCGGCTTCGACATGAAGTCGTCGCCACCCGCCTCCAGTCCATCGATCAGATTGTCGTTGCGATCCAGCGCGGAGACGAAGATCACCGGCACCCAGCGCTCGCCCGACAGCTCCCGGATGCGTTGCGTGGCTTCGTAGCCGTTGATCTGCGGCATCATCACATCCATCAGGATGACATCGGGCCGCTCTCGCACGAAAATCGCCAGCGCTTCGTCGCCGTCGCCGGCGCCCAGAAACTCATAGCCCAGCCGTTCAAGGAAGACCTTGAGTATCTGGCGGTTGACGGCGGTGTCGTCGACGACCATGACCTTGAGCCTGAGCCCGCCGGCGACGGGTGCGGAAAAATCGGGAAGCGTCTGGTTCATTGCGTTCTTTCTGGCCCCGAGGTGCGTCGATACGGTGGCGACCACGATATTGCCGCAACCCTGATACTCCAGCTTGCTGAAGCATAGCTCGCGTGCAACCGCGATGCCGCGGCCATTGGGATCGTAAGCGCGCTCGGGAGCGATGTTCAGATAGCCTTGCCAATCGAAGCCGCTACCGCAGTCGCTGATAATGAAGCTCAAGGCGTCCGGGTCGCGCCTCACCTCGACACGCACTTTGCGACCGACACATTCGGGCGCGGCAAGGCGCCGTTCGATCTCGGCCTCCCAGCCCCCGCGCAGATGCAGGGCGCTCTTTTCCTCATAGCTGATCTTCAGATTGCCGTGCTCGATGGCGTTGATGAACAGCTCTCCCAGCCCCATGCTGGCCAGTTCGGGCTCCGGACAAAGTTGACCGAGCCGACGCGCTAGTTGGCGAGCCTCCTGCAAGGTCGAGAATTCGAAAACGCTGTCGTCCACCATGCCGCCGTCGGCCGGCTCCAGCGGAAACGCCAGCCGGCTCAGCGCCGCGTTGACGATCGCCAACAGCGCCTGGGCAGAATAGGGCTTGCTCAGATAGTAATAGGCCCCGGCCTCGATGCAGTCGCTGATCTCTTCCGTACTTCCGACCGCCGTCTGCATTACCACCGGCGTCTGCCTGAAACGCGGGTCGGCCTTGATATTGCGCAGCAGTTGCACGCCGTCCAGCCCCGGCATCATGCGATCCAGCAGGATCAGGTCATACGCCGGGCACGCCTCCGACTGCAGATGCCGCCAGGCGGCAGGTCCCGAATCGAAGAAACGCAGGCGGAAAGCCGTGTCGTCGAGATGCGTAAAAATGAGCTCCAGGCTCAGAGGGTCATCATCGACGACCAGCACATTGGCGGTGCGAATGGCCATCACGCCCCCTTCATTTCAGCGGGCAATTCCGGCCATCACGAAAAACACCGGGTATCGACATCTCGATCAGGGCTCTGCGCCCGCACTCCGCAGTGCATAGGCAGCCATGGCCGCCAGCATCTCCGGCGATTCGCCGAGCGAAGCCGCGATGCGTACGCTCAAGCCCGGATGCGCCTGCATGGCAGCCTCGGCGAGGCGCGGCAGGTCTTCCCGCACATGGCTGCCCGCCGAAATAAACACCGGCACCACGACAACCTCGTTCGCGCCGGCCTTGGCCAGGGTGGCTATCGCATCGGGCAGACTCGGCTCCATCAGCTCGAGGAAACCGAGCTCGACGAGCGCGTCCGGCTGCTGACGCGATACTTCCTCACGCAAGGCCAAAAAAGGCTCCGCCCATGCCGGATTTCTGGAGCCGTGGCCGAACAAGACGATTCCCCGCTTCATTGCAACTCCTTATAGAACATGCTCCGCACAATACCGCGCTTTCGCGCCTTCCGTAAGCCCTACGCCCAAAGACAGACAAGGTATTGACAGACATAAGAAATCCCCTTACCATAGCGGGCTCTTTGCAGTACCTTTCATTAACGGAGTTCCCTATGTATGCGGTCATAAAAACCGGCGGCAAGCAGTATCGCGTCGCAGCCGGCCAAAAAATTAAGGTAGAACAGATACCTGCAGACGTGGGCGCGGAAATCACCCTGGACCAGGTTCTCATGGTCGGCGAGGGTGACTCGGTCAAGATCGGTGCCCCGCTGGTTGCGGGCGCTACCGTCAAGGCCAAGGTTATCGCCCAAGGTCGTCACGACAAGGTCAAGATCTTCAAGATGCGCCGTCGTAAGCACTATCAGAAGCATCAAGGCCATCGCCAGAACTACACCGAAATCGAAATCGGCGCCATCGCCGGTTAATAGGAGTCAAGCACCATGGCACACAAAAAGGCAGGCGGCAGTTCGCGTAACGGCCGCGACTCAGAATCGAAGCGGCTCGGCGTAAAGGCCTTCGGTGGTCAGCTGGTTCCGGCCGGCAGCATCATCGTCCGTCAGCGCGGCACCCGTTTCCACGCTGGTGACGGCGTTGGCATGGGCGTGGATCACACCCTGTTCGCCAAGGTCGAAGGCACTGTTCAGTTCGTCCTCAAGGGCGCTGAGCAACGCAAGACCGTGATCATCGTTCCGGCTGCTGCTTAATTTCAGCTCCGGTACCCCAAAAGCCCTATCCTCGCGGGTAGGGCTTTTGTGTTTCTAGCCTCAGCAAATACATAAAGACATCATGAAATTCTTCGACGAAGCGAAAATTGAAGTGGTCGCCGGTGACGGCGGCAACGGCGCTGCCACATTTCGTCGCGAGAAGTTCATTCCCTTCGGCGGCCCCGATGGCGGCGACGGCGGTCGCGGCGGCAGCATTTATGCCGTCGCCGATCGCAATATCAATACGCTGATCGACTACCGTTACACGCGCCACTTCCGCGCCCAGCGCGGCGAAAACGGCCGCGGCGCCGACTGCTACGGCAAGGGCGGCGACGACATGGACTTGCGCGTCCCTGTGGGCACCATTATTACCGACGCCAATACGGGCGAGGTGATTGCCGATCTGGCCCGCGACGGCCAGCGCGAACTCATCGCACGCGGCGGCAAGGGCGGTCTCGGCAATCTCCATTTCAAGTCCAGCACCAATCGCGCACCGCGCCAGAAGACGCCCGGCGAAGAAGGCCAATACCGCGAACTGAAGATGGAGCTCAAGGTGCTGGCCGACGTCGGCCTGCTCGGCTTGCCGAACGCCGGCAAATCCACCTTCATACGCGCCGTCTCGGCAGCGAAGCCGAAGGTCGCAGACTATCCCTTCACCACACTGCACCCTAATCTGGGCGTCGTGCGCGTGGATGACAATCGCAGTTTCGTCATCGCCGACATTCCCGGCCTGATCGAAGGCGCGGCGGAAGGCGCCGGCCTCGGTCATCGCTTCCTCAAGCATCTGCAACGCACCGGCCTCCTGCTGCATCTGGTCGACATGGCGCCGTTCGATGAAAACGCCGATCCGGTGCGCGATGCGCACGCCATCGTCGAAGAACTGCGCAAGTACGACGAGTCGCTCTACAACAAGCCGCGCTGGCTGGTCATCAACAAGATGGATCTGGTGCCGGAAGAGGAGCGCGCCGAGCGCGTCGCCGAGCTGGTCAAGGGCTATGGCGCCGTTGACAAGTATTTTGTCATTTCCGGCATCAGCGGCGACGGTTGCAAGCCGCTCGTCTATGCCATCATGGAACACCTCGAATCACTACCCCGTAATAACGAAGACAGCGAAGCGGATGTAGATGAGAAAGCAGATCTCGAATAGCCGCCGCCTGGTTGTAAAGGTCGGCAGCGCGCTGGTCACCGACAACGGTGCCGGCCTCTCCCAGCAATTCATTACTGATTTGGCGGCCCAAATGGCGGCCCTGCGCGAGCAAGGCAAGGAAGTCCTGCTCGTCACTTCTGGCGCCATCGCCGCCGGCATGCAGCGTCTCGGCTGGAGCAGGCGACCGAGCGCCATGCACGAGCTGCAATCGGCCGCCGCTGTCGGTCAGATGGGCCTGGCGACCGCTTACGAGAGCGCGTTCGCCAAACACGGCATCAACACCGCCCAGATTCTTTTGACGCATGAGGATCTTGCCGATCGCACCCGCTATCTGAATGCGCGCTCGACGCTGCAGGGCCTGCTTGAATTCAAGGTCATTCCCGTCATCAACGAGAACGACACCGTCATCACCGATGAAATCAAGTTCGGCGACAACGACACGCTGGGGGCCCTGGTTGCCAACCTGATCGAAGCCGATGCGCTGATCATTCTCACCGACCAACAAGGCCTCTACAGCGCCGATCCGCGCAGCAATCCTGATGCCGTCTTCATTCACGAAGGCAAGGCAGAAGACAAACAGTACGAGTCCATGGCTGGCGGCGCCGGCACCGGCATCAGCAAGGGTGGCATGATCACCAAGATCAAGGCGGCGCAACGCGCTGCGCGCAGCGGCACTCACACACTGATTGCCAGCGGCCGCGAAGCCGATGTGCTGCCGCGCCTGATCCAGGGCGAGCAGCTCGGCACCTTGCTCTACGCCACTTCGTCGCCGCTTGCAGCGCGCAAGCAATGGCTGGCCGACCATCTGCAACTGGCCGGCTCTGTCACCCTCGATACCGGCGCTGTCAATGCATTGCAGTCGGGAAAAAGCCTGCTGCCGGTCGGCGTAAAGCAGGTCAGCGGAGAATTCGGGCGCGGTGCAGCCATCGCCTGCAGGGATATCAACGGGCGCGAGGTCGCCCGAGGCCTTGCCAATTACTCCGCCTCCGAATCCCGTCGCATTGCCGGCCACCCAAGCAATGAGATTGAAACACTGCTTGGCTACGTGGATGAAGAGGTCCTGATTCATCGAGACAATCTAGTATTGCTTTAGCAATACTAGATTGCGATGCAGGCGACCCCGCGTAGCGGGTTAGACGCGCATACCTGTGGCTGGCTCGCGCAGACGAGGCAAAGCTGTGTTGGGGAGAAACAATCTTCAGGAGCGCAATCCAGCGCCCGGTGGCGTAATGCCTATGCTATGCCCCCTGTGCACGCTATGACGTAGCTGTTGCACTACACATGCCCCGAGGTATTCCCTAACCTTGGGGCATGCGTCTCCAGCCTTCTCTGAAATGGTTAATTGATAAACGGGCTCGTCTCTCTGGCGAGATAAACAGGGTCGAAACCCCGCTTTCCAGCTCGCGTGGCGATCTGAACAAGGAAATAGCCCGTATAGAATCAAGACTCGCCCAGCTCAAGAGCCGCCTAAGCCTGCTCAAGGAACGTAGGGGCGAGCTTGATGATCGCCAACGTTATTTAGAGGCATTGAGATCTGATCTAAGTGCTATCGATCAAGCATTGGCGCAACATGCCGTCAAAATCAACCCAGCGCTGATCAAACCTATCCGTTCGCACTGGGCGGATAGGTTTCTTGGCCATGGAGAAATGACACGGCAAATATACGTGTGTCTAAAACGCTCTTATCCCGAGCCGATGACGGCGATGGAGGTTGCAGCGTTTATTGTCTCTGTAACCGAAATCGAACTCAGCGCCCATGAATTGCTTGAGTTTAGGTTCCGGGTCAGACAACGGCTCAGTCATCTGACGTGGGAAAATAAAATTGCGCGACTACATGAGGCGAAAACCCAGGAAGAGGGACGATGGACACTGCTGCCTTCAGCGCATCCTCGGTAATCCCCTGAGCGAGTAGGATCTCCCCCGCTCGATGGTAGTACTGCCAATAACCTCGCCACCAGCGCGATAAGCCAGTGGTGAAGATCGAACGAGTTAGGCTTCCAAGTTTTTGGCCTTCAGTGGTCTTACGAACGTCGTCACGCCATGCCATTTCCACGGCAATGTCCATCATGTATTTGCATTGGATGCGATGGGAAACCCCCAGGACGTGACGACGTAGTCGCGAGAAATAGCTTTCCGCCTGATTGTCATTGATGCCCGTATCGGTTGAGAACTCAATTTGATGCTGTACCGTGTCATGGTCATATTCGAGATCAAGACGGTTGTACGCAGCATTTTCATCCGTCATGATCCTCGTGCCTGGCGTGACATAAAGGTTGGCAAGCTCCGTAGCAGC
>JAGWTC010000040.1 GCA_028869135.1 Rhodocyclaceae bacterium
GCGCAAGGCGTCGAGGTGAGACTGTGAGCCAGTATCCGGCGTGGGTCGATGAGATCGAGTGGGACGCGCAAGGCCTGATTCCGGCGATTGCGCAGGATGCCGAAACCGGCGATGTGCTGATGTTCGCGTGGATGAACCGCGACTCGCTGCTCGAAACCGTCAAGACCGGCGAGGCCGTTTACTTTTCCCGTTCGCGCAACAGGCTCTGGCACAAGGGCGAGGAGTCAGGTCATGTGCAGAAAGTGCATGAAATCCGCCTCGACTGCGACAACGACGTTATCCTGCTGAAGATCCATCAGCACGGCGGCATGGCCTGCCACACCGGGCGCCGTTCCTGTTTCTTTCACAAGCTGGTGGACGGGCAATGGGCGGTCGTCGATCCCGTCTTGAAGGACCCCAAGGAGATTTACAAGTGAGCGATCTGGACATCCTCAGTCGCGTGCAGGCCACGATTGCCTCGCGCAAGGGCGCCGAGCCGGGTTCTTCCTATGTCGCCAGCCTGTATGCCAAGGGCACCGACTCGATCTGCAAGAAAGTCGCCGAAGAGGCCGCCGAGTCCATCATGGCGGCCAAGGACGGCGACGCGCACCATCTGGTCAAGGAGGTTGCCGACCTCTGGTTTCACAGCATGATTCTGCTGTCGCAGTTCGACGTAAGCGTGGCCGACGTGGCCGCCGAGTTTGAGCGTCGCGAAGGCGTGTCCGGTATCACCGAAAAGGCCAACCGCCCGCAGTCTTGAGCGCCGTCGACGCAAGTTGACGCGAAAGCGACGGATGTTCCGGGGCGTAGCGATGCCCCGGTCACCAGACTCACCCCTCTGAGAAAGGAAAGTACCGATGTCCGATTGCATTTTTTGCAAGATCGTGGAAGGCAAGATCCCTTCGAAGAAGGTCTACGAGGACGACGAATTCCTGGCCTTCCACGACATCAACCCGGCCGCTCCGGTGCATATCCTGGTGATTCCGAAGCAGCATGTCGAATCCTTGAAGGACTGTAACGAAAGTCATGCTCCAATGCTGGGCAAACTGTTCGTCAAGCTTGCCGCCATTGCGCTGGATCAAGGTCTTGTCGATGGCTATCGCACCATCGTGAATACTGGCAGGGTTGGCGGACAGGAGGTGTATCATTTGCATGCACACATCCTCGGTGGCCCCCAGCCGGTAGGGCCGATGCTGGTTCGCCGCTGAGACGTATCTGCTTAATTCGGAGCGCGCCGGACGCGCTCCCACTGGGAGTCGGAAATGGGAAGTTTCAGTATTTGGCACTGGCTGATTGTTCTGCTCATCGTCGTGCTGCTGTTCGGCACTTCCAAGTTGAAGAACATCGGCAAGGATCTCGGCGGCGCGGTCAAGGGCTTCAAGGAAGGCATGCGCGACGGTTCTGAAGACAAGCCTAGCGAGCCTTCCGCGCAGGTCGGACAGACCATCGAAGGCGAAGCCAAGCGCGATAAAGTCTGATCCGGCCTGAACGGCTTGATCGTCAATGGATTGCGAGGCGGGGCCGATCAACTGGATCGGGCCCCGTTTTTCTGACTGAGTGCTTCTGAATGTTTGACATTGGGTTTTCCGAACTCGTCGTCATCGCCCTGGTGGCCCTGATCGTCATCGGCCCTGAGCGGCTGCCGCGCGTGGCGCGCACGGCGGGTGCCTTGCTCGGCCGCTTTCAGCGCTATGTGAACGACGTGAAGTCCGAAGTTCGCCGCGAGATGGAGCTGGAGGACCTGAAGAAGTTTCAGTCGCAACTGACCGAGCAGATGCGCGACGTGGAACAGACCATACACAAGGAGCTGCATTCGGCCGAGGAGGTCGCTCGCGGCGCCGTGGCCGATGTCAATGCGGCTGTTCAAGTGCCGGTCGATGAGGCCGCCAGCAGCGTGAAAAGCTCTATCGAAGCGCTTCCCGCTGCCGAATCGCATAACCCCGCCAAGCCCTCATGAGCGAGACCGGCAGCGTCCAGGAAACCTTTGTTTCCCATTTGATCGAACTGCGCTCGCGCCTGATTCGTTCCATCGTCGGCGTCATTATCGTGTTTCTCTGCCTCGTCAATTGGGCGCGCGACATCTACACGCTGCTGGCGGCGCCCATGCTCGCCGCGCTGCCGGAAGGCGGCCACATGATTGCGACCGATGTCGCGGGCGCCTTTCTGGTGCCGATGAAAGTGACACTGATGGTGGCTTTCGTGCTGGCGTTGCCCTGGGTGCTCTACCAGGTTTGGGCTTTTGTCGCCCCTGGGCTCTACGCCCATGAGCGCCGGCTGGTGGTGCCCTTGATCGCTGCCAGCGTGGTGCTGTTCTTCACCGGCATGGCCTTTGCCTATTTCGTCGTGTTTCCCACCGTGTTCGGTTTCGTGAACAAGTTCGCGCCGCAGGGCGTGGCGGTGATGACGGACATCGACAAATACCTGTCCTTCGTGCTGACGACCTTCCTCGCCTTCGGCCTGACCTTCGAGGTGCCCATCATCGTTATCGTGCTGGTGCGCGTCGGCATCGTCAAGCTTGAGCAACTCAAGGACGCGCGGCGCTACGTCATCGTCGGCGCCTTCATCGTGGCTGCCGTCTTTACGCCGCCCGACGTGGTGTCGCAATTCCTGATGGCGATTCCCTTGCTGCTGCTCTACGAGCTCGGCATCTTCATGGCCGGCATCATCGGCCGGCCCGACAAGGGGCCGGCGCTGCAGGCACCCGAGGACTGATTCCTACTGGGCTTGTTTGGCCGGCTTCGGCCGTTTGCCGATGCTCACGGGCAGCGTGACCTGCTTGCCGTTGCGCCGCAACGTGAAGTTCACCGCGCGCCCCGGTTCCTGCGCCGCGATCACTTCCAGCATCACCTGGGCATCCTTGATCGGCTTGTCCTCGACGGCGACCAGTATGTCGCCCGGCTTTATGCCTGCCTTGTCGGCCGGCGCATTGCGCACCACACCGGCGATCAGTGCGCCCGAGCTGTCGGGCAGCTTGAACGACTCGGCCAGTTCCGGCGTGATCTCCTGAACCTCGACGCCGATCCAGCCGCGCGTGACGCCGCCGGTTTTGATGATCTGTTCGAGCACGTTCTGCGCCAGCGACACCGGGATGGCGAAACCGATGCCCATGGAGCCGCCGCTCTGCGAATAGATGGCCGTGTTGATGCCGACCAGGGCGCCATTGCTGTCCACCAGCGCGCCGCCCGAGTTGCCGGGATTGATGGCGGCGTCAGTCTGGATAAAGTCCTCGAAGGTGTTGATGCCCAAATGGGTGCGATCGAGCGCGCTGACGATGCCCGAGGTTACGGTCTGGCCCACGCCGAAGGGATTGCCGATGGCCAGCACGACATCGCCGACCTTCAACGTGCGCGGCTGGGCGAAAATGATGGGCGAGAGCTTGGCCGAGGCGGGAATGCGAAGCACGGCCAGGTCGGACTCGGGGTCGGTGCCGACGACTTCGGCCTTGAACTTGCGGCCGTCCTCAGCTGCGACTTCGATCTGGTCAGCGCCTTCGACCACATGATTGTTGGTCAGAATGTAGCCGTCCGCGCTGACCACCACCCCGCTGCCGAGGCCCGCGCGCTGCTGCTTTTCATCGCCCAGGCGGTCGCCGAAGAAGTGGCGGAAGAGCGGATCGTTCATCAGCGGATTACGCTGCGATTGCACCTCCTGCGTGGTGAAGATATGCACTACCGAGGGCAGGGCACGCTGTGCCGCGCCGCTGAAGCTGGCGACCTGACGCGTGTCCGGGTCGCCGGCTTTTTCCTGCAGGATCTGTACGCCGCTGTTCGCGGTTTCCACGCCGCGTCCACCCAGCCAGCCGGGCCGGAAAGCCTGCAGCACAAAGAGGATTGCGACGGCAATCGTGACGGCCTGGGCGAAGATCAGCCAGAGACGGCGCATAATGTGGCCTTCGGAAACGGTTGGAGCACGGAATGCTGCGTGAGGATTTGCGCGCCTATCTCGACGGCTTGCTGGAGGCGCCGCGCTTTCGCGATTATTGCCCAAACGGTTTGCAAGTGGAAGGCAGGACTGAAACCAAACGTATCCTGTGTGGTACGACTGCAAGCCAGGCGCTGATTGACGCTGCTATCGAGCGAAATGCCGACGCCATCCTGGTGCATCACGGCTGGTTCTGGAAGGGTGAGGACGGCCGTATCACGGGCTTCCGCAAGCAGCGCATGGCGGCCCTGCTCCGGCACGACATCAATCTGTTTGCCTACCATCTGCCGCTCGACGCCCATCCGGTGCTGGGCAACAATGCGCAACTGGCGGCGAAGTTCGGCTGGATCGTCAGCGGCAACTTCGGCGAGCAGGGCATCGGTTTCATCGGGGCTCCGGCCGCAAGGACAACGGCGGTGCAGTTGGCTCAAGAGGTCGGCGCGGCGCTCGGGCGTGCGCCCCTGCTACTGGGCGACGGCAACCGTGAAGTCAAGCGCGTGGCCTGGTGCAGCGGCGGCGCACAAGGTTATTTCGAACAGGCCATCGCCGCCGGGGCGGATATCTTCCTCAGCGGTGAAGTATCGGAGCAGACCTACCACCTGGCGGTCGAGACCGGCGTTCCCTACATCGCTGCCGGACACCATGCGACCGAGCGCTACGGGGTACAGGCCTTGGGCAGGCATCTGGCCGAGACGCACGGGATCGAGTGTGAGTACCTCGATCTCGACAATCCCGTCTAGCCGCGCAACTCGGGCTTGATCAGCTCCCCGAACTTCTCGCGGATCTTCTGCACCTTGGGGCCGACAACGGCCATGCAATAGGGCTGGAAGGGGTTCTTGGCGAAGTAGTCCTGATGATAGTTCTCGGCCGGGTAGAACGTCGGCAGGGGCTTTACCTCGGTAACGATGGGGTCGTCCCAGACTCCGTTCGCCTCCAAATCCGCAATCAGCTGCTTGGCTATCCTTTCCTGTTCCTCATCGTGCGTGAAGATGGCGGAGCGGTATTGCGTGCCGCGGTCATTGCCCTGACGATTGAGCGTGGTCGGGTCATGAATGGCGAAGAAGGCGATCAGCAGCGTGCGATAGTCGATCACGCGCGGGTCGAAGGTGATCTGCGCGACCTCCGCGTGGCCGGTGGCGCCGGTGCAGATGTCTTCATAGGTGGGGCTGTCGGTATGGCCGCCGGTATAGCCGGAAATGACTTTACTGACACCGTTGAGCTGATTCAGCGAGCCCTCGACGCACCAGAAGCAGCCCCCGCCAAGCGTTGCAACGGAAGTGGTATTTGCATTGCCGGTCATGGCTTATCCCTGTCATAGAGGCCCATTCGGGCCAAGTTCAGCTTGCCGAAAGCCTGTGATAAAATCGCGGGTTCTCGCTTTGGCGGTTACGGCTGCGGGCGCTGAGAACACAAAGAAGATCGGCGAGGTTCGCGTGAAGGTTACATGGTGGCGCTTCATGAAACTACAACCGGCGTCTTTCGATAAATTTTGCACTAGCAAGGATGACTCATGAAGATTCATGAATATCAGGGCAAAGAACTTCTGCGCAAGTTCGGTGTTCCTACTCCCCGCGGCATTTCCTGTCTGTCGGTTGAGGAAGCAGTCAAGGCAGCTGAAACCCTGGGCGGCAACATCTGGGTTGTTAAGGCACAAATTCATGCCGGCGGTCGCGGCAAGGGCGGCGGCGTCAAGGTTGCCAAGTCGCTGGACGACGTCCGCGCCAAGGCTACCGAGATCCTCGGCATGCAACTGGTCACGCACCAGACCGGTCCGGAAGGCCAGAAGGTTCGTCGCCTGCTGATCGAAGACGGCGCCGACATCAAGAAGGAATATTACGTCGCTGTCCTGACCGACCGCGCTACGCAGAAGGTCGCCATCATGGCGTCCTCCGAAGGCGGTATGGACATCGAAGAAGTTGCCCACGCTACCCCGGAAAAGATCCTCAAGGAATTCGTGGATCCGCTGGTCGGCCTGACCGACGCGCAAGCCGAAACGCTGGCGCGCGGCATTGGTGTGCCGGACGCTTCCGTCGCCCAGGCTGTGCAGGCGATCAAGGGCCTGTACACCTGCTACATGGAAACCGACGCTTCCATGGCCGAAATCAACCCGCTGATCCTCGAAGGCAACGGCAACATCAAGGCACTGGACGCCAAGTTCAACTTTGACTCCAACGCCCTGTTCCGCCACGAAGACATCGTTGCCTATCGCGACCTGGACGAAGAAGATCCGGACGAAATCGCCGCTTCCAAGTTCGACCTGGCCTACATTGCCCTCGACGGCAACATCGGCTGCCTGGTGAACGGCGCCGGCCTGGCCATGGCCACCATGGACACCATCCAGCTGTTCGGCGGCTCGCCGGCCAACTTCCTCGACGTGGGCGGCGGTGCCACCACCGAGAAGGTGACCGAAGCCTTCAAGATCATGCTCAAGAACCCTGAAGTCAAGGGCATCCTGGTCAACATCTTCGGCGGCATCATGAAGTGCGACACCATCGCCAACGGCGTGGTTTCCGCTGCACGCGAAGTCAAGCTGTCGGTCCCGCTGGTCGTCCGCATGAAGGGCACCAACGAAGACCTCGGCAAGCAGATCCTCAAGGAATCCGGTCTGCCGATCATCTCTGCCGACACCATGGCCGAAGCCGCGACCGCGATCGTCGCTGCGGTCAAGTAAGGAGCATCTGAATGTCTATTCTGATCAACAAGAACACCAAGGTCATCACCCAAGGTATCACCGGCAAGACCGGTCAGTTCCATACCGAAAAGTGCATTGAATACGCAAACGGCAAGAACTGCTACGTTGCCGGCGTGAACCCGAAGAAGGCTGGCGAGTCGGTTCTCGACGTGCCGATCTTCGCAACCGTCAAGGACGCCAAGGCCCAGACCGGCGCCTCCGCCTCCGTCATCTACGTGCCGCCGGCTGGCGCCGCTGCCGCAATCTGGGAAGCTGTCGAAGCCGACCTGGATCTGGTGGTCTGCATCACCGAAGGCATTCCGGTCCGCGACATGCTGGAAGTGCGCAACAAGATGAAGGCCAAGGAAGCCGCAGGCGGCAAGAAGACCGTCCTGATCGGGCCGAACTGCTCCGGCATCATCACCCCGGAAGAACTGAAGATCGGCATCATGCCGGGCCACATCCACAAGAAGGGTCGCATCGGCGTGGTTTCGCGCTCCGGCACCCTGACCTACGAAGCTGCCGCTCAGCTGTCGGAAGTGAACCTGGGTCAATCGACCGTGGTGAACATTGGTGGCGACCCCATCAACGGCCTGAAGCACATCGACGTGCTGGAAATGTTCAACAACGATCCGGAAACCGATGCCATCATCATGATCGGCGAAATCGGCGGTCCTGACGAAGCCAACGCGGCCGAGTGGTACGCCAAGAACGGCAAGAAGCCGATCGTCGGCTTCATCGCCGGCGTTACCGCCCCTCCGGGCAAGCGCATGGGCCATGCCGGCGCGCTGATCTCGGGCGGTGCCGATACTGCCGACGCCAAGCTGGCGATCATGGAAGCCTCCGGCTTCAAGGTCACCCGCAACCCGTCGGAAATGGGCAAGCTGCTGAAGTCGCTGCTGTAATCGGCTTTACTTCAAGCTTAAAAAACCGCGCCGCATCCGGCGCGGTTTTTTTTCGCCCCTTGTCACGGTTCCGGGTGCCGCTCATCGTGCCGTCGGTCGGAAAGATTCGGGAATTTTGCAAAACTCCCCTGTCCGGAGCCGCTTTTTCACGGTCAGCCGATTGACGGGGTGAGGTCCGGCTGGAAGAATTCGTAAGTTCTTACAACAACAAAGAACCGTATCAGTTTTCGTGTAGCCGATTAGCGCGGAGGGGCGCATGAAAAGGGCACAACTCTGGAGGCGGGATGGGTTTCTCGGCCTGCTTGTCACCTTGGCCATATTGATCTGGGCCGGGAGCGAATTCAATCAAAGTCTGGAGCGGGGGCCGGCGGCATGACCCGTTGCGCGTCTTCGGACAAGACCGTCAGCATCGCTGTTGATCTGCCCAGTCTGATCAATATCGGCACCGACCCCGGCCGTGCGAAGTCGGGGCCGACGTGACGGGGCGGCTGAGCGCCGTCAAGTCCGAAGGCACCGCCCAGTGCGGCTGCCGGTTCGGCGGGCAACGCGGTGCCGAGGCCTGGCGGTGCATTATCGGAGGGCGCCGGCGTGATTCGCGTGCCCTCGGTGCGTTATGGCGATGCGGCAGAGTACGGCGCATCGGTGGATCTAGCCTTGTGAGGACGGGTGCATGAGTCTTGAAAATGTGCTGGAAGTGGTGATGGAGTCGCACTCGGGCATGGTGCGGCCCCACAACGAGGACTCGGTGCATGCCGATCCCGCTTCCGGGGTGGTCATTCTGGCCGACGGCATGGGCGGCTACAACGCAGGCGAGGTTGCCAGCGGCATGGCCACCACGCTGCTCGGCAGCATGCTGGAGGAGGCCTTTGCCGAGCAGCCGGCGTATGCGGATGCCGACGGGCGTCGCTATGCCGCCGTCGCGCTGGAGCGGGAAATCGCGATCACCAACCAGAGCATCTACAACGCCGCGCAAAGCCAGCCGCAATATGCCGGCATGGGCACGACGCTGGTGGCGGCGGTCTTCCATGACGACGCGATGACCGTGGCCCACATCGGCGACTCGCGCATGTATCGTTTCCGCAACGGCACGCTCTCCCAGGTCACCAAGGACCATTCCTTGTTGCAGGAGCAGATCGATAGCGGCATGATTACGCCGGAACAGGCGCGGCACTCGCAGAATCGCAATCTGGTGACGCGTGCGCTGGGCGTGGATTCTGCGGTCGAGACCGAGATCCACGAATATGCGGTCGAACCTGACGACATCTATCTGTTGTGCTCGGACGGTCTCAACGACATGGTCGAGGACGGCGAAATCGAGATGACGCTGGAAGCGTTGGGCGTGAATCTCAAGCTGTGCGCAACGCAACTGGTGCAAATGGCAAACGACAACGGCGGCCGCGACAACGTGTCTGTCATTCTCGTGCGCATAAAAACAAAATTCCCCGCCGCACGGGGTTTCTGGCAACGTTTTTTGGCTTGGTTCCGTTGATCCGGGGCCGCGAGACAGGGTAGATAAACATGGCGAAACTGATTCTCAGCATGGACGGGCTGGTGCTCAAGGACATTCCCCTGACCAAGGAGCGCATGTCGATCGGGCGCAAGTCGCACAACGACATCCAGATCGACAATCTGGCCATCAGCGGCGAGCATGCGGTGATCGTGACCATCCTCAATGATTCCTTCCTCGAGGATCTGGGCAGCACCAACGGCACGCTGGTCAATGGGGCGCCGATCAAGCGCCATTTCCTGCAGAACGGCGATACCGTCGAGCTCGGCAAGTACAAGCTCAAGTACGTCGGTGAGACAGTACAGCAGGCGACGCCGGCCGACTTCGAAAAAACCATGGTGCTGCGTCCCGATGTGCTGCGCCAGACCACCGAACAGATGGAGAACAAATCCTTCGGTGATACCCAGGTCGGTGCCGCCGCCGTCGAGGCTGCCGCGCAACCGCCTGCCACCGCTTCGATCCCGCCGGCCCCGGCCGCACCGGCGCCCGCTCCTGAGGCCGCCGCCGCGGCATCCGTCGCCTTGCCGCTGGCGGCGATCCAGGTGCTGTCGGGCACGGGCAGCGGCAAGACGCTGGAGCTGGTCAAGACCGTGACGACGCTGGGCAAGCCCGGCGTGCAGGTCGCCGTCATCGCGCGTCGCCCGCAGGGCTACTTCATCACTCATGTCGAAGGCGCCAACTATCCGGTCGTGAACGGCAAGACGCTGGATGCCCAGGCGCATGCGTTGAGCGATCATGATGTGATCGAGATCGCCGGCGTCAAGATGGAGTTCTTCCTCAAGTCCTGAGGTCCGGCCACGGCTTCTTTTCTCTGGAGTACCGGGATGTCGCTTTGAGCCTGTACTGGATATGTTACGGCCCCGGTCTGCACATGCCGGCCACCCTGATGAACGAATATCCGGCCGTCACGACGGCGGCGGCGCTGCGCCATCGAGGCATCGTCGACAAGTCTGTCGACGATGCACATCTCGCCTGCGATGCCGTACTGGCCGTGCCTGAAGCGCAGCCGCCGCTGGTTGCGTTGAACCAGGCATTGCAGGCCAGGACTTGGTCGACTCCGGCCGTCGCCGGCAACCGCCCGGCGAAAACCGGGGCGGCGTGACCGTCTTCAAGGCCAAGCGAGCGCCCCATGAAGGTACGCATTCTCGGTTGCAGCGGCGGTATCGGCGGGAAAAGCCAGCGCACGACATCCTTTCTCGTGGATGACGACATTCTCGTCGATGCCGGGACCGGCGTTGCCGATCTGTCCATCGACGAGCTGGTGAAGATCGACCATGTATTTCTGACTCACTCCCATCTGGACCACATCGCCTGCCTGCCCCTGCTCATTGACACGGCAGGGGACATGCGGCAGCAGCCGTTGATCGTGCATGCGCTCGATGCGACGCTGGAACTCCTGCGCAACCACATATTCAACTGGGCGATATGGCCGGACTTCTGTCAGATTCCCAGCGAGGATGCGCCGTTTCTGCGCTACCAGAGTCTGCGTGTCGGCGAAAGGCTGGAGCTCGACGGGCGCCGCTTCACTGCGCTGCCGGCCAACCATACTGTGCCAGCCGTCGGATATCATCTCGATTCCGGTGCGGCCAGCCTTGTCTTTACCGGCGATACCGGGCCTTGCCCCGAGTTGTGGCGGGCCGTCAACAAGATTCAAAACCTTCGTCACCTGATCGTCGAAACCGCGTTTTCCAATCGCGAGCGCGAACTGGCCGAGGTGTCGCTGCATCTCTGTCCTTCCATGCTGGCCGAAGAGCTGATCAATCTGCAACGCGAGACGGAAATATTCATCACGCATCTGAAGCCCGGACAGAGCGAGTTGATGATGCAGGAGGTTCTCGATGTGCTCGCCAAGCTGGCGCCGCGCATGCTGGAAAACAACCAGGTGTTCGAGCTTTGATGATGAGTGCGCACGCTTGCTGCACCCCATCGACCCGTGTCGCCGACAAGGCTGATGCGGCTGAATTGCCCACAGCCCCCGCCCTTGCTCGACAAGGCCAGGGAGTTTGTGGTTTATGTCAGACTGGCCGGCGCAGCGCCGCGGCCTTCCTGCTCTTGCAACGTGGTTTCGATGTTGCTGTGCTGGACGACGGTCTGCGTTCGCTGGCCGGTACGATAGGTAAGGAAAGAGGTTGATATGAATGCACTCGCAGCCAGCAAGGAGTCCGGAGGCCTCGCCGATATCGGCGGTCGTCTTGCCTTCTTCAAAAATCTCCAGACGGTTACCAACAAGATCCACGCCACTGCCGATGTGGACGAGATCATGCTGGAGCTGTCGCAGGAAATCTGCACGCTCTTCAATGCCGATCGGCTGACGATCTATTCGCTCGACGACGACAAGACGGCTATCGTCTCCAAGTTCAAGACCGGCCTGAACTCCTTCAAGGACCTGCGACTTCCCATCACCGAGCATAGCGTTGCCGGGCATGTGGCCGTGTCCAAGCGCCCCGTGAATATCCGCGACGTGTATGACGAAGCCGAACTCAGGGCGATCAATCCCGAGCTGCGCTTTCTGCGCGAAGTGGACAAGCGCACCGGCTATCGCACCAAGCAGATGCTGGTCGGCCCCATCCTCAATGCCGCCAGCGGCGAACTTCTCGGCGTCGTTCAGATCATCAACAACAAGGACGGCACGCCCTTCGCGGCGCTGGCCGAAGAAGGGCTCAAGGGGCTTTCCGAGACGCTGGCGATCGCCTTCACGCAGCGCAAGAGTGCACATGTCATCCGCAGCAAGTACGACTATCTGGTCATGGACGCCGTGATTTCGGCGCAGGACCTCGAAGTCGCCACGCGCAAGGCACGACAGTCGGGGTCCGATGTCGAGGAAGTGCTGATCACCGAGTTCGACGTTCCGCCGGCGACCATAGGCTCGGCGCTGTCGCGTTTCTTCAACGTGCCCTACGAGCCGTACAGGAGCGATCGCGTCAAGCCGATCGACCTGATGAAGAACATCCGTCGCGAGTACGTCGAGCAGAACCACTGGTTGCCGGTCGAGGACGGGCCCGAGGGCATCGTTATCCTGACCATGGACCCGGAGCAGGTCAAGGGCGCTCGCGTCGTCAACAACGTGTTTCCGAAGAGCAAGTTCAAGTACACGGTCACGACGATACGCGAGTTCAAGCAGAGCACCGACCAGGTCTTCGGCAGCAGCGGCGGCTCCTTCACCGACGATACCAACGTCGGCGACCTGCTGGAAACCATGGGCGATACGGAAGGCGACGCCGACTCCGGTAACGAAGACGTCAGCGCCGCCGCCGACAACGAGCTGGTCAAGCTGGTCAACAAGATCATCATCGACGCCTACCAGCAAGGCGTGTCCGACATTCACATCGAGCCGGGTTCAGGCAAGGAGCGCACGCTGATCCGCTTCCGGCGCGACGGCAGCCTGGTCAAGTACATCGAGATTCCGGCAAGCTACCGCAGCTCCATCGTGGCGCGCCTCAAGATCATGTGCGACCTCGACATTTCCGAGCGCCGCAAGCCGCAGGACGGAAAGATCAAGTTCAAGAAATTCGGCCCTCTCGACATCGAGCTGCGTGTGGCGACGATTCCTTCCGCGGGCGGCGTCGAGGACGTGGTCATGCGTATCCTGGCCGCCGGCGAGCCGATTCCGCTCGAAAAGCTGGGCGTGCTGCCCGCCAATCTGGAGCGCCTGAAGGCCTGTGTGTCGAAGCCCTACGGCCTGTTTTTCGTCTGCGGCCCGACCGGTTCCGGCAAGACCACCACGCTGCACTCCATCCTCAAGTTCCTGAATACGCCGGACACCAAGATATGGACCGCAGAGGACCCGGTCGAAATCACTCAAAAGGGTCTGCGCCAGGTGCAGGTCAACAAGAAGGCCGGACTGGATTTCGCCACGGTGATGAAATCCTTCCTGCGCGCCGATCCGGACATCATCATGGTCGGCGAAATGCGTGATGCGGAGACCACCGGCATCGGCATCGAGGCGTCCTTGACCGGCCACCTGGTGCTGGCGACGCTGCATACCAACAGCGCGCCCGAGTCCATCATCCGCCTGCTCGACATGGGCATGGATCCCTTCAACTTCGCCGACGCACTGCTCGGCATCTTGGCGCAGCGCCTGGCCAAGCGTCTGTGCTCGAAGTGCAAGGAAGCCTATACGCCGGACGCCGAGGAGTTGAACCAGTTCATGCATGAATACTGCGCCGAACTGCAGAATACCGAAGCGTTCCAGAAGGATCGCAAGGGTGCCATGGAGGCGACCTACAAGCGCTTGCTCAAGGACTACGGCAAGGACGGCAAGTTCGAGATGTATCGCCCCAAGGGCTGTCCGGATTGCGGCAACAGCGGCTACAAGGGCCGTTGCGGCCTGCACGAGCTGATGATCGGCACCGATCCGGCCAAGAAGCTGATTCAGGAGCATGCACGGGTGGCCCAGCTCTTTGCGCAGGCGCTTGAAGACGGCATGCTGACCTTGAAGATGGACGGCATGGAAAAGGTGCTGCAAGGCATTACCGACCTCAAGCAGGTGCGGGCGGTCTGCATCAAGTAAGCCTCACTCCCCCACGGGAAGGGGCTTCTGCTTGCCTGCTGCGCGCGCTTGCTACCGGGGGCGCTCCTTGGTCACGGCGGTCGCCCCGCCGTTCATCCCGGCGGTGCCTGGCGCGGTACGCGCGCCTAGAAGCCGCGCAGGTCGTCCACCGCCAGCTTGAGTTTTGCGCCGACGATGCGTTCCAGCGTCCGCCCCACCGTGGCGATGTCGTTGTCGAAGCTGCCATGCCCGGCCTTGATCTGCTTGTCCGGCAGTTGCACCGTCACCTTGCTGTCCTCCAGCAGCGTGAGCCGCTTGTCGAGACCGGCCGCCTTGGCCGCCTGACGCCAGTTGCCGAGCACCTCGGCGGTGGCCGATGAGCCGTCCCAGCCTGTGTAGTTCGGCTTGAATACGTTTTCCATGCCCAGTATCGGCGTGCGCAGATCGCTTTCGAGCGCGTTCGAGACGAGATAGAGCAGCGATTTTCGGTAAATGGCGGCGACATTGTCGTCGCGCTCATTCTGCTCCGACAACACGTCCAGATACAGTCGCTCCATCAATACCGTTTGCGGCGCGTAGTGACGCGTTGCGAATTGCACCGTGCAGGCCGGTGCGTACAGGTGGATCGAGGCGACCCGGTCGTGCAGCCCGCGCGCGGTGGCGAGGCTGAGCAGATGGCCGAGGATGATGGAGCCGGCGGAGTGCCCGACCAGATGGATCTCCAGCGCCTCGCCCCAGGTCGCGGCGAGCTTCTGCAGGGCGGTGACGAGCAGATCACCGCCGCGTCCGGAGCCGCAACACAGTTCCGCGTTCTCCTTCATCTCGCTCCAGATCGGACGCGCCAGCGGACGGCCTATGGTCTTCTCGACCACCAGATCGGTCACGTCGCTGTCGCCGGCGCCGGCGATGCCGGCTTCGTGACGGAAGCTGTCCTTGAGAATGTCGCCGATGGACTCGCACAGGCCCGTCTTCCACACCAGGAACAGCGGATAGCAGTCGTTGCCGGTGAAGAAGCGCCCCATGGCGCGCGCCCGTCCGATGGCGTCGCCTTCGCTGTTGAGGCCGCCGTGCGCATAGATGAGCAGGCGCTTCTTCTTGCCTGGATTGGTGCGGAACCACTGATCGGGGAGGCCGCAGGCCTGATAGAGCAGAGTGCGACTCAATTCGTCCTGGGTGACGTAACGATTGACGCGTCCGTCGTTGCCGAACACCAGGCTGTGCTCGTAGGCCTTGGCTTCGCTCCACCAGGCGCCGTGCTGTGCGCCTGCCGCGCTGCTGTCGGCGGTTTCGCCTTCCGCCAGGCGGCCGGGCACGACGCTCGGCACACCCAGCGCTGCGACCCAGGCATCCATGCCGTTGGCGAGCCAGTCAGCGTAGCCGAGAATTGCAAAGCCGCCGGCGGCCCAGCCGTTGCCCCAGGAATTCTGGATCACGAAGCCCTGCCGGTTGAAGCCCACCAGCGCAAAGGCGTGGCCGCCATCGCGCGACGGTTTGCCGGCATAGGGAATGTGCGGGAGATTGGCGTGGCTGAGCTGCTTCTTGTTTGATGCCGGCAGGGTGTCCCAGCCGTCGTGAGTGTAGGCGGAAACGTAGATGGCGCCGACCTGGAGGATGGCCGCCTGCATGTCGGTAATGCACTTGGTTTCGATGCGGTAATACACGCCCAGCGTATTCTCGGCCGCGCGCCGGGCGTAGCCGTATTTGGGCGGGACCAGATTGCTGGCGTGGTAAGGCCAGTCCGACTCCATGCACACGCCGTGATGGAACCAGCCCTTGAGTGCGCCGCGACAGCTCGATCCGTCGTAGTCCTCGCCTTCGTATTCATCGTAGCGGCGCGCGAAATTGTAGAGCATGCGCGGGCTTACGGATTCCAGCTTGGCCGGGAGGCCCAGCTTGCGCCAGCGCAGGTAGTTGACCACGCAGGACAGGCCAAAGCCGGTGCAGGCGCCTTCCTGCCCCTGATCGAGTATCAGGCCGGCCTTGGTATAGGCGGTGAAGTAGTGCGCGATCTCGGCGCTGGTCGGATATTCGTCCGGCAGGCTGAGCGGCGGCGGCTGGTAGGGGCGATCGCGCAGGTCTGCCGGGTCTTTCTTGGTGGCGGTGCGACGGGTGTTCGGTACGACATGTGCCGGCACCTTGCCTGCCTTGCCGCGCCCCGCAACGCTGACAGGCCATGTCTTTTCGGCCAGCTTGAATACGTCCTTGAAGCGGTCGAGCCCGTGTGCGCCTCCGTTCACGAGCTTGCGTGCGGCTGCCAGATCGCCCTTGCCCAACGCTGCGCGCATCTTGTCGGCGCAGTTCGTCAGGAAATAGGCCAGCAGCAGCGAAGCGACTTCCGGCGCATTGGCCAGATCGGCGCTGGCCGCGAGGTCGATGCCGAGTTGCTGACCGTAGCGCGTGTAGTTGTCGCGGCCGGTGAGCTGCACGAAACCGCGGCCGCGGAAGCGGGCGCCGTCGCCGGGTTCCGTGTTGCCCAGGCTCTTGCGTCCGTCGTAGGCGCTGAATGCGGCCTGTCCCGGCAAGGTGTTGTACTGCGAAGGGTATTCGGCGATGGGCAGGAAACCTTCGCTTTCCGCGCGTATCGTGCCCAGTGCGGCAAAGATCAGGGGCCGGTCGGTGAGGCCTGCGACTTCAAGCGCCGCGGCCACATAGGGCAGATAGCGCACGATATTGGAGGGTTTGGTGGCCGGAAACAGTTTCTGCACCGCGCTGGCGGAAAGCTCGATGGCGAGTGGATTCGGCTTTCTCAAATCGAGTAGCGCCAGACAGCGCGGCCCGACCACGCCGTCGGCGATGACGCCGATCCCCGCTTGCCAACAGCGCACCGCCGATTCGGTGTCGGCATCGAAGAGTTCGCCCTGGTCCAGCCCAGGATAGCGATCCGCTTCCGCGCCTAGAACGTCGCGCAGGCGCCGCTTGAGTGCGACGACCTCGGCTCCGCGGCTATTCTTGACCAGCAATGCGCCCATGATTTTCCCTTTCGGATCAGCAGGGTTACGCGGCCCGAGCGAAGTCGGGCGAGGCGAAGCGCACAATGTTGCACAAAGTTCAAGAAATGTGAACTATGTACATTTTTGCTGTTTCAGACGGGGAAGGAAAGGGGCGGCGGCTTTCTGACAGCCGCCGCCGCGAAGAAAGCTAGCGAATCTGGGAAAAAGGATCGTTCGGGTTGTGGTGCCGGTCAGGATAGTGCTTGATATGCAGCAGATGGATGCGGATCAACTCGCTGGCAACCGGGTCGTCGAAGCCCTGTCGATCGGTGCGGTCCGTCATCAGCAGGGTTTCCAGATATTCGTGTCCGGCCAGTGTTCCCCAGACGGCTTCGATCTGTTTCAGGATGCGTTCAAAGCGGCTGTAGACATTGATCGGGTAAAGGCTGTTTTCCGTCAGGGCCTGCGACAGTTTGGGAAACTTGCGGGCAAACTCCTCGGTCGTGGCGTCGTTCATTTTGATACCCCCCGTTTCTGTAGTCGGCTTTTAATGGTGCCTTTGTCTTTATTGACGCAAGCAACACTAAAGTCAAGCTTTGTCACAAGTTATATTGTGATTTGCGGGTTGTTGTCAGGCAAGTGCGGGTAATGAACGAGGGCTTCTCTTTGAATCTACTGCGCTTTTTCTTGGCCACCTGATTCCGTCAGGGAAACGCGGCCGGTGTTCTTGTAGAGCTGGACGGCCGCCTGCAAATGACGCTGCTGTGCGTCGATCAGCGTCCGCTCGGCGGACAGCTCGGTGCCTTGCGCGACGGTGACTTCGAGCTGGCCTGAAGTGCCGGCCAGATACTGGTTCTCCGCGATCTCGCGGGTGCGCCGCGCCGCGTTCGCGGCGACTTCACGCTCCTGCCTTTCCTCACCGACGAGGCGGGCGGCCGCCAGATTGTCTTCGACCTCCTGAAACGCGGTCAGCACGGTCTGGCGATAGGTGGCCACGCTCTGATCGTAGGCGGCGCCGGCGGACGCCACCGCGGCGCTGCGGGCGCCGCCGTCGAACAGGGCCAGCGCCAGCGCCGGGCCGAGCGACCAGAAGCGATGCGGCAGGCTGATCAGATCGGCGAGTTCGTTATTGCGATAGCCGGCGCTACCCGTCAGCGTGAGGCTGGGAAACCAGGCGGCCTTGGCCACGCCGATCTGCGCATTGGCGGCAGCGACGCGGCGTTCGGCGGCGACGATGTCGGGGCGCGTGGCGAGCCAGGTCGAGGGCACCAGGGCGGGCGTGGCCGGCTGCGCCGGCAGCGCGGCCGTGCCCGGAATCGACAGTTCCGAAGGCGTCTTGCCGACCAGGGTCGCCAGCGCGTGTTCATATTGCGCGCGCTGCAATTCGACGGTGTGACCGGTCGCTCTGGCGGTGGCCAGTTGACTCTCGGCATTGCTCACATCGAGCGGGGAGGCAACGCCGACCGAATAGCGGTTGCGCGTGAGTTCCAAGTAGCGTGTGTAGGCGACGACGGTGCGCTTCTGCAGATCGAGTTGCAGCTCGGCGCTGCGCAACTGGATGTAGGTCTGGGCCAGCAGCGCCTGCGCCGACAGGCGGGCAGCGGCGACGTCAGCGGCGCTGGCGTCGAGTTTGGCGCCGGCGGCTTCGCTGCTGCGGCGGATCTTGCCCCACACGTCCAGCTCCCAGCTCGCGCTGGCGGACAGATTGACGGTCGTATTGGGCGAA
Source organism: Rhodocyclaceae bacterium (assembly GCA_028869135.1). Classification (GTDB taxonomy): domain Bacteria; phylum Pseudomonadota; class Gammaproteobacteria; order Burkholderiales; family Rhodocyclaceae. The sequence continues at coordinate 18,129 of JAGWTC010000040.1, forward strand.
CTGGCGCCCTGGCTCTGCGTGCCGTTGCTGTTATTGACGATGGCATTGGCGGCGCGGGTGGCGCCGAAGCTGCCGTTGACGGTTGGATAGAAGGCGGCGTTGGCGCTGTCCAGCGCGGCGCGCGCGGCGCGGTATTGCGCTTCGGCGAGGGCAATGTTCTGGTTGTTGATCTGCAGCTCCTGCTCCAGCGCATCCAGCGCCGGATCGCCGAAGGCCTTCCACCATGCTTCGGGGGTGGCAGGAACGCCGGCCGCCGCGTTGTCGAGCGTCTGCCATTTGTCTGTCGCGGCGGCGGTCGTGGCTTCCTTGAAGCTTGCCGGTGCAGCCACTTGCGGGCGTACATAGTCGGGGCCGACGGCGCAGCCGCCAAGCAGGGCGCAGGCAAGCGCGACCCAAAGCGCGGTGGCCGGAACTGGATTCAGGATGGCGGTTCGATGCACGATCGGTCCTCAGAGGGTTTGCAGTGTTGCGACGGGCACGTTCTTCTTGCGGGAAATCCGGCTGCGCAGACGGTCCAGCATGACGTAGACGACGGGCGTGGTGTACAGCGTCAGCAACTGACTGACGACGAGACCGCCGACGATGGAGATGCCCAGCGGCACGCGCAGCTCGGCGCCGTCGCCGCTGCCGATGGCGAGCGGGATGGCGCCGCAGATGGCGGCGACCGTGGTCATCAGGATGGGGCGGAAGCGCAACTGGCAGGCGCGATAGATGGCGACGGCGGGCGAGCTGTCGCGGTTGCGCTGCTGGGCGATGGCGACGTCGATCATCATGATGGCGTTCTTCTTGACGATGCCGATCAAGAGGATCACGCCGATCAAAGCGATCAGGCTGAACTCGGTCTTCGCCGCCATCAATGCGAGCAAGGCGCCGAGGCCGGCCGAGGGCAGCGTGGACAGGATGGTCAGCGGGTGCAGCAGGCTCTCGTAGAGCATGCCCAGCACGATGTAGATGGTCACGATGGCGGCGAGAATCAGCAGCGGCTGGCTCTTGTTGGACGCCTCGAAGGCCTTGGCCGTGCCTTGGAAGGAGCCCTGCACGCTGGTCGGTACGCCGATCTGCGCCATGGTCCTGGCGATCGCCGCCTGCGCCTGGCTCAGCGAAACGCCGGGCGGGAGATTGAAGCTCAAGGTCGAGGCGGGGAAACCGCTCTGGTGGTTGACCTGCAAGGGCGTGTTGGTGCTCTTGATATAGGCGAACGCCGAGAGCGGAATCTGCGCCCCGTTGTTGCCGCCGATATAGAAGTTCTTCAGCGTGTCCGGATTCTGCAGCCATTGCGGCGCCAGCTCCATCACGACGCGATACTGATTGAGCGGGTTGTAGATGATGCCGACCTGACGCTGGCTGAAAGCGTTCGACAGCGCGGTATCGATGGTGCGCATCGACAGGCCCAGTTGCATGGCCTTGTCGCGGTCGATGACGATCGAGGTCTGCGCCGCCTTGTCCTGCTGGTCGGTGTTGACGTCGGTCAGCTCGGGCAGCTTGGCCAGCGCATTGCGGATCTGCGGCTCCCAGGTGCGCAGGTCCGTGAGTTCGTCGGCCTGCAGCGAGAACTGGTATTGGGCGTTGCTCGGCCGGCCGCCGACACGGATATCCTGCGCGGCGACAAGGAAGGCATTGGCGCCGGGCTCGTGCGAAAGCTTGGGGCGCAGGCGGTTGATGACATCCTCGGCGCTGACCTGGCGCTTGCCTTCGCCCTTGCCGAGGGGCTTCAGCGTCATGAACATCTGCGCGCTGTTGCCGCGGCCGCCACTGGTGAAGCCGGTAACCGTGGCGACGGCGTCGTCGCTCTGGATGATGCTGATGAACTTGAGAAGCTTGTCGCGCATGGCCTGAAAGGAGATGCTCTGGTCGGCCTGGATCATGACCATGATGCGGCCCGTGTCCTGCTGCGGAAAGAAGCCCTTCTTGATGGTGATGTAGAGCGTCACGTTGAGGGCGATGGTGATGACCAGCACCAGCATCATGATCGGGCCGTGGCGCAGGGACCAGGCCAGGCTGCGGCGATAGCCGCGCATCAGCCGGCGTTGCGCCTGCTTGGCCCTGATCGCGAAGCGACGAGAGAAGCGTTGCCATCGGCCGGGCGAACGCGCCGATTCCGATGCCTCGCCTTCCTCTTCCTTGCGCGCCTTGAGCAGCCATGCGCACATCGCCGGCGTGGTGGTCAGGGAAATCACCATGGAGATGAGGATGGCGGCCGACAGCGTGACGGCGAATTCGCGGAACAGGCGGCCGACGATGCCGCCCATGCCGAGCAGCGGAATGAAGACGGCGATCAGCGACAGGGTGATGGACACCACCGTGAAGCTGATTTCGCGCGAGCCGTCGAGCGCCGCCTGCAGCGGCTTCTTGCCGGACTCGATATGGCGCATGATGTTTTCGAGCACGACGATGGCGTCGTCGACGACGAAGCCGGTGGCCACGGTCAGCGCCATCAGCGAAAGGTTGTTGAGACTGAAGCCGAACAGATACATGGCGCCGAAGGTGCCGATCAAAGATACCGGCACCACGATGCTCGGAATCAGCGTGGCGCGCACCCGGCGCAGGAACAGGAACACCACCAGCACCACCAGCGCGATCGAGATCATCAGCGTGCGCTCGACCTCATGCAGCGAGCCGCGGATCGTCGGCGTCCTGTCCATGACGGCTTCGAGATTGATGGCGCTGGGGATGGAGGCGCGCAGGAAGGGCAGCAGGGCCTTGACGCGATCGACCGTCTCGATGATGTTGGCGCCCGGCTGCGTATTCAGGATCAGCAGGACGGCCGGCTTGCCGTTGGCGCTGCCGTAGGTGCGCACGTCCTCGACCGAGTCCTCGACGCTGGCGATGTCGCCGAGGCGAATGCCCGCATTGTTGCGGTAGCGCACGATGACGGAGCTGAACTGGTCGGCGGTCTTGTACTGGTCGTTGGCGCCGAGTTCCCATTTCCGGTCGTGCGACTCGACCGCCCCGAGCGGGCGTCTCGCGCTGGCGCTGTTGACCGCGGTCTGCACGTCGGAAAGCGCGATGCCGCTGGCGACGAGGCGGTTCGGGTCGAGCTCCACGCGCACCGCCGGCAGCGCGCCGCCGCCGATGTTCACCTGTCCGATGCCTTCGACCTGGGCGATGCGTTGCGCGAGGATGGTCGAAGCGGCGTCGTACATCTGGCCGCGACTCAGGGTGTCCGAGGTCAGCGCCAGGATCATCACCGGCGCATCGGCCGGGTTGATCTTGCGGTAGGTCGGGTTGGACGGAAGACTGGTCGGCAGCAAGGGCCGCGCCGCATTGATGGCGGCCTGCACGTCGCGCGCGGCGCCGTTGATGTCGCGGCTCAACTCGAACTGGATAATGACGCGGGCGCTGCCCTGCGAGCTTGAGCTCGTGATCTCGGTAATGCCGGCGATCTGCCCGAGTACGCGCTCCAGCGGCGTGGCTACGGTCGCGGCCATGGTTTCGGGGCTGGCGCCGGGCAGCGAGGCCGATACCGCGATGGTCGGAAAGTCGACCTGCGGCAACGGCGCCACCGGTAGCGCGAAAAATGCGATCGCGCCGGCCAGCGTAATGCCCAGCGTCACCAGCATGGTGGCGACCGGGCGGAAGATAAATGGGCGGGACAAGTTCATTCGGAAAGTCCCCCCTCTCCCTCGGTCCCTCCCCCACCAGGGGGGAGGGAAGCTGTGGTGGCTGAGGCGTTTCTGGTGTTACCCCTCGCCCCTTGAGGGAGAGGGGCAAGGGGAGAGGGGGGATGGCCGCAGGCCATCAGGATGTGCTCCATCACGCCCTCAAGGTT
>JAGWTC010000041.1 GCA_028869135.1 Rhodocyclaceae bacterium
CATTCAGGCCGACGGTGCAGGACAGGGTTTCTTCCGAGACATCGACCATGAAGCGGTTGCCGGCCTTCTCGATCACGGTCAGGCAGACGCCGTTATGCGAGATCGAGTCGCCGATGGCGACGTCATCGAGGCCCAGCGCGCCGGCATCGACGGTCAGGCGCACGCCCCTGTCCAGTGGCTCGATGCGGGAGATGGTGCCGGTGGCGGCGACGATACCTGTAAACATCAGCGATCCTCAGGGGTTCAGGGCGGCAAGAAAGGCTTCGGGCGCACGGAAGCCGATAATGCGCTTGTCTGCAAGTTCGCCGCCATTGGCGTCGAACCGGATGATGCCGGGCGGCCCCTGCAGCCCGAAGCGCTTGAGCAAAGCCAACTGTTCGGGCGTATTGCCCGTCACATCGGCGCGCAGCAGCGCATAGCCGGCCAGTTTCTGGCGCACGGCGGCATCGGTGAAGGTCTTGGCGTCCATCTCGCGGCAGGGGCCGCACCAGTCGGCGTAGAAATCCAGCAGCGTCGGGCGCTTGTCGTTCTGCGCCAGGGCCAGCATGGCGTCGAGCTCCGTTGCGTTGCGCACCGGGGTGAACAGGCTGCCATTCTGCGCGGCGGCGGGCGGCGCTTCGGACTCGTCATGATTGAGCATCAGCAGCAGCACGGCGCCGACGAACATCAGCAGGAAGCCGATGCCCTTGAACCACAGGCCGCGCTTGACGCGCAGCGGAACCGCCGCGATCGCCACGCCGATCAGGCCGAGCAGCGCCGGACCGAAAACCTCGGGACGCAGCAGGCGCGTCTTCCAGGTCGGGGCGGCGCCAGGCGGCGAGGCGGCTGGGGTTGCCGAAGCCGCGGCAGCCGCCGTACCGGCGGCCGGCAGCGTCAGCGTCACGGCCTGCTTCTGCGGCGGATAGCAGACGCCCATGTCGGCGCAGCCCTGCGACGTGGCGCGCAGGGTGATGGGGCCGCTGGCGCCGCTGACCGGCAGTTGCACGCGCAGCACGTCGCGGTAGGTTTCGACGCGGCCAAAGTTCTCGTCGTCCTTGATGTGACCGGGCGGCAGCTCGACCTTGCCGAGCGTACCCGGCTCGACCGCAAAGCTGAACTTGTCGCGATACATGTAGTAGCCGGGTGCAATGTCCCAGCGCAACTCCACGGTCTGCGCATCGACGGCCTGCGCCGAGAAGCGGAAGGCCTGCTCGGGCTCCATCGGCTCCTGCGCATGAAGGGAAAAGGACAGCACGCACAGACACAGCAGATACAAGCGTTTCAACATATTCACTCCGGAGTACATTCCTGCGCTACCCAGCTCAGGTAGGCAGACAGTCCGAGCTCGATCGGCACGGCGATCAGTTCGGGCACATCGTAAGGGTGCAGCTCCCGCACCGCGGCTTCGACGGCCGCATAACGCTCGCGCGTGGTCTTGATCAGCAGCGGGATTTCGCTGGCCTGCTCGACCTGCCCCTGCCAGCGATAGACGGAGCGGCACGGCGCCAGTTGATTGACGCAGGCGGCGAGGCGGTGCTCGACCAGATGCGCGGCCAGCACGCCGGCGCTGGCTTCGTCCGGCAGATTGCTCAGCAACAGCAGCACCTCGCTCATGTTCAGCGCGACCCGGCGGGCGATTTCTTGCCGTGTCGGACCGGCTTGCCGTGCCTGACCGACTTGCCGGTCTTGGCCGCCGGGGCCGAGACTCTGGCCGGTCGGGCCGGGCCGGATGTCTGGGCCTTGGTGTGCTTGTCGCGCCTGGCGACAGGCCTGGCCTTGCTCCGCACCGGCTTCGCCTTGACGCTCTGTGGTGGCGACGCCTTGGCGCTCGCCCGGGGCGGCGGCACGGGCTCGGCCTGCGGCTCGGGCTTGTGCGCATCGTAAGGAATAAGGCGACCCTGCGGATCATAGACCGGCGCCGGGGCAGCTTCGGACTGCGCCGACACTGCCGTCACTACGAGACAGGTCACCAGGGGAAACAGATACTTGAACACGGACATCTCCTGCCTGCGAAGGCTTACGGCAGGCCGTTCAGGCCGCCTGAAATCCCCCGCTTTTCCGGCTTAACAACAGAAGCGGCAAGTTTAACATCCATGCAAACTCATCTTGAGGTTCAAAAGTCACCTTGAGCAGCCCGACCGGCAAACACGAAACCGACCGCGAAACCGCGGCCTGGGCGAACGAGGAGCGCAAGCTCGCCGTTGCCGCCGAGGAGCGCATTGCACAAGCGCGCGATGCGCAGGCGCATGCGCTGGAGCAGGCCGCCACCGAGCGCGAGGCCATGATCCAGGCGCGCCGGCGGCAACAGGCCGATGTCGAGTTGCGGCGCGTGCTGCAGGCGCGCGCAACGGCCGACGAGGCCGCGGCGGTCGCCGCCGAAGAACGGCGTCTGGCCGACATTGCCGCCGAGGAAGAGTCGCTGCTGCGCGCCCAGGCCGAAGAAGAGGCCGAGCGCGCCGCCAAGCTGCGCCGCGACGCGGAAAGCCGCATGCTCGCCGATACCCGTTTGCGCAAGACCACCGAGGCGCGTGCCGCCAATGCGGTCAGCGCGCGCATGCAGTACGACGAGGAAGCCAAGGCGCTGGCGCGCGAGCGCGCCCTGACCGAGCGGCAGATGGTGCAGGAGGCCGAGGGGCGCATCAAGACCGAACAGGCGCTGGAATCCATCGCCATCGCCAGGCAGGCCGAGGACGAAGATGCGGCCGCCCTCGCCGCCCGCCGCGCCGAGCTCGACGCGGAGGTCCGGCGCGCGCAGGAAGCCCGTCTCGTCGCCGAACGCGAAGCCGCCACCGCCGCCGCCAGACGCAGCGCCGCCGAAGCCCGCGCCGGCTACGAAGCCGGCCGCAAAGCCGAGGTCCTGTCCGAACTGTCGGCCTTGGCCCCGGCCGCAACGACATCCTCGACCCGTCGCAACGCAAGCCCTCTGCGTCTCATTACCGCGGCCATCCTGGCCTTGCTGATTGGCGCCGCGCTGGGCGCATCCTCCTACGCGGACAGCGTGCGCCTGTGGGTCCGCCTTCAGGGCGGCGCTTCGCCGCACGCAGAACCGGCTGCGCTGAAATTGCGGCTGGACGGCGCGCTGCAACGCCTGCCCGGCGCACGCTGAGCTTTCCCGCGCCGCGGTCTCCTGATTTCTAGCGCAACAAGCGGCGGCGGGTAAGGCCCAGCGCAATCCAGAACGCGCCGACGGCCACACCGGCCAGCACGCCAAGATGCAGCAGCACATTGGCCGGCGCTTCGCCGTTGACCAGCGGCCGCACCAGCGCCACGGCATGCGAAAGCGGCAGGATGTGCGCCAGTCCGCGCACCGCTGCCGGCAACTGGTCGAGCGGGAAGAACACGCCCGAAAGCAGCATCATGGGGGTGATAACCAGAGTGAAGTAGTACATGAAGAAATCGTAGGACGGCGCCAGCGCGTTGACGATCAGCCCCATCGCCGCGAACGCGAGGCCGGTCAGGAACACGATGGGCAGCACCCACAGCGCCAGCGGCGAATGTACGAAGCCCAGCGCGGTGATGACGACGAGAATCGCGGTGCCGGACAGCATGGACTTCGATGCAGCCCACAGCCATTCGCCGGCCACCACGTCGTCGAGCGAGAGCGGCGCGTTCAGCAGGGCTTCCCAGGTCTTTTGCACATGCATGCGCGAGAAGGCCGAATACAGGGCCTCGAAGGTCGCCGCATTCATGGTCGAGGCGCACAGGGTGCCGGCCGCCAGAAAGGCGATATAGGGCAGGCCGTTCACCGCCGGCAGCATGCCGCCCAAACCGTAGCCCAGACCGAACATGTAGATCATCGGATCGGCCAGATTGCCGAGCATGGACGGAATCGCGAGCTTCCGCCAGACCAGGAAGTTGCGCCGCCACACCGCAATGGCGCGCAGCGACAGGCTAGGAATAGCGAAGTGGCTCAATCGCGGAGCTCCCGACCGGTAAGCTTGAGGAACACATCTTCCAGGTTGGCCGGACGATGCATGTAGCGCAAACCCTGCTGTGCATCGAGATGCGCGAGCAACGGCCTGGCGTCGTGCAGATAGCAAAAGACGGTTTCGCCGCTGACTTCGGAGCGCTGCGAGAAAAGCGCCGCATGACGCGCCGCCCAGCCCGGCGCATCCTCGCCGAAGATTTCGACGACCTGCGGTTCGATATGCGCGGCGATCAATTCGCGCGGCGAGCCGATGGCGATGATCTTGCCGGCATCCATGACGGCAAGGCGATCGCACAGGCGCTCGGCCTCGTCCATGAAGTGCGTAGTCAGCAGAATGGTCTTGCCGCCGGCGATCAGTCGCTTCAAGCGCTCCCAGATCAGGTGGCGCGCCTGCGGGTCCAGGCCGGTCGTCGGCTCGTCCAGCACCAGCAGCTCCGGATCATTGACCAGCGCTCGCACCAGGGTCAGGCGACGCTTCATGCCGCCCGAGAGCGAACGCAGGCTGGCGTTGTCGCGGCCGACCAGTCCGGCGAATTCGAGCAGCTCCGGAATCCTGGCGCGCACCTCGGCGTCGCGCAGGCCGAAGTAGCGCGCATACACGAGCAGGTTCTCGGCCACCGTGAAGTCGGGGTCGAGATTGTCGAACTGCGGCACCACGCCGACCTTCATGCGCGCCTCGCGCGCCCGTTCGGGCACGGGCTCGCCGACGAGACTGATGGCGCCGCTATCGGCGCCGGTCAGGCCGAGGCAACAACGCAAGGTCGTGGTCTTGCCGGCGCCGTTGGGGCCGAGCAGGCCGAAGCATTCGCCGCGCCTGAGTTCAAAGGAAAGCCCGGCGACAACCTCGGTGTCACCGAAACTTTTCCTCAGACTGTCGACGCGTAGCGGTGCGTTCATTTACTTCCAGGCCGCATTAATGATGTTGCGCACGATGTGCAGCTTGCGGTCGAAGAAGTGGCCGGCGCCCGGCACGACGGTGACCGGCAGATCCATGGGCCCCGCCCAGTCGAGCACGCGCTTCAGCGGCACGGTGTCGTCGAGCTCGCCGTGGATGATCACGGTATCGGCGGGCACCTTTTCGCCATAGAAAACCTCGGTCCCTTCGAGATAGCCGGCGACGCTGCCGACGAGGAAGAGGCGCTTGGCCGGCGTATCGCCGCCTTCAAGCGCCTTGGCTACCTTGGTCGCCACGAAGGCGCCGAAGGAGAAGCCGGCCAGGTACAGCGGCAGGTTGCCGTAGGTGTGATAGGCGTAGGCATAGACCGAGATCAGGTCGTTGGTTTCACCGTTGCCGTGATCGTGCGCGCCTTCGCTGCCGCCGACGCCGCGAAAGCTGGGGCGCAAAACCACGCAGCCCAGATCGCGGAAAGTACGCATCAGCGTGGTCACGACCTTGTGTTCGGCGTTGCCGCCCTTGAGCGGATGCGGGTGGCCGATAACCGCGATACCGGTAGGGGTACCTTCGGGGTGATCGACGAAGACCTCGAGATTGCCGGCAGGCCCGCCAAGAAGGATGTGTTCAGTTGCCATGAGGGTTCCAGTTCAATAGAACGACGCGCCGCGGTCGCTCCGTAAAACCGTTGATTTTATCGGTAGCGCCGCAATTTTGGGGCCTGCCTCGCCGGCACCTACCCATTCGTCATAAAACCGGGGAATCGCGTACTATATTCGCCAGTGCGGCGGGGCTATATTGCCCCCACGGCCAAGCCGGACAGGCCGCATCTTTCACCCATGACTGTGCATCACCCAGCGATGGAGCGATAGCATGAGCCGTCTCTACAGGTTTGCCCCCTTGTGGGGTTTGTTCCTCGGCTGCTCCGCAGCGCTTTTCGTCGGCGTCCGGACCCAGCAGGCGAACGATGCGAGAGTCGCGGCGGCCTTCGAGGTACTGGCCTCGCGCGCAGCCAGCCAGGTGCAGCGGCGCATGGGCAGCTACGAATACGGGCTGCGCGGACTGCGCGGCGCCGTCATCGGCGCCGGCGACGCCGGCATGACGCGCGACATTTTCAGCCGCTATATGAGCTCGCGGAATCTCGAACGGGAGTTTCCCGGCGCGCGCGGTTTCGGTCTGGTGCGCCGCATTGCTCCGTCGCAGGAAAGGGCCTTCCTGCAAGCGGCCAGGCGCGACGGATGGCCGGACTTCCATGTCACGCAGTTGCAGCCCAACGACGGCGATCGCTTCGTGATCCAGTACATCGAGCCCGTCAGCCGCAACCTGCCGGCCGTCGGCCTCGACATCGCCTCGGAGAAAAGCCGCCATGCGGCCGCGCTGCGGTCGATGCGCGACGGAGAGGTCGCGCTGACCGAGCCGATTGCGCTGGTCCAGAAGGACGATCATGCGAAAAACGGCTTCCTGCTGCTATTGCCGATCTATCGGCCGGACATGCCGGTGGACGGCGAGGCCCCGCGCGAGGCCGCCCTGTTTGGCTGGAGCTTTGTCGCGGTTGCCATGGACGAAGCCCTGAACGACTTCGACTATCGGGACAACCGCTTCTCCCTGCAAATCCACGACTATGATGCGCCCGCGGAGCTCCAGACGTTTTACCGCGCGGCCGACTTCGACGCCCCCGGCCAACCCGGCCTGCAGACAAGCATCACGATCCCGGTCGGCGGCCGCGAGTGGACGGTCGACGTTCAGGCCACGCCCGCCTTCATCGGCAGCCTGAATCTCGACTCTCCGTGGGTGCTCGGGGGCGCTGTCGCCGCATTGAGCGTCCTGCTGTCGATGCTGATGGCGATGATCCAGATCGCCACCAAGCGCAACGCCGCGCTGGCGGCGGCGGAAACGCTGCATCGCGGCAACGAGCGCTATCGCGCGCTGGTCAACGGCGTGAACGACTACGCCATCATCCAGCTCGACACCAAGGGCAAGGTGACCGCCTGGAATAGCGGCGCGGAAGTGATCAAGGGCTACACGGCCGATGAGGCCATCGGCAAGCACTTCTCGCTTTTCTATCCCACCGAGATGCTGACGCCCGACTACCTGGACACCAAGCTCGCCCGCGCCGCCGCGCATGGTTCCGATCAGGATGAAGGCTGGCGTGTGCGCAAGGACGGCAGCCGCTTCTGGGCGGCCGTCACCATCACGCCGCTGCGGGACGACAACGGCGACATCGTCGGCTACTCGAAGATCACGCGCGACCTCACCGAAAAACGCGAACAGGAAAATGCGCTGCGCGATCTCAACGCGCTGCAGCAGGCGATTCTCGACAATGCCGGGGTCGCCATCATTGCCTGCACACGCGGCGGCATCATCCGCCTGTTCAATCCGAGCGCGGAAAAGCTACTCGGCTACACGGCCGCAGAGCTGGTGAAGAAGTATTCGCCTTCCATCTTCCATGATCAGGAGGAGGTCTTCGAGCGCGCCGAGGCATTGAGCATGGAACTCGGCGTGCGCGTCGAACCGGGCTTCGAGACTTTCGTCATCAAGGCAAAGAACGGCGGCGTCGATCGGCACAACTGGACTTATATTGCCAAGGACGGCCGCAGGATTCCGGTCCAGCTCAGCATTACCGGCCTGTTCGACGAGGAAAGAAACCTACTGGGTTACGTCGGCCTCGCCGTGGATTTGACGGATCAGAAACGCCGCGAAGCCGAAATCGTCGCCGCGCGCGAACTCGCCGAGCGCGCCACCCGGGCGAAGAGCGAATTCCTTGCGAACATGAGCCATGAAATCCGAACGCCGATGAACGCCATTCTGGGCATGACGCAACTGGTGCTGCAAAGCGACCTGCAGGCACAGCAGCGCGACTACCTGGGCAAGGCCTTTTCGGCCTCCAAGGCTTTGCTGGCCATCCTCAACGACATCCTCGACTACTCCAAGATCGAGGCCGGCCGCATGGAGCTCGAACATCGCGAGATGTCGCTGGAAGCTACCCTCTCGAATACCCTGGCCCTGTTCGGCGCACAGGCGGAACAAAAGGGCCTGGAGCTGGTGCTCGACGCCCCGGCGGAGCTGCCCGGGCCGCTGCAGGGCGACCCGCTGCGGCTCAGCCAGGTACTGTCGAACCTGCTCGGCAATGCGATCAAGTTCACCGAACGGGGCGTCGTGACGCTCAAGGTCGAATGCCTGTCGCAGGAGCAGCGCGCCTGCCGAATGCGCTTCAGCGTGGCGGATACCGGCATCGGCATGAGCGCCGAGCAGGTCGGACGCCTGTTCGTCCCTTTCAGCCAGGCCGACACCTCGATCACGCGCCGTTTCGGCGGCACCGGACTCGGCCTCAGCATCAGCAAGACGCTGGTGGACCTGATGGGCGGCGCGCTGCGGGTGGAAAGCGAACCCGGCAAGGGCTCCAGCTTCAGCTTCGAGATCGACTTCCAACGCACCAGCGTCGTGCCCGCGCGCCAGGAGTCGATGCAACGCATCGGCATCCACAGGGCTCTGGTCGTCGACGATCAGGAGACGGCAGCCCTGGTACTGAAGCTGCAACTCAATAGCTGGGGCATTGCGGCCCGCGTCGCCGGCTCGGGCGCAGTCGCGCTGTCGCTGCTGGCTGAGGCCGAACGCAAAGGGGCGCCTTTCGACCTGATGCTGCTTGACTGGAAAATGCCTGAAATGGACGGCCTTGCACTGGCGACGACAATCGAGGAAAAAGTTGACAGCGGCGCGCTCACGCACATGCCCATCGTCATGATGGTCAGCGCCTATTCGCGCGACGAGCTGCTGCGCCACATCGGCGCCTTGCGCATCTCCGCCGTTCTCAGCAAGCCGATCATGCCTTCTCTCCTCTTCAATACGCTGATGGAGCTGGAGGCGCCGGGTGCGGGCGCGGCACGGGAAACGCCCGACCCCGCAGCGCGCTACAAGAATCTGGCGGCCCCGCTGCAGAACGCTCATGTTCTGCTGGCCGAGGACAATCCGCTCAATCAGCAGGTCGCGCTCGCCTTTCTCGACGCCGCGGGCATCCAGGTCACCGTCGTCGACAACGGCCGACTGGCGCTCGAACATGTCGAAGCGGAGCCGCAACGCTACGACGCCGTGCTCATGGATCTGCAAATGCCGGAGATGGACGGGCTGGAGGCTACCCTCCGCATCCGCCAGCTGCCGGGCTGCGAAACGCTGCCCATCATCGCCATGACGGCCGCAGTCATGGAACGCGATCAGCAGGCATGCATGGAAGCGGGCATGAACGATTTCATCGCCAAACCGATCGAACCGGAGCGCCTGATCCAGAGACTGTGTCACTGGATCAGGCCGCAAGCGGCATCGACAACAAGCGGCGCGCCGGTCGTAGCGGCGCAGCCAGACTTGCCGGATGCGCTGCTCAAGCGTCCGGATATCGACACCACAACGGCCGTGCATCGCATGGCCGGAAACCGCGCAATCTACCTCAGACTGCTGCGCGACTTCGCCATGCAGGCCGGCACGCTTGAGGCGCGGATCGCAGCGGCCGATCGCGGCGAGCTGAGCATGTTGATTCATCAGCTCAAGAGCGAGACCGGCAATCTGGGCCTGAACCGTCTGTCGGAATTATGCGCGGCGCTTGAGCCGGCGCTGAACGACGCACAGGCGCCAATGCCGACGCAGGACATCGCCGCATTGCGGGCCGGGCTGCGGACGATGGCCGTCGATCTGATCGCCGCCCTGCCCCCTGCCGACACCACGGACAAGGACAGCGCGCGCCGCGTGCTGGACGCAGCCGAGATCGTGCAACTGCGTGCGCAACTGCGGCAACTGATGCCCCTGCTCGCCTCGCAGCGCATGCAGGCGCTCAGTCTGGCCGACAGCATCGCCGCCCTGCTCGTCGATACCGACCTCGGTGCGGACTTCGGCGGAATCCACGACAAGATCCGGCAATTGCGCTTCCCGGCCGCCTACCCGCAACTGGAAGCGCTGATTGCGGCTGTCGAAAAATCAAACTAGACTGAACCGAACCAGACAGAACTTTCTTTTTCTGCATTTCTCTCCCGAAAAAGAGGGCACATGAGCCGGCAGAAAATACTGGTCGTAGACGACTCCATACAGAACCTGCAACTGCTGGCGGGCGTGCTGGAGAACGAATACGACGTGCAGTTCGCAACTTCCGGTCGCGAAGCCTTGTTGCTGGCGGCCGAGGAAATGCCCGATCTGGTGGTGCTCGACATCATGATGGACGGCATGGACGGCTATGAAACCTGCGAACGTCTCAAGCAACTGTCCAACTTCAATGATTGCCCCATCGTCTTCCTGACTGCGCTGGACGACGAGACTTCCGAGGCCCGCGGCCTGGCGCTGGGCGCGGCCGACTTTCTCACCAAGCCCTTCAATATCACCCATGTCCGCCTGCGCTTGCGCAATCTGCTGCAACGCGTCGCCCTGACCCGCATGCTCGAAGAGGAACGCGAGCGGCTCAGCATCACGCTTTATTCGATCGGTGACGGCGTCATCACCACCGATGAGAACAGCAATGTCATGCTGATGAACGGCGTCGCCGAGCAGTTGACCGGCTGGCTGCATGCGGAAGCCGTCGGCAAGCCACTCGATCAGGTGCTGAACATCGTGCATCAGCAGAGTCGGCGGGTGCTGCAAAACCCGGCGGAACGCGCGCTGGCCGAACAGCGCATCGTCGGGCTGCCCAATCACACGCTGCTGCTGTCGCGCAACGGCGGCGAATACATGATCGAGGACTCGACCGCGCCGATCCGCAGCCGCGACGGCACCATCGTCGGCGCCGTGGTGGTGTTTCACGACGCCACCGAGCAGCGTCGCAAGATCGAGGAAGCCTTCGCCTTCAACGCCACGCACGATCCGCTTACCGGCCTGCTCAACTCGACCGAGTTCAATGCGCGCCTGAACCGCGCGCTGAGCACGGCACAGGAAGGCATGTTCCACACCCTGCTGCTGATCGATCTCGACCAGTTCCGGCTGATCAACGACGCCTGCGGCCATGCGGTCGGCGATCGCGTGCTGCAGAACATCGCCACGCTGATCGAAAGCTGCATCCGTTCCGGCGACACGCTGGCGCGTCTCGGCGGCGACGAGTTCGCCGTGCTCATGGAGCATTGCCCGGCGCGGCCGGCCCAGACCATCGCCGAAAGCGTCTGCGACCGCCTCGACAACTATCGCTTCATCCACGACCAGCATCGCTTCCGCATCGGCGCCAGCATCGGTCTGGTGGAAATCAACGAAAGCTGGGGCAGCAGTTCCGACATCCTGCAGGCCGGCGACACCGCCTGCCGCACCGCCAAGGAGTCAGGCCGCAATCGCGTCCATGCCTACTTCAGCCTCGGCGAGAACATCGTCAAGGAAAAGCAGGGCGCGGCCAACTGGGCAGGCAAGATCGACGCGGCGATGGAAAACGACCGCTTCATCCTCTATGCACAACGCATCGAGCCCCTGCAACCCGAACGCCATCTGCCGAGCTACGAGGTGCTGCTGCGTCTGCGGGACGATGACGGCAAACTGGTGCCGCCGGGGCTGTTCATTCCGGCCGCCGAGCGTTACCACATGGCCGGCCGACTCGATCGCTGGGTCGTTGAAAAAACCCTGGCCTTGCTGTCGGCGGTACCCTCCTTGCACGGGATCGACAAGATCTGCATCAACCTGTCCGGCCAGTCGGTCGGCGACAAGCTGTTCCACAAGCATCTCGAAACCACCTTGCGGGAAAGCAGCGTGGACATGCGGAAAATCTGCTTCGAGGTCACCGAAACCAGCGCCGTCGGCAGCATCGAGGACGCCATCTACATGATGACGCGGCTGAAGGAACTGGGGGTGCGCTTTTCTCTGGACGACTTCGGCAGCGGGGTGTCATCGTTCGCCTATCTCAAGGCCTTGCCGGTCGACTTTCTCAAGATCGACGGCCACTTCATCCGCTATCTGCCCACCGATCCGGTGGACATGGCGACGGTGCGCTGCATCGCCGACATGGCCAGCCTGCTGCACAAGGAAACCGTGGCCGAATTCGTCGAGACCGAAGCCGCGCGCCAGACCTTGCGGGAGTTTGGGGTGGATTACGCGCAAGGCTATCTGGTGCACAAACCGGAGCCGCTCAACGTCGTTCTCGGCCTGCCGGACGAGATCAACAATCCGCAGCCGCTGGTCAGCGTGCGCTAGATCTTCAGGCGCTCGACGACCTTGCCGTTCTTGAGATGCGACTCGACGATCTCGTCGATGTCTTCCTCATCCACATAGGTGTACCAGACGCCCTCCGGGTACACGACCATGACCGGGCCTTCGTCGCAACGGTCGAGGCAGCCGGCGCTGTTGATGCGCACCAGGCCCTCGCCGTTCAGCTTCAGCTCCTTGACCTTGTCCTTGGCGTAGCCGCGCAGATCGTTGGCGCCGTGGTTCTCGCAGCAAGTCTCGCCGTGCTTGCGCTGATTGGTGCAGAAAAACACATGGTGCTTGAAATAGCTTTTTTCGCTCATGCCGAGTCTCCTGGCGCGGGGTATTTCCTTGCATTCTTTACAAGCTTCTGGCGCACCGCAGCAAGCGGGTCGATGCCCAGCGCATCCGCCGTCTCGATCAGATACACCAGCACGTCGGCGATCTCGTCCTGCGCCGCCGCCCATTGTTCGGGCGTCGGATTGCGGCTTTCTTCGGGCGTCAGCCACTGGAATATCTCGACCAGCTCGGCAGTCTCGACGCTGAGCGCCATCACCAGATTCTTGGGCGCGTGAAACTGCTGCCAGTTGCGCGCCGCGACGAACTTGCGCAACTCGTCGCGCAAGGTATCGAGCGTGTCGATGTGGGCGTAGGGATGGGTGTCGGGGCTTGAACTCACCCGTAAATGATAACAGACGGGTCCGGCGCTCCCCCTCGTCGGCCGGACCCGAAGACGGCTGCCGCTTAGCGCAGACTCAAGCTCTGCCGCTTCCAGCTCGGATCCTGCCAGCTACGGAAAGCCGCCAGCAGCGCAGGGTCGCTGGCCTGCTTTTGCGTTGTCAGCGAGTCCAGGCTCAGCACTTCGAAACTGCGTTTGTACTTGCCGTCGCCGCGCGACTCGCGCGCCACAAGAATCTGCTTGCCGCCCGGCACCCAGCCTGCGAATTCGACATAGCCGACATCCGGATTGACGGCGGCCGGCGGCAGCACGTCGAAGGTCCAACCGTCACCGCCCCTCTTCGCCACCCACAGCTCGCGCCAGCCGCTCATGGTCTGCACCGCCACGGCCAGCGCATTGCCTTCGCGATTGCGCGTCGCCGAGGCCAGCCAGACGATGCCGTAGGTGCAGCGCCTGGCCAGCGGGTTCTTCGCGTCGTGCTTGGCGTCGACCAGCAGCAGGCAGGTTTGGCCTGGCTCACCGGCGACGGCTTGCACTGCGGGCTGGTTCGCGGCGCTCGCCGGCTTGGCGCTTTCAGCCGCCCAGCGCGAAGCGCTGACGCGCATGGCGACATCGTTGTAGAGCGACTGGTCGTCGTCGGGCAAATCCGCCTTGACGACGCCGGCGAACTCGGCAATCGCGCGCTGCGCAGCCGCCATCGCGGCGCGGCTGTCGGCGCCGCCGTCATTGATATCTCTGCGCGCATACTGGAAAGCCAGTCCGCTCCAGACGCTGGCGCGGCGCATCTGGACGCGATTCTTGAGATAGGCGGACAGGCCGATGATCTCGACGCGACTCAGCACGTCGGCGCGCCACTCGTCGAGCGCCAGCGCTTCGCTGGCCTTGAGGTCCGGGTTGATGCAGGCCGGGCGCGTCAGCGCAATCACGGCGCGCGCCTGCTGCTCGGGCGAGGCCGGCATCGACAGCACACGGCGCAAGGCGTCGCCGTCGTAGCAGATCTGCATGCGGCCGTCGCGCTCGAAGCTGCTGAACTTGATGCCGTAGCGCGCCGCCACTTCCAGATGGGCGGCCAGGGTCGCTTCGGCGGCCTTGCTCATCTGCGCGTTGCCCGAGGCGCGCCGCGCCAGACGGTCGGCGAAATTGCCGAGAGCATCGAAGGCTTCGGCGCCGGACGGGCTCTTGATCATGCTTGCCGGCGCGGCCTGCAGCCAGGCGGCGGCGTAGGCGATGCCGAGCGCCTCGCTGCCCGCCGTCTCCCGCAGGTAGCGCACCACGCCCATCAGGGCATCGGCATCCTCCGGCGCGCCGCCGATACGGCGCAACTGGCTGGCGCGCACATAGCCGCCGCGTTCGCGGCGGTAGTCCCAGACCTGCAGGTAATCCATACGCTCGCCGCGAATCTCCACCGCGTCGCCCTGCCACAGCGTCGCCTGCTGCTGGGCCGAGTCGCGCGGTGCGGCGCGCAGCGGCGCCTGATCCTGGATCACGATGGCGGTGCCGACGGCCGCCGCTGCGGTCGTCGCGGCGGGGGCGGCCAGCGCCGTGGCGGCGGCCATGCCGGAGATGCATATCGCGCCGACCACTGCAATCGAAACCAGGGCTTTCAGTGTTTTCGTGGGCGTGCGCATGATTACTTTCCCTTGCCGATCAGGTTGTCGCCGATGAAACCGCCATTGCCCGGCGGCGGCGCGATGATGACCTGGACCTTGTCCGAGAGCTTGTCGGCCAGCGTCTTCTGGATCAGCAGCGGGTGACGGGTGATCAGCTCGCCCTCGCGCGCCATCTGCTCGCTGTTTACCTTGCCGATCTTGTCGAGGCGATAAGCCTCGGCTTCGGCCAGGCGCTGGCGCGCCTTGGCTTCGCCCTCGGCTTCGATCTGACGGGCCTGCGCATTGCCCTCGGCATTCTTGAGGCGCGCCGCCTTGTCCGCTTCGGCCTCGAGCTGGCGTTGCTCGATCTGGCGCTGCTTGAAAGGCAGCACATGCTTCATCGCCTCTTCCTGCGCCTTGGCGGCGAGGATCTGCTCGCGACCGGCGGCTTCGGCGGCCTTTTCGCGACGCACCTTGTCGGCCTCGGCTTCGAGCTCGGATTCCTTGACGCGCTTGCCCTTCAACTCCAGCGTGTAGCGCATCTTTTCCGAAGCCAGCTCTTCGGCGAGCAGGCTCTCCATGCCGCGCTTGTAATCGTCGGGCAGATCGATCTTGCCCATCTGCACGCCGCGCAGCTGGATGCCGTCGGCAGCCAGCTTGGTCTTGAGCTCGTTCTCGACGACCTGCAGAATTTCGGCGCGCTTGCTGGAGAAGGTCTCGCGCACGGTGTAGCGCGAGAACACCTTGTAGATCACGCCCTGCACGGCGGGCTCGACCACGTCGGCGCCGACATCAGCCGGCAGGTTCTTGTAGATGGAGGCAATGCGGCTCGGATCGAGCGCATAACGTACCGAGAGATCAACCCCGAAAGACAGGCCTTCGAGCGACTGCAGCGGGGCGGGCCCGTCTGCGCTGCTCATCTCGGCCGGACGATAGGTCTGGTCGCGCAGCGAATAGATGCGCATCTCGTGCAGCAACGGCAGCACCATCACGCTGCCCTCCTTCCATTCGCTGATCTCGCCGGTGAGCTGATTGACGCGAATGCCGACGTCGCCGCGCGCGATGCTCGTTACCGGCGGATGCTGATAGAGACCGTAGCCGGCTGCGCCAAGGACGCCGACCACGATCAGCGGGCGCACATAGCGACCGAGATCGAGCTTGATCTGCGGCAGACGGTATTGCGGGCCTTGCAGTTCGGTGTCCTCGTACTCGCTGCCGTAGGCGGGTTGTGCGGGCTTGCGAAAAACGCTGCGGATCTTTTCAACGATCGTCTTGATGCGTGCGGCCATGATGGTTTCCTCCACTGGGTGATTGATCGGGGCATTTCCGAGTGGCGTTTTTCGTTCGCCGTCTCTGGTGCCCATTCTTCCCAGCCGGCCCGGAAGCAACAATGCGGCGCCGGGGTGGCATTCATCACAATCGGCGCGGGAATCCTCCGGGTCCGGAAGAAAAACTCACACCGCCCGAACCCGGCTTCGCCCATAATCGCGGCCAGGCATCCCTCCCAGCCATCGGAGTCCGCATGACCAAGATCGCCGTGATCGAAGACGACCAGCCCACCAGCAACCAGCTGGCCGGGTGGATACGCGCCGCGCGCCCCGAAATCCAGGTCGATCAGTGGTTCAACCGCGACGACGCCGAAGCCGCGCTGGCGCGTGAGGACTATGCGCTGGTCGTGCTCGACATCGAGCTGGGGCGCGAGCGCAATGCCGGCGTGGCGCTGATCAACTCGATCAACAAGCATCGCCAGGGCACGCCGGTGCTGGTGGTCTCGGCGATGCCGGCCGCCATCTACCGCAGCATCATGAAGGCGCTCGACGCCTGGGATTACCTGCAGAAGACCACCTTCGAGGAGGCCGACTTTATCGACACCTTCCTCGACATCCTGCGCGCCACAAAGCATCGCCAGTCCGAACCGGCCGCCGACAAGCCGACCGCCGCCGAGGAGCTGGTGCTCGATCCGCTGTGGCAACGCACGCCGACCTGGCGCGGCGAGCGCATCAACCTGCCGCTGACGGCGCAACGCATCCTGGCAACGCTCTACCAGCGCCGCGGCGAAATCGTTTCCTACGACGAGCTCTTCGACGTCGTCAAAAGCGGCCGCAATCGCGACAATGTAAGGAAGCACGTCAGCACCATCCGCGAGGCCTTTCGCGAGATCGATCCCGATTTCGACGGCATCGAGAACGTGCCGATGCGCGGCTTCCGCTGGTCCGCCACCGCCGCGGCCCCCATGGCCCGCAAAGCCGCGCGATGAAGCGCCTGAAGCTGGGCGTTCCCAAGCTGCCGGCATTTCCCCGCCCGGGCCTCGCCTCCTTCCGTCGCCGCCTGCTGTTTCGCGGCGCCTTCCTGCTGCTCATGGTCGCCACGCTGGCGCTCGCGGTCGCCCTGCTCCAGGAGGAAAAGCAGCGCAGCTACGACAACTACCGCGACAACTTCAAGAAGACCCAGGCGGAAATCATGGCGCGCCTGCGCCATCCGGCCGGGCAGCTCGCCCTGCTCAACCCGGATGCCCAGGACGGCAGCGTCAGGCCGCTGTCGCCCTTGATGCTGCCCTACGCTGCGCTCGACTTCGACGATCTCAATAAGGCACAGCAGGCGGTCGAGATGGCCGGCTGTTCGCTGCAGTATGAGGACGGCAGCTCGCTCTGCGTCGCCATCGGCAGCAATCCCTTTGCCGGCGGCTTTATTTACCTGGTCGGCAGCTTCCTCGATGGCGAGGTGGTCGGCCGCGAAGAGGGCGCCACCGAGATCGGCGACGTGCATCGCGCCCGCGTGACGCTGGACATGCGCGGCACGCAAACACGCTGGCTCGCGCCCTACGAAGCGCAAAATGCCGCGCCCTACACGACCCTGCTGCGCGGCCGCCTGACCGGCTTCGTCGACGCCGAGGACAGCGTCGCGGCCAACCTGCTGCCGCAGCATGCGCGGCCGGTGCGCGACTTCCGCGGCTGGCTGTGGCAAGGCAAGCTCTGTGCCGACAACTCGGAAACGGAAGATTGCCTCAAGCGCACCTATTTCTCGATCCGCCTGCCGGTCGAGGCCTTCGCCGCCGAGCTGTTCCAGAAGCGCTGGCCGAAATGGCCGCCGGACGATCTCAACGGCATCAAGCTGCACGTGGAACTGTTTGCGCCGAACAGGGAAGCGCCTGTCTTCGACAGCAACAATCCCGGCGCCACGCCGCCGCTGACGCTGAACGGTCTCGCGCAAACGCTGCTGCCGGGCGAAAAGCTGCACATCCGCCGCATGAACGCACTGAAGAAGGACAGTCGCGCGGGCGTGCAAAAGCCCATCGTGCTGCAGGCGCCGCAGGAGGACGAGGCGCTCTCGCCGTGGTTGCACAAGCTGGTGCGGCATCTGCCGGTGGACGGCTACGCCACGCCGCTCGAAGGCCGCGAGCTGATTCATACCAATCTCGACGACTACGAAGTCGTGCTCATCGGCGACCTGCGCAGCATCGACCGCAGCATCAGCATCGTCGCCACGCGCATGCTCTGGTTCGTCGGCGCCATGCTGCTGGCCATCGTGATCGCCTGGCTGATCATTGAAATCGGCCTGATCCGCCGCATCGCGGTGCTGACGAAACGCGCCGCCGCGGTTTCCTACAACGTGCAGGATGCCCGCATCGAGCGGCGCCTCGCCGACCTCGACCTGAGCGACCTGCGCGGCAAGGACGAACTCGGCATTCTCGCCGGCGGTCTCGACGATCTGCTGCAGCGGGTCAAGGACGACGTGCAGCGCGAACGCATCCGCACCGAGCAGGAGCACGACATGTGGCAGGCGGTCGGCCACGAAATCATGTCGCCGCTGCAATCGCTGATGGTGCTGCACCCGGACGAGAGCGACGCCAGCCACCGCTACGTCAAGCGCATGCAGCAGGCCGTGCGCGTGCTCTATGGCACGGCGTCGCCAAGCGAGGCGCTGGAGGCGACGACGCTGCAACTCGACGTCGTGGACTGCGACGAATTCCTGCGGAATGTTGCTGCCAACGCCCCCTTCGCCGGCATCCCCGACGTGCGGTTCGCAAGCCTCGGCCGACCGGTGCCGGTGCGCGCCGACGAGTTCTCGCTCGAGGACGCCGTCACGCATGTGCTGCGCAACGCCGACCGTTACCGCCCCGAGGGCACGCCGATCACGCTGACCCTGGTCGAGAGCGACGGCACGGTCGCCGTTGGCATCCACAATCGCGGCCCAGCCATTCCCGACGAGCTGCTGGAAAAAATCTTCGAGTACGGGGTCTCGGATGCGGCGCCCGAGAACGGCAATCGCGGCCAGGGCCTGTTCGTGGCCAGGACCTATATGGCCAAGATGGGCGGCACCATCGCTGCGGAGAACGTTGTCGACGGCGTGGCGTTTACGCTGACATTGCAGCGCGCCGCCGCCTGATCAGTGCGGTTTTCTGCCCGCGTGGGGAAACCGTAACGACGGCTCGCGCTTCCACATCAGGAAAGCCATCGCCAGGAAAGGCCAGAACGACGACGCCACGCGCGTCAAGCCGTTGAAATTCAGGAAGTGCCCCTGTTGCCAGACCTGCGCCGCCTGCAGCAGATAGGGATTGTCCGGCGCGATGTTCACCAGTGCAGTCGTCGCCATGACCATGCCGCCGGCGAGCACGCGGCGCAAGCCTTCGTCGAGCTTCAGCAGCGGCCACGCGAAGGCGGCGCCGATGCCCATGCCGGCGAGGTTGCCGGCCGTCATCCAGTGCGCGAAGCTGGCCGGCTCGATCAGCAGGGCGGCGGCAAAGGAACGTATGGCCATCGCCGCCAGCAGCAAGACCGGCAGATGCCAGAAGCGCGGACGGCGCAGCACGAGGCTGGACATGAGCGCGACCGTCAGCGTTCCGAGCGCGGCAATCCAGGCCTCATGACGACTGAAACGCTCCACGTCGAAAGGCAGCGCGGCCGGCAGCTCCAGCAGCACGCGCAGATTGCCGGTGCCGAAGAGCAGGTTTTCCGGGCTCAGTTGCACCAGCAGCCAGATGCAGATCAGCACGAAACCGTAATCGCCGATCGGTTCGTGGGCCAGATGGCGATGGCGCCAGCGCAGCAGGCGGCTTTCCGACAGCAAGGCGCCGCCCCAACGCTGCGCGGCCAGCGCGCCGAGCAATGCGCCCACGCAGTTGCAGGCCAGATCGACGTTCGAGGGTACGCGGCTGGGCAGGAAGTTCTGCAGGGTTTCCAGCGTGCCGCTGAGCGCGCCGAGCAGTACGCAGACGATCGCCGTACCCCGGCCGAGGCCGAAGCGCGCCGCCGCCACCGGCAGCCAGAAAAATCCCAGCGGCACATAGGCCAGCACATTCACGATCAGATCGAAGATCGTGTAATAGCGCGGCCAGCCGGCGGAGAGGAAGGCGAACAGAGGCAGGCCGGAGCCCGCCCAGCCGGAAAAGGGATGCAGGCTGGCATAGACCACCAGCGCGGTATAGGCGAAGGCGAGAATACGGGCGAGTGCGCTGGATCGGCCCGGATGCATGGTGCTGGGCGCCTACTGCGGACCGACGTGGTGGGTCTGCGCCGCAGCATGATCGTGCAGACGCTGGTGACCGTCGTCGCCGTGCTCCGGATGCCAGCGCAACCACTGCGGCGCCAGCGAGCCGGCCAGCATGCCGCAGAGGGAAGCGATCAAGCCGGCGAGTTGCGCCGGAACGAGCGGATCTTCGGGCCCCGCGATCAGCGTCGCCAGCCACACGGCGATACCGGCGAAGATCGACAGAAGCGCCCCCTGATGCGTGGCGCGTTTCCAGAACAGGCCTGCGACCAGCGGCACGAAGGCGCTGACCAGCGTGACCTGATAGGCGTTTTCGACCATCTTGAAGATGCTGGCCTTGGAGTTGACCGCGTAGAGCGTCACCAGCAGCGTGAAGGTCACGGTCACGACGCGCATCATCAACAACAGCTGCTTGTCGTTGAGCTTGTGGCCGATGGCGGGCTTGAGGATGTTCTCGGTAAAGGTGACGGAAGGCGCCAGCAGGGTGGCCGAGGCGCAACTCTTGATCGCCGACAGCAAGGCGCCGAAGAACAGGATCTGAGCGACCAGCGGCGCCTTGTCGAGCACCAGTCGCGGCAGGATCATCTGCGGATCGGTCTCGATCAGGCCGGCGACCGTCTCCGGCGAAATCAGCGTCGCCGAATAGGCGAGGAACATGGGGATGAAGGCGAACAGGAAATACAGCGAGCCGCCCAGCACCGAACCCCACACCGCGATCTTCTCGCTCTTCGACGACTGCACGCGCTGAAACACGTCCTGCTGCGGAATCGAGCCGAACATCATGGTCACCCAGGCGGCGGTGAAGGCCAGCACCGACTTGAGATCGAACGCGGGCCAGAAGTCGAACTTGCCAGCCGCGCGGGCATGTTCGACGACCACGCCGACGCCGCCGACCATGCTGCTGACTTCACCGCCGATCCAGAGCATGCCGATGACGATGATGATCATCTGCAGGAAGTCGGTCACGGCGACTGCCCACATGCCACCGTACACGGTGTAGATGAGAATGGTGACCGAGCCTATCCACATGCCGGCCAGCTTGCTGATCTCGCCGCCGGAAACGACGTTGAAGACGAGGCCGAGCGCGGTGATCTGGGCGCCGACCCAGCCGAGGTAGGACAGCACAATGGCCAGCGTGGTCAGTACCTCGACCGAGCGGCCGAAACGCTTCTTGTAATAGTCGCCGATGGTCAGCAGGTTCATGCGGTACAGCGGCGCGGCGAAGAACAGACCAACGAGGATCAGGCACATCGACGAGCCGAAGGGATCGGCGACTACGCCGCCCAAACCTTCCTGCAGGAAGGTGGCGGGAATGCCGAGCACTGTTTCGGAACCGAACCAGGTGGCGAATACCGTCGCCGTCACCATGTAGAAAGGCAGGTGGCGGCCGGCGATGGCGAAGTCCTTGGTGTTGTGCACGCGTGTGGAGGCGTACAGACCGATACCTACCGAAATGGCCCAGTAGATGATGACGAACCAGAACAGCATGAATCCCCTCCCCTAGGGAATACCGCCCGCGCGCCACAAGAGCGCGGCTGCAAGACAGACAATGACAATGGTGGAAAAGTACAGCCAGCCGACGGTGCG
Source organism: Rhodocyclaceae bacterium (assembly GCA_028869135.1). Classification (GTDB taxonomy): domain Bacteria; phylum Pseudomonadota; class Gammaproteobacteria; order Burkholderiales; family Rhodocyclaceae. Next base: position 21,273 of record JAGWTC010000041.1, read on the forward strand.
ACGCTGGCGGGCCTCGATGGAGGCAAGACGCTTGCGCAACTCGCTGTCGTCCCGCGAGAGCGCCTGATGCACGAGGCGCGGCAGTTCGGGCATCAGACCGGCCCAGCGCGGCGCTTCCTTCTTCACGTTCTTGACGAAACCGCGCCAGCCGAGCTGTTCGTTCATCCAGCGTTCGAGGAAGGGCTTGGCTGTCTTCCACAGGTCGAGCTCGGGGTCGAGCTGGCGCCCCAGGCCTT
>JAGWTC010000042.1 GCA_028869135.1 Rhodocyclaceae bacterium
GGCCCGCCTCCTCCGCGACCGGGATGAAGTCGGCCGGCGATACCATGCCATGTACCGGGTCGTGCCAGCGCACCAGCGCCTCGAAGCCGCAAATGGCGCGCGTGCAATGATCAATGACCGGCTGGTAATGCAGGAAGAATTGCCCTTCGTCGAGCGCCACGCGCAGGCGCTGCTCGATGGTGAAGAAATGTCGCGCCCGTTCGTTCATGCGCGGGGCGAAGAACTGGTAGTTGTTCCGCCCCTCGGCCTTGGCGTGATACATGGCGGTATCGGCGTTCTTCATCAGCGTATAGGCATCGGTGCCGTCGTCCGGGAACAGGCTGATGCCGATCGACGGCGTGGCGCGCAATTCGTGGCCATGAATGGATACAGCCGGCGCCAGCACATCCACCACCTTGTCGGCGACACGCTCGGCATCCTCGACCGCAAGCACATCCGGCAGAACCACAACGAATTCGTCGCCGCCGAGGCGCGATACGGTATCGGCGGCGCGCACGACCTGCTGCAGGCGCTGGGCGACCGACTTGAGCAGCTCGTCGCCGACATCGTGCCCCAGGGTATCGTTGATGCTCTTGAAACGATCGAGATCGATGAACATCACGGCCACACGATGACCGTTGCGATCGGCCTGGGCCAGCACCTGGGCGAGACGGTCATGCAGCAGCGCGCGATTCGGCAGGCCGGTCAGCGCGTCGTGGTGGGCGATATGCCAGATGCGCTGTTCGGCGCGAATGCGTTCGAACACTTCATCCTGCAACTGGCTGTTGGCCTGCGCCAGTTCGGCGGTGCGCTCGACAACGCGATGCTCAAGCGTTTCATGAGCTTGCACCAACGCTTCCTGCGCCAGGCGACGCTCGGTGATGTCTTCGACGATCCAGACGATATCGGCATCCTCGGCCCTGGCGCTGTCGACCAGACGCCCCGTGGTACGGACCCAGACCGGGCGGCCGGACGCATGGCGGATGCGGATCTCGCCGACATAGACACCACCGGCCTCGATGGCGGCCGAGAACATCTGGATATGGGCGAGATACTCATCCTCGCTGAAATAGAAAATGCGCGTGGACTGGCCGATGAGGTTGTCCATCGCATAGCCAGAAATCTCGGCCAGCTTGCTGTTACAGCGCTGCAGCACGCGATTGCGCAGGAACATGATGCCGACCGCGGCGTTTTCGAAAATCATGTTCTGCTCGTCAAGCGCCTGCTGGACGCGCACGGCGGCGATTTTCTGGTCGGTAATGTCCTCGACCAGCCAAACGGAACCGGCCTCGACCTGCAGGGGGTCGAAGGCGCGGCCGCTAATGCGCGCCCAGAAAGCCTGACCGTTGCGGCGTCTTAACTGCCGCTCATGGCGGCAGGTGCTGCCGGTGTGCAGCACCGAACGGAAGATCTGGCGCGCATCGGCGAACTCCTCGTCGCTTGGGAAGAGCGTGCGCACCGAGGCGCCGACCAGCGAGTCTTGCTGATGTCCGAGCATTTCCTCCAGTCGCCCGTTGCAACGGAACACATGGCCATAGCGGACGACGGCGATGCCGATCAGCGCGGATTCGAAGATGCTGACGAGCTCGGCCGTGGACTGGCGCAAGGCGTCCTGCACCATGCGCTCGTCGCTGACGTCCTCCATGATCCAGATCGTGCCCTCATTGGGGCTGCTCGGATCGACGGCTTTCGCCGAAATCTTGCACCAGAACAGGCTGCCGTCCTTGCGGCGCATTTCGAACTCGCCGCGAAAGGAATTGCCGCTGGCGAGAATGGGGCCGATCTCTTCGGCCAGCGCATCGTAGATGGCCTCGGAAGGATAGATGGCGCGGCCGGGCAGGCCGATGAATTCGGAGAGCGGATAGCGGAACATCTCCGCGCACAGGGCATTGCAACGAACCAGGGTACGGTTGCGCGTAAACAGAATGCCCACGGTCGCGTTGTCGAGAATCGCCTGCAATTCGAGCAGGCTTTCCGACACGGCGCGACGACGCTCGACGCGCGGCGCGCCAAAGCCCGTCAGCAAATCTGCGGGTGAATCAGACACTCAACACCCTCCCCCGGCGGCTTGGCCGCCTGTTCATGCAACGCGGCGATGCCGCTTCTTCAGTGCTGGTAGCGCTCCAGTACGCGCAACAGGCTTGAGGTATCTTCCTTACCCCAGCCCAGCGCCATCAAGCCGTTCAACTGCTGCCAGACCTGGGCCGAAATCGGCAGCGGCGCACCGGCGCGGGCGGCCTCGTCCATGATCAGTGCGTAATCCTTGTGGTGCAGACGCGCCTCGATGCCGGCGGCAAAGTCGCGGCGCGCCATCTTGTCGCCGAAGAAATCTAGCACACGCGAGCCGGCCGAACCGCTCTGCATCGCGCCCATGACCTTGGCGAAGTCCACATTGTTGGCTGCAGCCAAATTTGCCGCCTCGGCGACCGCCTGGATCGCCGCCACCATGACCATTTGATTACACGCCTTGGTGATCTGGCCGGCGCCGGTCGGGCCGACGTGCAGAATGGTCTTGCCCATCAGCGCGAACAGCGGCTTGATGCGTTCGAATACTTCCGCCTTGCCGCCTGCCATGATGGCCAGCGTGGCGTTCTGCGCGCCCATGCCGCCGCCGGAAACCGGCGCATCGAGAAACTCGACGCCGCGGATGGCGAGATTGCCGGCGATCTTGCGCGCCATCGTCGGCGCGATGGTGCTCATGTCAACCAGTACGCTGCCGCGCGCGAAGCCGTGGATCAGGCCATGCTCGCCCAGCGCAACCTGCTCCACGTCGCTGCTGGCGGTAATCATGGTGAACACCACTTCGCAATGCTCGGCCAGCTCGGTCGGCGAATTGCGGAAGGTCGCGCCGGCCGCAACGACCTCGGCGGCGCTGGCTTCGCGCCGCGCCCATACCGAGACCTGATGCCCGCCCTTGATCAGGTGTTGCGCCATGGGATTGCCCATGACGCCGAGACCGATGAATCCCACTTTCATTGCACGGCCTCCGAATCTATGCCGCTCATCTGCTCGAAGAGCTTCAGCATGGCGGTCGTGTCCTCGTCGCCACGACCGCTGCCGACCATGCCGTTGTAAAGCTGCAGCGCCGCAGCGGCAGTCGGCAATGCCAGGTGCTGGGCATGCGCCGCATCCATGACGATGCGCAAATCCTTCTGATGCATCCAGGCCTTGAAGCCGGGCACGAAGTTGCGGGCTATCATGCGCTGACCGTGCAATTCGAGAATCTTGCTGGCGGCGAAGCCGCCGAGCAGGACTTCGCGCATGCTCTTGGCATCGACACCGGTCTTGTGCGCGAAATTGATCGCCTCGGCCACGGCGCAGACGCCCACGCCGGTAATGATCTGGTTGCAGGCCTTGGCCACTTGGCCGGCGCCGGCGCCGCCGATCAGCGTCACCGACTTGCCGAGCAGGTCGAGCAGCGGCTTGACGCGCTCGAACACGGCCTGCTCGCCACCGACCATGACGGTCAGTTGCGCATTGATGGCGCCAGTCTCGCCGCCGGATACCGGCGCATCGAGAAAGTCGATGCCGCGCTCGAACAGCGCCGCCGCCACTTCGCGCGCCGTCTCCGGCGCAATCGTGCTCATGTCGATGACGGTCAGCCCCGGCTTGCCGCCGTCAGCCACGCCGTTCTCGCCGAGTATCACCTGATGCACGTCGGGCGAATCGGCAACCATGGTAAAGACAACCTCGCTGGCGGCTGCCACCGCAGCGGCGGAACCGTGCACCGTGTAGCTGGGCGACTTGGCGATCTCCGCCAGGGTGTGAGGGCGGCGCGACCAGACATGCAGCGCATGGCCCGCCTTGGCAAGATTGCGCGCCATCGGCGCACCCATCAGGCCGAGGCCGATAAAACCGATATTCATGGGTTAAGACCTTTCAAGACCATGATCAAAAGCGTGCCACCAAGGACACAAAGTTTCTCCAAGAAAGGCAAAACCGGACAAGGGTTCGCTTGGTGCATCTTGGTGCCCTTGGTGGCTTGGTGGCATGCGCTTGAGCTTCATTCAATCGCCTTGACGATCAGCGGCGTCAGATCGGCCGGCAGCGCGATGCCGCCAGCGAGCACAAAATCCCGCGCCCCGGCCGACATTTTCTGCCAGGTCTTGCGAATGATGTCGCGCCACTTGGGCTCGTCGTATTCCGGATGCCGGGCGGCGAAGGCGCTCAGGTAGTGCTCGACGAAAACCAGCGACGCGATGTCCTCCAGCAATTGCGTGTCGTCATTGAGCTTGATGCCCTTCTTGGCGACGATGCGCTCAACCCGGGCGACGGTTTCGTCGTCGTAGCCGGCCTCGCGCATCAGCGCGCCGGCCGTTTCGGCGTGGTATTTGTAGAGTCCGGAACGCCACTGCTTGTAGCCTTCGGGCGTCATCGGATAGCTGTTGCGCGGCACGGTCCAGCGCCGGATGTGCTGGGCGCGTACCGCCAGGCGCACCGCCTCGTCGGCCGCAGGGCAGAATCGCCCGAGCATTTCGCTCATGCGTTCTGCGTACAGCAGCTCCTTGGGGCGTAGCTGGCCGCCGGCGTCCTCCAGATTGGGGTCGGCGGCATTGGCGGCGTCGAACAGGCTGAGTGCCTTGTCAAATCGATCCTGCTGGAAAGGGGTGCTGTCCGGATTCAAGTTCACAGTCGAAAGCGCTCGGAAACTGGTCTGTTCTGCACGGGTTTGCAGAATCCGGAGAATTATATAGCGCCCTGCCCCGCCGCCGCCGAGGGCGCGTACCCCTCGTCCCGGACTGCCGCACCAAAGCAAGGCGGGAATCGCAGGCGCGCACCAGCAGCGTGCGGCCGGACCACGGCGCCCGCGGCAAAACCTTGCGGTTTCAACGCCCGCTTCCCCTTTTGGCGCTTGGCATAGTGCTTGCAAAAGAGGAAGCGCTACCTCACCAAGAATCATGGCTGAAACCAAATCCACCTGTTGTTACTGCGGCGTCGGCTGCGGCGTCATTATCGAGCACGAAGCCGGACAGATCACCGGCGTGCGCGGCGATCCCGATCATCCGGCCAACTTCGGCCGCCTGTGCACCAAGGGCTCGACCCTGCACTTGACGGCCGCGCCGGAAACCTTGCCGCTGCGCGCGCTCTATCCCGAGTTCCGCGCCGAGCGCAATATGCCGCGCCGGCGCATCAGTTGGGACAACGCACTCGACCACGCCGCCGACAAGTTTGCGCGCGTCGTCGAGGAACACGGCTCCGACGCCGTCGCCTTCTATATCAGCGGTCAGCTGCTGACCGAGGATTACTACGTCTTCAACAAGCTGGCCAAGGGCCTGATCGGCACCAACAACGTCGACACCAACTCGCGGCTGTGCATGTCCTCGGCCGTGGCCGGATACAAAGCAACACTCGGGGCAGATGCTCCTCCGACCTGCTACGAGGATCTAGACACCGACTGTCTCTTCATCACCGGCTCGAATACCGCCTTCGCGCATCCCATCGTGTTCCGCCGCATCGAAGACGCCAAGGCCGCGAACCCGGACATGAAGATCATCGTCGCCGATCCGCGTCGCACCGACACCGCCGAAATCGCCGACATCTACCTGCCGCTCCTGCCGGGCACCGACATCGCGCTCTACAACAGCATGCTGCACGTCATGCTGTGGGAAGACCTGCTCGACGAAGACTACATCCGCGAGCACACAACGGGCTTTGCGGAACTCAAGCAACTGGTGCGCGAGTACTCGCCCGAAACCATGGCCGGCGTCTGCGGCGTGCCGGCGGCCGACATCATCGCCGCCGCACGCCTTTTCGCGGCCAAGGGCAAGCGCACCGTGTCGCTCTGGTGCCAGGGTCTCAACCAGTCCGCTCACGGCACGCACAACAATGCCGCATTGATCCATCTGCATTTGGCCACCGGCAAGATCGGTACGCAAGGCAACGGGCCCTTCTCGCTGACCGGCCAGCCCAATGCCATGGGCGGACGCGAAGTCGGCGGCATGGCCACGCTGCTGTCCGCGCACCGCGATCTCGCCAACCCCGCGCATCGCGCCGAAGTGGCGAAGCTCTGGGGCATTCCCGACGTGCCGGCGACACCGGGGCTCTCTGCTGTCGAGCTGTTCAAGGCCGTCGGCGAAGGCAAGATCAAGGCGCTGTGGATTGCCTGCACCAATCCCGCCCAGTCCATGCCTGAGATCGACAAGGTGGTCGAAGCCTTCGATGCCTGCGAATTCGTCGTCGTGCAGGAGGCGTACAACAATACCGACACCACCGATCTCGGCGACCTGATCCTGCCGGCCGCGAGCTGGGGCGAGAAGGAAGGCACGGTCACCAACTCCGAGCGCCGCATTACGCGGGTGCGGCAAGCCGTGCCGGCGCCGGGGGAGGCGCGGCCCGACTGGCAGATCATGGTCGATTTCGCTTTGCGCCTGGGCAAGGCGCTGGGCAAGGAGGCGCTTGCCCGGCAGTTGTTTCCCTATGCCAAGCCAGAGGATGTGTTCAACGAGCACCGCGAAACCACGCGCGGCCGCGACCTCGACATCACCGGCATCAGCTACGCCATGCTCGAAAACGAGGGGCCGAAGCAATGGCCGCTGCATGAGGGCGAAAGCACCGGCAAGCAGCGCCTTTATTCGGATGGAATATTCGCGACGGCGGACGGCAAGGCGCGCTTCCTGCCGACCAAGCACCTTGGCACCGTCGACACCACCGACGCGCGCTTTCCGCTGCGCCTGACCACGGGTCGTCTGCGCGACCAGTGGCACGGCATGAGCCGTACCGGCAGCGTCGCGCGCCTCTATGCGCACGAACGCGAAGCCGTGATCGAACTGAATATCAGCGACATGGCGCGGCGCAGCCTCAAGGACGGCGACCTCGTCACGGCGGCCAACAAGCGCGGCAAGATCGTGGTACAGGTGCGCGCCAGCGAAAGCCTGCGTCCCGGCCTGGCCTTCATGGCCATGCACTGGGGGCGGCACTTCGTCGACAACGGCGGCGCCAATGTGCTGATGCCGCAGACCTACGATCCGACCTCGAAGCAGCCCGAGCTCAAGCACACCTCGATTCGCGTCGAGAAATTCGATCCCAAGTGGCGCCTCGTCGCCATGTGCCGCGCATCTCCGTCAACTCCGCCGGGTGCAAACGCCGCCGACGTGATGGCGCGCCTGCCGCGTCTGCAGGCCTGGCTGCCGCGCTTCGCGCACGCAACCCTGGGCCTGGCCGGCCGCGACAATGCCGTGATCGTGCTGCGCGCATGGATGGATGCACCGATGTCGGCCGAAGATCTCGCCGACCTCGACGCGGATATCGGTCTGCAGGCGAACATGGCGCTGCGGCTGGACGATCCCGGCCGCGGCATCCAGAAGCGCGCCATGATCGAAAGCAATACGCTGACGGTGGTTCGCCTTGCCGGCGAAGTCGCCGCCTCCGACTGGCTGGAAGAATTGATGGCCACCGGCGCCTCGACTGCCGAAGCGCGCAAGTGGCTGCTCGCCCCGCTGTCGCGTCCGCCGGTCGCCGGCAAGTCGCGCGGCCGCATCGTCTGCAACTGTTTCGATGTCAGCGAAAACGAGATCCTGGCGGAGTACAAATCCGGCTGCGACCTCAAGACGTTGCAAGACAAAAGGAAGTGCGGCACCTCATGCGGCTCCTGCGTGCCGGAGTTGAAACGCCTCGCCCACGCCGCAGCGGCGTGATCAGTTCAACACGGGCTGCGCGAAGCGCTCCTTGAGTTCGCTGCACAGCGCCTCCGCTCCCTGCGGCGTCAAGCCGAGCGTGACGATGGCCGGGGCGCAGGCAACGCCCCACTCGCTGTAGCTGTCGCCGGCATGGCCGCTGTCGCCGCGAAACTCCTGAATCGCGCGATCCACAAGCAGATTGGCCGCGATCAGGCGCCTTACGGTGAGGGGAATATTGGCGTCGTGAAGCGCTTCGACGCTGTGATGCAGGCGGATGGCCTCGACCACCTCTGCGGCAATCCCCCAGGTATCGGCAAGCACTGCGCCGGCCAGGGTGTGATTGAGTCCGTGACGCTCGTCCTCGACGCGCGTGAAGCGTTCCGAACCGTGATTGGCGACGCTCAGTGTCTGCGCATAAGTCGCGAAGTGCGCCTTGAGCAGGGGAATGCCGATATCGCAGAAGAGCCCGAAGCTGTAAGCCAGTTCCGGGGCGATGCAACGCGTCTGCCGCGCAAGATAGCCCATGCCGGCCGAGCGCTTTTCGGAAACGTCCCAGAAGCGAGCCATCATCATGGCCCCTTGCGCCAGAACGCGACGCGTGATCAGGCCGGTCATCAGCGCGCTGAACTGATCCATGCCGACCAGCGTGATCGCGTCCTCCAGGGTTGCGACATGACGCGGAGCACCGTAGAAGGCGGAGTTCGCGGTCTTGAGCAGGCTGCCGGCCATGCCGGCATCGCGGCGCAGCAGGTGGCCGATCTTGCGAAAATCCGGCTCGTCCTTGCGCACCTCGCGCTGCAAGGCCATCAGCAGCGCCGGCCGTGGCGGAATATTGAGGCTGCCCAGCGCGACGCTGGTCTTAGATCCGCCACTCGAATCGGATGGGGGCTGCATTCCGTGCACGGAAAACACCTCGGTATTCTTGTTTTGATTCGAACGCAGGCGCATCGCCCCATACATGCGTCAGGGCGATAACGGCAATAACAGCAATTAAGCCGCGAGCTTATCAGCTTATGCGGAACGCATCATGCATTCCGCATAAAAAGGCCGGGGGCTTTTTTTGGTTATAGCTCAGGAATGCGGCAAAGCCAGTCCTGCAAAAATGCTTACCCGGCTTGTCCGTCGGCGCGCGGCCGCCAGTAGACGGGCAGCATCTGCGAGGCCCACACCACCATCAGCAACACCCACGCGACCGCAACCACTTGCAGCGCGACCGCCGGCCCGTCCACGATGGCAAGCACGACGCGCGCCACGGCCACGGCATGCAGGCCGAGATACACGCGCCAGTGGGTATCGCTGGCCTGCAGGGGGCGTCCGCTATGTCCCATGCTCACGCGTGTAACGAAGCCGACCAGCATGGTGCCGCAGAAGCCGAGCCCGACCGCATGCGTGGCGGCGGTGCCGACCCGGACCCCGACGGAATCGAGTGCCAGCAGCAGCATGGCGACGGACAGCCAGGCGAAGGAGAGATGCAGCATGGCCAGCAGGCGATTGCCGCCGAAGGCACGCACCCAGAAGCCGCGCAGGTCGAAACCAGGACGGCCGGCCCAGCGCCAGCTTGTGTAGGCAAAGGCCGCACACATGCCGGCCGCAACGATGGCGCTCAGCCACGGCAGGCTGGCGCTGCCTGCCAGCGCCAGCAGGAGGCAGCCGCACAGCCATCCGTACAGCAGGGGCATCGGCCGCCAGATCATCCTTTGCGGGACGATGGACTGCGTGAAGAAGGGCACCATGCGATGCGCGACGGTCAGGAAGATGGGCACGATCCAGCCCCACAGGATCAGATTGCGCGCCAGCAGCCAGAAGGTGTGGTCACCGGACAGGACCCAGCCGCCGGTTGCCAGGATGCCGACGTTGCCGATGACCATGGCGCAAAGAATCAGACGGGAATGGCGCTGGTCGCCGCGGGGGGCGCAATCGATGCACGCTGCCCACAGGCCTGTGGCGCGCCACCAGACGACGAACAGCATCAGCAGCCCGATCAGCGGCCAGCGGCCGCCCAAGGCAAAGCCGAGCAAGGCAAGCAAAAGGCCCGCAAGCTGGCCGACCGCGAGCGGCAGGTGTCCGCGCGGCGCCGGCGCCGAAAGCCAGCGCGGCCCGGCCGTAAACACGAAGCCCAGCATGAAGGGCGGGAAGATGCCCAGCGGCATCATCAGTCCGTGCACCAGCATGGATGGCTGCGTCGTCATGCCGGCCAGCGGCAGCGCCAGGCTCCACCACAGCGAGAGCATCAACACGCCGAGAACGCCGATGGCGAAATAGGCGCGATGCGGCACTTGCGCAAAGCGTTGCCAAGCCGAGCTATTGTTGGCTGCAGACATGATCAGGCTCCGCGACGTTCGCGCATGCGCTGCGCAATGGCATTGACGGTATCCGCCGGCAGGCGGTCGATTGCGGAAAACACTTTTTGCTCCTCAAAGTCGGCATGCGCGGCATAGCCGCTGACGAAGGCGGGCAATTCCTGCGGCGCCTGTGCCGGCGTTTCTCCGGCGGCGATGCTCACCAGCCAGGGCCGGACGCCGCGCCACGCCGCACCCAGCGTGTCGTGCTGCGCCAGCAGCTCGTCGATGGCCTTGTCCAGCGCCGGATCGGCGAGACCGCGCAAGGCGGGAAACACATCCTCTTCCTCGTCGATGTGGTGATTGGGTAAGGCCAGATCGAAGTAGCGCAGGACGTTCCGCGCCGCCTCCTGGGCCTCGGCGTCGGCGCCATGGCTGGCGACGTGCCCGGCCAGACGGCCGGCGGTCGTCGTGAAGCGACGCACGCGCTCGTGGCATGCGTACAGCAGCTCAAGCGGGCGCTCGTCGTCGGTTTCGGGGCGGATGGCAAGCAGCGACATGGCGAAACTCCTTTGTTCGCATTGTTGCATTGAAAATGCCGGTTTTATATGACCTGAATCAAATTCCGGCACCCCGCATCGCACCTTCCCCGGCTCTTTATAGCTCATCGCCGGGGATGCCGGCCCGACGCCGTTTCCCTGCCGCCGGCTTACTCGATCGCGTAACGGATCAGGGCCGGCTTCTGGCCGGGCAGGCTGATATTGGCGACGATCCTGCTTCCCGCTGCCGGTTTGCTCTTGATCCTGGCGACCAACTGATTGTTCCCGGCCGGCGTCAATATCGCCTGATTGCTGCTGCCGTCGGCGCCGAGGATGGTGACCTTGCCGCTCGCGCCCTGGGTCGGGATCGGCTCGCCGTGCAGCGTGGCGTAGAAGGTGAGCGCCTGCTCGCCGGCGACCAGCTCCAGCTGGAAGGCGCCGGCTTCGCCATAAATGCCGCCGTATTGCGGCTTGCCGTGCTCCGCATGGGCCAGGACCGACGGGGCGATGGCGCTTGCCGACACGGCGATCAGGGCGGCGGCGAGAATGGAAGTGAATTTCATGGTGACTCCTTGTTGCGGTAAAAAATGGCGTTGAAAATCAGAAAGCTTCGTGGGTGGATTCGTCCAGGCTCCGCTGCGCGGCCTTTTGGCCGAACAGCCAGAACACGGCCGGGGTCAGGAAGGTGTCGAGCAGCGTCGAGCCGATCAGGCCGGCGAAGATGACGACAGCGACGGGGTGAAGGATTTCGGTGCCCGGCTGTTCGGCCTCGAACAACAGCGGCGCCAGCGCAAACGCGGTAACCAGCGCTGTCATCAACACCGGCGCCAGGCGTTCGAGCGAGCCGCGCATGATCATGGCCAGCCCGAACTGTTCGCCTTCGAAGCGCATCAGGTTGAGGTAGTGGCTGATCATGAGAATGCCGTTACGCACCGAGATGCCCGACAGAGTGATGAAGCCGACCAGCGCGGCGATCGACAGCGGCTGGCCCGAAAGCCACAGCCCGAGCACGGCGCCGATCAAGGCCAGCGGAATATTCGCCATCACCATCAGCGCCAGCGTGGTCGAACGGTAGCGGCTGTAGAGCACAGCGAACATCATGATCAGCGAAGCAATCGAGAGCAGACCGATCAGGCGCGCGGCCTCTTCCTGCGCCTGGAACTGGCCTTCGAGCGTGACGAAATAGCCTTCGGGCAGCTTCGTTTCGTCGAGCACCTTGCGAATGTCTTCGACCACATCAGACAGCGCTCTGCCCTGCGTGTTTGCCGAGAGCACGATGCGGCGGCGGCCGTTATCGCGGCTGATCTGGTTGGGCCCGTCGCCGTCCTCGATGGCGGCGATGCGTGACAAGGGAATGCGCCCACTAGGCGTTTCGATCAGCAGATTGCCCAGCCCCTCGATACCGCGTGACGACTCCGGCAAGCGCACGACCAGATCGAAACGGCGCGTGCCCTCGACGACCTGGGTCACCCGATCGCCGCCGACGAGGTTCTGCAACACGACCAGAATCTGCGGCGTCGGCACACCGTACTGCGCCGCGGCGGCATAGTCGATGCGCACCTTGATCTGCGGCGCCAGCACCTGCTTTTCGATCTCCAGATCGACCAGGCCCTTGACCGAGACGAGGCGCTCGCGCAAGGCGGCCGCCTGGCCGCGCAGGGTGTCGAGGTCCTCGCCGAACAGCTTGATCGCGATCGGCGCACGCACGCCGGACATGATGTGGTCGATGCGGTGCGAGATCGGCTGGCCGATGCTGATGGCCGCCGGCAGATTGACCAGACGCGCACGAACGTCGCGCTTGATTTCGTCCATGCTGCGCGTGAGCTCGCCGTACGGTTTGATGCCGACGTCGAGCTCGCTCACGTGCACGCCCTCGGCATGCTCGTCGAGCTCGGCGCGGCCGCTGCGCCGGCCGACGTGCGTCACCTCAGGCACTTCGCGGATCAGCAACTCGGCCTGCCGGGCGAGATTGGCCGACTCGGTCAGCGTCACGCCGGGGTTGAGGCGCAAGCCGACCACCAGGGTGCCTTCGTTGAACGGCGGCAGAAAAGTGCGCGCGAAGAACGGCACCGACAGCGCAGCCACGGTCGCCAACACGACGCAGGCGATCAGCAGCTGCCTGGGGCGGTGCATGACCGCCTCCAGCCCCCGGCGATAGTGGCGCTTGGCCCAGGCCAGTACGCGGGTGTCGCCATGGTCCAGCGCCTTCATCTTCGGCAGCAGGTAATAAGCCAGCACCGGCGTCAGCGTGACCGAAACGAAAAGGCTGGCCAGCGTGGCGACGATGAAGGCGACGCCCAACGGCACGAACAGGCGCCCTTCCATGCCCGGCAGCGCGAACAGCGGAATGAAGACCAGCACGATGATGGCCGTCGCATAGACGATGGCCGAGCGCACCTCGAGGCTGGCGTCGCGGATCAGGCTCAGCACCGGCGCGCGTTCGGCTTCCGGCTTGTGTCGGTTTTCGCGCAGACGGCGCAGGATGTTCTCGACGTCCACAATCGCGTCATCGACCAGTCCGCCAATCGCAATCGCCAGTCCGCCCAGCGTCATCGTATTGATGGACAGACCGAAGTAGCGGAACACCAGCGCCGTCGCCAGTATGGAGATGGGAATCGCCACCAGCGCGATCACCGTGGTACGCAAAGTACCGACAAAGAGGAACAGGGTCACGCCGACGAAGACCGAAGCCGCCAGCAGCTTGGCCTTGAGCGTATCTATCGACGCACTGATGAAGCTGGCCTGGCGGAAGGTGACGCGCGGCGCTTCCATGCCGGCGGGCAGGGATGACTTCAAGCCGTCCAGCGCGGACTCGACCTTTTCGCTCAGGCCGATGGTGTCTGCCGTCGGTTGCTTCTGGATCGCGAGGATGACCGCGGGCTTGCCCTCGAAGCCGGCGTCGCCGCGTCGGATCGCCGGGGCGAAGGTGACGGCCGCGATCTGTTGCAGCAGAATCGGTTGCCCGCTTTTTGCCGTCACCGCGAGATTGCGCAGATCGTCTAGGCGCGAGGTCCGGCCGAGATTGCGGATCAGGTATTCGCGACCGTTGAGCTCGAGAAAGCCGCCCGAGGTATTCGCCGAGAAACCCTGCAGCGCCGCCTCGAGCTGCGCGTAGCCGATGCCGAGTTCGGCCATGCGCGCCGTATTCGGCTGCACCTGGAACTGGCGCACTTCGCCGCCGATGGGAATGACCTGCGCAATGCCGGGAATCGCCATCAGGCGCGGCCGCAGCACCCAGTCGGCATATTCGCGCACGGCCATGGCCGTGGTCTTGCTGTCGTCGATGGGAATGGCGATCAGCATGATCTCGCCCATGATCGATGAGATCGGCCCCATCTTCGGCGTCACGCCGGCGGGCAGGGTGCTCTCGAGCGCGGTCAGGCGTTCCGCCACCATCTGGCGCGCGCGGAAGATCTCGGTGCTCCAGTCAAAGGTCACATAGACGATGGACAGGCCGGCCGACGACACCGAACGCACGATCTCGACGCCGGGCAGACCATTCATGCTGGTCTCGAGCGGGAAGGTGATCAATTGCTCGACCTCTTCAGACGCCATGCCGCCGGCTTCCGTCATCAGCGTCACGGTCGGCTTGTTGAGATCGGGGAACACGTCCACCGGCGTCTGCGACAAGGTCCACAGGCCGTAGCCCATCAGCGCCACGCTGGCGACGATCACCAGCAGGCGATTGGCGAGACTGCTCTCGAGTAGCCACTTGAACATCTCATGCCTCCTGACGGGCCGTCCCGAGGGAGGCATGCGCCCCCTTGGGGGGCAGCGAACGAAGTAAGCGTGGGGGTCGTTTCATCTCAGCGCACCTGATTGAGCAGCGCCGCAGCCTGCGTGACGACGCGTTCGCCGCCGGCCAGACCCGAGGTCACCAGCACATTGGCGCCGTCGAGCGGCTCCAAGGTCACGACGCGCGGGGCGAAGGCCTCGGGCGCCGTCTTGATCCAGACCACGCTTTGATTGGCCGGATTCTTCATCAGCGCCGCCGCGGGTACCGGCACGCCCTGAACACGCTGCCCGGTCTGCGCCACGATCTTCACCGGCTGCCCGACGGCAAGCCGCTTCGCCAGCTCGCCCTCGGCGCGGAAGGTCACCGGCAGCGCCTGTTCGCGCATGGTGCGGGCGGCACCGACGAACTTGAGCGGCAGCTTTTCATTGCCGACAAGCGCGTAGGCAGAAGCGATGCTGTTGCCCAGCGCAACTTCGTAGACCAGCGCCTCGATCTGCAGGCGCGCCGGATCGACGACCTCGAACAAGGTTTCGCGCGCATCGACGACCTGCCCGGCCACGACATAGGCCGCCGAGATCACGCCCGCGACCGGCGCCACCATCTGCTCGTTGGCGACGGCGGCCTCTGCCTCTTCGAGCGTCTTCTTCGGCACCGTATCCGACAATTCCCTGAGACGGTTGAGGCGACTCACCGCCAGCGAGCGCGAGTTGCCGCCGACCGCCGGCGTCACGTAGGCTAGCACCTCGCCTTGCCGCACGGTCTGGCCGGCTACGGGCAGCCCTTTCGGGCCCGGCGTCACGCGCCCGGCGATGATCGCCTGCACCTTGCCACCGGCATTCGGGTCCATGATCACGCGACCGTTGAGCTCCAGTGCGCGCGCCGATTCCTGTGCCGCCGTCTGCACGGTACGCAGGTCCATCTGCCGCTGCGAGGGCTTGGGCAGGAATACGCTGCCGTCGGGCAGACGCTGCGGTACATAGGCGCCGGCAGGCGCCGCCGGTTCAGCGTCGTCGTGCCCTTCATGCGCCCATGCATTGGCGCCGAGCAAGAGCAGCGCCGCCAGAAATGTCAGTTTGCTCATCACAGAGTTTCCTTTCGTGCCTTCAGGAGCTGGCGCACCGCCAGGCCGCAGCCAATCAGCAGGACCAGCGCGACCGCCGCCAGCAGCCAGCCACTACGGCCGTCCACGATCGCCGCCGCCGGCGACTCGGCATGGACATGCAACTCGCCGGTCAGCAAATCGACGTCCTTGCCGGCGACGATGCTGAACACCAGCGCATGCTCGCCTTCGGCATGCAGGGCCTTGAGCATTTCGGGATCGGCCACCGCGTAGTCGCCGTGGTCCGCATGAAACTGCGCCGTCGCCTTGCGGCCGTCGAGTTCGACCTCGACCCTGGCGTTGAGCACCGGCGCATTGCTGCGCCAGTCGTCGATATACAGGCCGAGCTCGTTTTCATAGAGACGCGCGACGAGTTCGAAGGTCTCGCTCTGCGTCGTCAACGCGGGCACCGCTGAATTGGTTTCAAGCACCGCGGAAGGCGCCGCATGCGCGTGATCCTTGTGCTCCTCGTCGCCGTGCGCGAAGGCAACGCCGGCAAGCAGCAATGAACAGATGAACAGGAAATTTTTCATCGACAACCTCATTCGGGGAGCAGGCCCAGCGCCTGCCTCAATTGGGAAATCGCCTGCGCCGCGACGATGCGGCTTCTGGCGTATTGGCGTTCCGCCTCATAGGCTTCGAGCTCGACACGCAAGCGCGTCGGCAGATCGCTCTCGCCGTAGCGGAAGGACTTTTCGAAGAAGCCGCGCGTTTCGCGCGCCAGCCTCGCGCGTCGTTCAGCGGCTGCGAGTTGCGTCTGCGCCCCATCCACGCGGGCGCGGGCGGCATCGAGGCCGGACAGCACCTGCTCGCGCTCGTAGTCGAGCTGAGCTTCGGCTTCGAGCGCTTCCGCCTCGGCCGTAACGATGCGCGCGCGCTGGCGGTTGTCGGCGCCGAAGGGAATGCGCAATCCGACCGTAATGCTCTGGTCGTAGGCATCGCCGTAGGCGCCGCGCTCGCGCGTGGTGGACAGGGTGAGTTGCGGATTGGCGCGCGTCTGCGTCTGCGCCAGCGCCTTGGCCTTGCGCGAGGCCTCGGCGCGGTCGGCGATTTCGCGCAGCGCCGGGTGCTGCGCCTCGTCGAGCGCGGCGGCGGGCATACGTTCCGGCGTGGCCGACTCGGCCACGCGGGCCGGCACGCCGAGCAGGGCCCGCACGCGCTGATCGGCCGCCGTCTGCGCGCTTTGCGCTTCAGCCAGCAGCGCCTGCGCCGTCGCAACGGCACCATCGGCCTGGTGCTGATCAGCGCGCGACAGATCGCCGGCCTTGACGCGGCGGGCGACATCGCCGGCCAGCTGTTCGGCATTCCTGGCGCGCGCCTGCGCGACCTCGACCTCGACCGCCGCCAGCGCTGCGCTCCACCACGCTTCACGCAGCACGGAGGACAGACGCAGTTGCGCCGCCAGCAGGCGGCTGTTCAGCGCATCGCGCTCGGCATCGGCCAGTGCCTGCGTACTGCCGCGCTCGCCGGGCAGCCACAGCGGCAGACCCACGCCGACGTCGTACTCGCGCTTGCCTTCGTTATTGTTGGCGCGATCGCTTTTGGCCGACATTTCGAGGCTGGGTGCGGCCACCAGCCAGTTGCCGGCGGCATCGCGCCGGGCATCGGCGGCGGCGCGACGCAGCTCACCGCCGCGGGCCGCGGGTTGGCGCGCCCAGGCAATGTCGAAAGCCTGCCGCAGCGACAGCTTTTCCGGCGCCGGTCTTTCCTGCGCCAAGGCCGTGCCGCTGAACAGCAACCACGCCAGACACAGTCTTGCAGATACGGATTTACGCATCGGATTCTCGTCCTGAACGGGCAGCGCAGCGACGCAGCGCGCGCAGCCCGGATCAATGGAAATCCGGCGAGACGGAACTGGGAGGTGTTACAGCGGCAGTCTCGCCGGGCTCAGGCGAGACGAGATAGAGGCGGTCGGAACAGATTGTCGAGCGAGGGAGAGCTGACGCCGGCAACGTACGGCGTATCGTCGCTGCCGAGGGCCGGCAGCGTGGTCAGCTTGCCGAGATCCGGCAATACGACGGCGCAGTGGTGCGCATGACAACTTGCGCAATCCGACTGGCAATCGGCCGCCTTACCAAGTTTATCGGCCAGCTTGCCGGCGGGCTTGCCGTCCTTGGCTTCAGACGAGCCGTGATGCGCATGCCCGTGATCGTGCGTGGCCGTTTGATGCGCGACATGTTCCCCAGACTGCGCATCGTGGCGCAGGCAGCAGTCGGCCGCCAGTGCAGCGGTCCACTGCAGCGGCAGAAAAAGCATCAGGAAAACAAGCGTCAACTTGCGCATGCTTCAAAGTGTATAGAGATACCGCCTGCGCATCAAGTCAGGACCTCAGGCCGCGGGCTGCGCGACGGCATGGCCGCTAAAGACCGCAATCTGCCTGCACTGGTCGGGGAGGCGCTTGGCCTGGTACATGGCCTTGTCGGCTTCGCACAGCCATTGGTTCGCGTCCGCCTGCCGGCTATACAGGCTGATGCCGATGCTGGCGATCGGCGAAATCATGGTCTCTCCGACCCGGGGCAGCATGGCATCGGCGATCTTGGCGGCAAATCGCACCGCCTCGCCTTCCGAACCTAGCCCCTCTGCCAGAACGATGAATTCGTCGCCGCCGAGGCGGCCGATCACGTCGGCTGCGCGCACGCATGCTCGCAGCCGATTCGCGAATTCGCACAGGACGCGATCACCCATGTCGTGGCCATAGTCGTCGTTGACCTGCTTGAATTCGTTGATATCCATGAACAACAAGGCCAAACCTGCGGCCCCGCGCTTGCCGCGCTCCAGCGCATGATGCAGGACGTCCAGCATCTTGCGCCGATTGGCAACGCCGGTCAGCCCGTCCGTCAGCGCCATATCGCGAATGGACTGCTCCAGCCGCTTGTGCTCGGTAACGTCGTGGATAAAGACCGTCAGCTCTGAAGCCTCGCCGAACCGATTTCGCGTCCGCGTGAACTCAACCGTCAGCGGAATGCCGTCGCGGTCTATGCTCGGCACCTCGCAGCAGCCTGCGTGCGGTTCATCGGAGAACATGTGCACAAGGCAAGGGCAGGGATCGGCGATCAGGTCCGCAACGGGCGTATGCAGGGCAGCACCCGCCGGCACGCCGAACATTCGTTCGGCGGCCGCATTCCAGCGCAAAACCCGGCCGGCGTCGTCAATCGAAATCACTGCGTCAGTCGCGTTCTCAAGCAGCACGCGCATGCGCATTTCCGCCTGCTGCAAGCTATCGAATGCGAGTTGCTTGGCCAGCCCCGCGCCGAGCAAGCCGGCCAGCAGGTTCAGCGTCTGCACGTCGGCCTTGTCGAAACCGTTCGAGCAATCCGACACAACCTTGAGGACACCGATAGGCGCGCCATTCTGAAGCAGAGGCGAACAGATCATGGAACGCACACCGACCCGGCGGCAGGCCGCCCGGTCGACGCGCTCATCCATTTCGGTGTCGTTGCAGCGCAAAACCTGCCGCGCCGCCACGCAGCACCCCGACAGACTATCCTCCCGCCGCAGACGCAACCCCACATGAGACGAGACCAGGCCGCTGGCGCAACGATAGACCATCCATTCGCCCTCGACGAACTCGATGACGGCCCCCTTGGCCTCGGTCAGTTCCTGCAAGGTATCGACAATCAACTGCATGAAGCCGGCCAGATCCAGATCGCTCTGCACTATCGTCGTCTGCGTATCGATGATGCGTTGCAGACGATTCAATTCGCGGCTGCCATCACGCATATCCCCTCCCCCACGCTATTGAATTTGGCTTTTTCATCAAAAACAAAAAAACCAGAAACCACTTGAAACAAAACAAATTTTTATTTTTTATGGCGCAGTTTATATAGCTTTGCCACCAGAAATCATAGGCCTGGTTTTCATTTTTTCCTATTTTTTTCTTCGGTAGGGACTCTTCTTTTTTCTTGACGTGGCTTTTTTCATGCATTAATTTACCAATAGGTTAAATACAAATGAATGCTGCCCATGCCTGCCGCCTTTGCCGCTGACCCCTTGAGCGCCACCTTCGCCGCCCTCGCCGACCCGACCCGCCGCGCCATCCTGGCCCGCCTGGCTGCGGGGGAGGCCTCGGTCGGCGAGCTGGCCGCACCGTTCGAGATCAGCGCCCCGGCGGTGACCAAGCATCTCAAGGTGCTAGAGCGGGCCGGGCTGATCACCCGCAGCCGCCAGGCGCAGTGGCGGCCGTGCAAGATCGAAGCCAAGCCCTTGCAGGACGCCTCGCACTGGATCGAGCAATACCGCCAGTTGTGGGAGGCGCGCCTCGACCGCCTGGAGGATTACCTCAAGGTGCTGCAACTCAAGGAACAGGACAAGTAATTTCTTCTTCAGGAGACAGCAGATGGAAGACATCAGCACCCGCAGCCTCAGTTTGACCCGTACCCTCGATGCACCGCGCGAGCTAGTCTGGCAGGTCTGGACCGACCCGCAGCATGTAGTGAACTGGTGGGGGCCGGATAGCTTCACCAACACCAATCAGTCCATGGACGTACGTCCCGGCGGCCTCTGGCGTTTCGTCATGCACGGCCCCGACGGCACCGACTACAAGAATCTGATCCAGTTCATCGAGGTCACAAAGCCCGAGCGGCTGGTCTACGCACATCGCGGCGAGGACGAAACCGCCGACATTCACTTCCACGCCACCATTCTGTTCGAGGAGGCGGATGGCAAAACGCGGCTGAGCATGCAGATGGTCTTCCAGACCGCTGAAGAGCTGCGCCGCGTCGCCGACGAGTTCGGCGCGCGCGAAGGCGCAGTGCAGCACCTGGCTCGCCTCGCCGCCTATCTCGCAACAATGACCTGAGAACTCGACGCCGCACCCGCCGTCTACTGCGACGGATCCACGACAACTTGCAGCACCCTCCGTCCTGCACCCGCCATCTGCAGTCCCCCGCAAGCCCCAACCCCAAGGAGATCGACATGAAAAAAGTAGAACCCTATCTGCAATTCGACGGTTGCT
>JAGWTC010000043.1 GCA_028869135.1 Rhodocyclaceae bacterium
CGTTTTGTCGAGCGGCCGGCGAGGTCGCGGGGGCAGCGCCCCGCCGAGGTGCAACTCATCATCGGCCGCGACGGCAAGCTGGTCGACTACAAGATCATTCGCGCCGCCGATCGTCAGATCGAAGTAGCCTACATCGAAGAAGTCGCCAGGCGGGCGGCCCCCTTCGCGCCCTTTCCGCCGGATATCGCCAGAAAGACCGACACCCTGCCGCTGACCATCTGCATCCAGCCGCCCGGCGAAGACGGCGGCAACGGCGGCTTTACGCGGACAAGCGGCCAGCGCTGCTGAAATCCGAAACGGGCTGCTACACTGCCCCCATCGTCATTCTGCAGGCTCCACATGAAGATTGCCCCGCTCCCGTCGAACGAGAAAGAACGGCTCCTTGCCCTGCATGCACTGCTGATCCTCGATACGCCGCCGGAGCAGCGCTTCGACCGGATCACGGAGTTTGCAGCGGCCGAATTCGAAGTCCCGATCTGCCTGATCAGTCTGGTCGACGAAAACCGGCAGTGGTTCAAGTCCCGGATAGGCATCGATGTCTGCGAGACGCCGCGCAGCCTTTCCTTTTGCGCCTACGCCCTGCATTCCGACGCCACCCTGGTCGTGCCTGACACGCTCAAGGACCCGCGCTTCTTCGACCACCCTCTCGTCGTGGAGCCTCCGCACCTGCGCTTCTATGCGGGCGCGCCGCTGGTATTGCCGTCGGGGCTCGTCGCCGGCACGCTGTGCCTGGCGGACATGCAGCCGCGGCAACTGGACGCGCTGGATCTTTCCATTCTCGCGACCCTGCGCGACCTGGCCGTCAACGAAATGCTTGAGCGGGGGCACGCATGAGCAATACGCCCCCCAGAAAGAACTTCCTGCTGCTCGAACCGGACCACATGGTTCGCCACACCGTCGCCCTGACGGCCCGCAGCACCGGACTGGCCGACATACAGGAAGCCCCCAGCTTCAAGACCGCGCAGGAAGTGCTGCGCCAGGCGGCTTTCGACGGGCTGCTGCTCGCGCTCGACAATGCGGACATGGGGCTGGAGCTGATCGAACGCCTGCGCTCCGGCCAGACGCTCTCGCCGGCCAGCGCGTCAGTCACCGTCATGGTTGTGCAATGCGATCAGTTGCGCGCCGAAAGACTGCGTCTCGCCGGCGTCAACCAGATCATCCTGCGGCCGTTCAAGGTCAAAACCCTGCTCAATGCCATCCATGACATGAGCGCCTGACGCCGGAGAAAAACCGGAAACCTCAAGGCGGCCCGCAGCGAGGCCCGAGCGGCGCATCCGGCAAGGCCGGCCAGCCTGCGAAACGAAAACGCCCGATGGACAGGAGTCCTTCCGCCACGTTTCCGCCTCCGGAAAATGCCTGGGCAGCCCCCCGAAGAATGACCTACAGTGGGAGTGCGGCCGGTCCACGTCAGCAGCACTCCCGGCCCACCCCGGCATGGCCGCCATCCCGATCTCAGCGCTTTGGCCATGCCGGGCCTTGTTCTCCCTTCACGGACCCCCTTGTCCGTGCGCAAAAAGCGGAGGCTCACATGTCCCATATCGCCCTTCCCCGCCTGTACACGACATCCCGTCACGACGCGGCCGGCACCGACGGACCGTCGGTGCCCAAGCTCCTGGCTTTCTATGTCGTGCCCCTGTCCCTGCTGCCGCCATTGATGTACGTCTATGCCCAGCTCGTGCATCCCGGCGCCGTCCTGCCGCTGCTGGAACCGGCCCTTCGCACGGGCGAAGCCGCGCTTGTCGGCACCGCCTTCTTTCTGATCGAGCTTCTCGCCGTCGCCCTGATGGCCATGTTCATCCAGCAGATGGGTGACGGGGCCGGCGTGCAACCCGACTATGCCGACGCCTACGCGCTCGCCGCCACCGCCCCGACGCCCTTGTGGCTGGCGACGCTGGGCCTGGCCCTGCCCAGCCTGCTGGCCAATATCGCGCTCGTCGTCGTCGCCTGGTTCGTGTGCGCGGGGCTCATACGGCGCGGCGTGCGGGTGCTGTTCGTGCCCTACAACGACCGCCGGATGCGCCGCCTCGCCAATACCCTGACCATGATAGGCGTGGCGACGTGGTTTGCCCTGTTGCTGTTTCTGGTACTGCTGCTCAGCATTATCGTGGGCTGGCGCTAGAAGGTTTTACAAAGGTGGGCGGCGGTCTGGCCGCCGCATCGGCAGGCCGGGCCGCAGGCTCAGCGCCCGAACAATCCCTTGATCGCATTGCCGATGCCGGTGGCGGCGCCGCCGACCGACTTGCCCAGGTTGCCGATGCTCACGCCCAGCGTTTCGGCCAGACCGGCGCTGAACTTCATGGCCAGGTTTTCGTTCAGGGAAAACTTCGGATCGTCGAGGTTGCCCTGCAGGGCGAACTGCATGCGGATGTCCTTGCGCCCGTTCTTCAGCATGTTCACCGCGCCCTGACGCGGCAGGCCCATGAAACTGCCGCTATCGTCCAGCACCAGATCGTGCAGCACCAGCGTGCCTTGCGCATTGAGGCGGCGCTGCTTCACCACCGACTTGAGGTCGAGGTCCAGTTCGCCGCGCCTGACGCCGGTTTCGGCCGAACGCACCAGATAGGGCCTCAATGCGGTCAGATCGACGTTGCGCATGGTCGTGAGCAGAGAGGAGTCGCGCGTGGCGAGCTCGATGTCGCCCTTGAGACGATAGGAGCCGTCGCTGCGCTCTCCCTTGATGATGCCGCTCAACTCAAGCGGGCTGCGCCCGTCCAGCGCCGGAAAGTGCAGCTTGCCGAGACGGGCCTCGACCTTTTCCAGACGAATGCGATAGGGCGGCTTGCGTATCGTGGCGTCGTAGAAATCCAGCGCGGCATCGCTCAGCGTCACCTCGTCTATCGTGACTTCGGGTGGCGGCGCGTCGTCCCCCGCCGCCTTCTTCCGTTCCAGCAGACTGGGCAGCACGCGCAGATGGCCGTCGGCGTCGCGCTGCATGGACAGATACACGTCCTCGGCATGGATGTAGCGGATGGCGATCTTGCGCGACAGCAAGGCCTGCCAGTCTGGCGCCACCACGATGCGCCGCGCATGCAGATTCTCCTCGGCCGGCCAGCCCGCCGGGGCGCGGATGCGCAGATCGCTGATGGTCACCGAGTAAAGGCCCAGCGAGATATCGCCGACCGAGCTGTCCTCGCCCAGCGCCTGCTCGATATGCGCCTTCAGCGTCTTGCCGGCGAAATGCAGCGCCACGGCGGCGCCGACGATCAGGAAAAGCAGGAGCAGGCAGCTCGCAAGCGCCCAGCGCGGAAAGCGTTTCATGCAGACTCCGGCACGGTTCGGATATGAAAGTTGCGTTGCATCAACAGGACAAGGGCATATCCTAGCCTATACTTGGCCGGGTCAAACGGGACCGATTGCGAACGGAATTGAAGATTTCAAGCCAGCGCATATTGCCAACAGGGTGGGCCGGAAAGTCGCTGGCATCGACGCTGGCCCCGGCGCTGCTGGCCGGTTGCATGTCGCTGGCACCGTCGTACACAACGCCGCCGGCCCCGATCGCCGCACGCTACGCGCCCGACGCGGCGGAGGCCGGAGTCGCCGCCGTCACGGCCTGGCCCGACTATTTCGTCGCGCCGCAGTTGCAGGCGCTGATCCGCCGCGCGCTGGCCGACAATCGCGATCTGCGCATCGCCACGCTGCGCGTCGAGGAGGCGCGCGCCGCCTTCGCCATCCAGCGCGCCGACCAACTGCCCACCGTCGCCGCCCAGGCCGGCGGCAGCCG
This sequence comes from Rhodocyclaceae bacterium, assembly GCA_028869135.1. Classification (GTDB taxonomy): domain Bacteria; phylum Pseudomonadota; class Gammaproteobacteria; order Burkholderiales; family Rhodocyclaceae. The sequence continues at coordinate 3,722 of JAGWTC010000043.1, forward strand.
CGCGCTGACGCCGGGCGATCTCAATCTCACCGGCCAGCCGCTCTACAGCAGCCAGTACCAGGTCGGCCTCGGCTTCAATGCCTGGGAGCTCGACTTCTGGGGCCGCGTGCGCAGCCTCAAGGCGGCCGCGCTCGAAACCTACCTCGCCAGCGCCGCCGCGCAGCGCGCCGCCACGCTGAGCCTGATCGCGCAGACCGCGAACGCCTATGTCTCGCTGTGCGAACTGAATGAACGCATAACCCTCGCGCAGCGCACCGTCGCCAGCCGCGAGGAGTCCTACCGCATCTTCAAACGCCGCGTCGAGGTCGGCTCGACCTCGCGCTTCGAACTGACCCAGGTCGAGTCGCTGCTGAGTCAGGCGCAGAATCTGCAGGCGCAACTGGAGCAGACGCGCGCCGTGCAGGCGCATGCCTTGACGCAGTTGCTCGGCGCCGGCGCGCCGATAGACGCCGCCACCATCACCTGCAGCGACGACGCCATCCTGCCTGCCGTGCGGCCGGGGCTGCCGGCCGAATTGCTGACGGCCCGCCCCGACATCATCGCCGCCGAGCACCAGCTCAAGGCCGCCAACGCCAATATCGGCGCGGCACGCGCCGCCTTCCTCCCGCGCATCGCCCTGACTGGCGCCTTCGGCAGCGCCAGCGCCGAACTCGGCGGCCTGTTCGAGCCCGGCAGCCGCGCCTGGAGCTTTGCGCCGCAACTCACGCTGCCGCTCTTCGACAGCGGCCGCAATCGCGCCAACCTCGATCTGGCCGAGGCGCGCCGAGATATCGCCGTCGCCAATTACGAGAAGACCGTGCAGACCGCCTTCCGCGAAGTGCTGGACGCGCTCTCCGGCCTCGAATGGCTGGCGCGACAACTGCAATACCAGGAGCAGAACCTCGCCGCGCAGCAGGAGCGTGCGCGCCTCGCCAAGCTGCGCTACGACAACGGCAGCACCAACTATCTCGACGTGCTCGACGCGCAACGCGAGCTGCTCAATGCCGAACAGCTGCGCGCGCAAACCCGTCGCGCCCTGCTCGCCAGCCGCATCAACCTGTACGCCGCGCTGGGCGGCGGCAGCCTGAGCCGCCACGCTGCCGCGCCCGCCCCCCCCTAGGCCAACATCATGAACCTGTCTCTCCCGCGCAAACTGCTGCTGCCGCTCATCGTCGTAGTGGCGCTGGCTATCGCCGTCTTCGCCTGGCTGAAGCTGCGCGGCAACGGCGCTGGCGACGACTTCATCAGCGGCAACGGCCGCATCGAGGCGGTCGAGATCGATGTCGCCGCCAAGCTGCCGGGGCGCATCCAGGAAATCCTCGTCGGCGACGGCGATTTCGTCGAGGCCGGCCAGGTACTGGCGCGCATGCAGACGGACACGCTCAATGCGCAACTGGCCGAGGCGCGCGCCAATCTGCAGCAGGCGCAGAACGGCATCGCCATCGCGCAATCGCAGGCCGCCGCGCGCGACAGCGACGTGCAGGCCACGCTGGCGGTGGTGGCGCAGCGCGAGAGCGAACTCGATGCGGCGCGACGGCGCCTGGCGCGTTCGGAAGCGCTGGCCGGCGAAGGTGCCGCCTCGGCGCAGGAACTCGACGATGACCGCGCCCGCGCCCGCAACGTACAGGCCGCGCTGAGCGCCGCCAAGGCGCAGACGACCGCCGCCCGCGCCGCCGCCGAGGCGGCCAAGGCGCAGGTGACCGGGGCACGCTCCTCCGTCGCGGCAGTCGAGGCGGCGATCGCGCGCATCGAGGCCGACATCAGAGACAGCGAGCTCAAGGCGCCGCGCGCCGGCCGCGTGCAGTACCGCATCGCGCAGGTCGGCGAGGTGCTCGGGGCCGGCGGCAAGGTGCTCAATCTGGTCGATCTCGCCGACGTCTACATGACCTTCTTCGTGCCGGAAACGGCGGCGGGCAAGCTCACGCTCGGCGGCGAGGTGCACCTGATTCTCGATGCCGCGCCGCAGTACGTGATCCCGGCGAAGATCAGCTTCGTGGCCAGCACCGCCCAGTTCACACCGAAGACGGTGGAAACCGCGAGCGAGCGGCAGAAGCTGATGTTCCGGGTCAAGGCGCAGATCGACCGCGCCCTGCTCGAAAAGCACATCACCAAGGTCAAGACCGGCCTGCCCGGCGTGGCCTGGGTCAAGCTCTCCCCGACTGCGGAATGGCCTGCACACCTGCAGGTGAAGCTGCCGGCGCAGTAGGCGCGGCACAGACGGCGAGCGCATGGACAGCGAGCGGATCAGCGACGGCCGCATGAAGGATGGCGACTGCATCGCCCGCCTCGATGGCGTAGGTCTCGCCTACGGCAAGACGCGGGCGCTGGATGGCGTCACGCTCGCCATTCCGGCCGGCCGCATGGTCGGACTGATCGGCCCCGACGGCGTCGGCAAGTCCAGCTTGCTAGCCCTGATTGCCGGCGCGCGCAAGATCCAGCAAGGCAGCGTCGTTACGCTGGGCGGCAGCATGGGCGACAGCCGTCACCGCCATCGCGTCTGCCCGCGCATCGCCTATATGCCGCAGGGGCTGGGCAAGAATCTCTACGCCACGCTGTCGATCGAGGAAAACCTGCAGTTCTTCGGCCGTCTGTTCGGTCATGATGCGAGCGAGCGTCGGCGGCGCATCGACGAGCTGACGCAAAGTACCGGCCTAAAGCCCTTCCTCGACCGTCTCGCCGGCAAGCTCTCGGGCGGCATGAAGCAGAAGCTCGGCTTGTGCTGCGCGCTGATCCACGATCCCGACCTGCTGATACTCGACGAACCGACTACCGGCGTGGACCCGCTCTCGCGCAACCAGTTCTGGCGCCTGATCGAGCGCATTCGCGCCAGCCGCCCCGGCATGAGCGTGATCGTCGCCACCGCCTACATGGAGGAAGCCGAGCGTTTCGACTGGCTGATCGCCATGGATGCCGGCCGCGTGCTCGCCACCGGCACGCCGGCCGAGTTGCACGCCATGAGCGGCACTGACAGCCTGGAAGCCGCTTTCATCGCCCTGTTGCCGGAGGAGCGTCGTCGCAATCATCATGCGGTGACAATCCCGCCGCTGCACGACGGCAAGGACGCCGAGATTGCCATCGAGGCGCAGGGGCTGACCATGCGCTTCGGCGACTTCACCGCAGTCGACAACGTCAGCTTCCGCATCCGGCGCGGCGAGATTTTCGGCTTTCTCGGCTCCAACGGCTGCGGCAAGACCACCACCATGAAGATGCTGACCGGCCTCTTGCCGGCCAGCGCCGGCAGCGCGTCCTTGTTCGGCCATCTCGTCGATCCCCGCGACATGGCCACGCGCCGCCGCGTCGGCTACATGTCGCAGTCCTTCTCGCTGTACACCGAGCTCACGGTGCTGCAGAACCTCGAACTGCATGCGCGTCTGTTCGAAGTGCCGGCCGAACGCATGGCGGCGCGCATCGAGGCCATGCTGTCGCGCTTCGGCCTCGTCGAAGTGCGCGACGCGCTGCCCGACGGCCTGCCGCTGGGCATGCGCCAGCGCCTGTCGCTGGCCGTCGCCATGGTGCACGAGCCCGAGCTGCTGATCCTCGACGAACCGACCTCGGGCGTCGATCCGATCGCGCGCGACGCCTTCTGGCAGCTGATGATCGATCTGGCGCGCAAGGACCGCGTCACGATCTTCATCTCCACCCACTTCATGAACGAAGCCGAGCGCTGCGATCGTATCTCGCTGATGCACGCCGGCCGCGTGCTTGTCAGCGACACGCCGGCCGCGCTGGTGGCGCAGCGCGGCTGCGACACGCTGGAGGATGCCTTCATCGCCTGGCTGGAGGAGGCCGACGGTGCGTCGCCCGCCGGCAACAGCCCCGCCGTCGCCGCGCCTGTCGCGGTACCTGTCGCAGTGTCCGCCGAATCGAGATCGCGTCGCCCGCCGCGTTTCAGCCTCGCCCGCGCCCTGAGCTACAGCCGCCGCGAAAGCCTGGAGCTGCGCCGCGATCCGGTGCGCGCCACACTAGCCCTGCTCGGCACCGTGATCCTGATGTTCATCTTCGGCTACGGCATCAGCATGGACGTAAACGACCTGCCCTATGCCGTGCTCGATCTCGACCAGACAGGGATCAGCCACAGCTATGCGCTCGACCTCTCCGGTTCGCGCTACTTCGTCGAACGGCCGCCGCTGACCAGCCACGCCGAACTCGACCGGCGCATGCGCAGCGGCGAGATCTCGCTGGCGATCGAGTTTCCGCCGGGCTTCGCGCGCGACCTCGAACGCGGCGGCCCGACCGCAGTGGCCGCCTGGATAGACGGCGCCATGCCGCAGCGCGCCGAGACCATACGCGGCTATGTGCAGGCCCTGCACCTCGGCTGGCTGCAGCGCATGGCGCGCGAACGACTCGGTCAGGACATGGCGAGCCTCAGCGGCCTGGAAATCCGCTTCCGCTACAACCCCGACGTGAAGAGCCTGCCAGCCATGGTGCCGGCCATCATTCCCCTGCTGTTGATGATGATCCCGGCCATGCTGACCGCGCTGGCCGTGGTGCGCGAGAAGGAGCTCGGCTCCATTCTCAACTTCTACGTCACGCCGGTCACGCGCAGCGAATTCCTGATCGGCAAGCAGTTGCCCTATATTGCGCTAGCCCTGCTCAACTTCCTCCTGCTCACGGCGCTGGCGGTCACCGCCTTCGGCGTGCCGCTCAAGGGCAGCTTTCTCAGCCTGTGTTTCGCCGCCCTGCTCTACGCCATCATCGCCACCGGCTTTGGCCTGCTGGCGTCGAGCTTCACGCGCACGCAGATCTCGGCGCTGTTCGTGACCCTGATCGGCACCGTCCTGCCCTCGGTGCAGTTTGCCGGCCTGCTCAATCCGGTGTCCTCGCTCGAAGGCCTGGGCGCTGTGATCGGCAATCTCTATCCGACTTCGCACTTTCTCGTCATCAGCCGCGGCGTGTTCGGCAAGGCGCTCGGCATCGCCGATCTCGCCGCGTCCTACTGGGCGCTGGCCGCGGCGATTCCGGTGATCATGCTGCTGGCCCTGCTGTCTCTGAAAAAGCAGGAGCGCTGAATGAAATTTCACCTGCCCACGCTGCGTCTCCCGCACCCCGCGCATGTGGGGCGCCTCGGCATCAAGGAGCTGTGGAGCCTGCGCCGCGATCCGGCCATGCTGGTGTTGATCGTGTACATCTTCACCATCGCCATCTACGCTGCCGCAACGGCCATGCCCGGCACGCTCAACAAGGCCGCCATCGCCATCGTGGACGAGGACGCCTCGCCGCTGTCGGCGCGCATCGTGGCGAGCTTCTATCCGCCGCAGTTCCTGACCCCGAAACTGATCACGCTGGCCGAGGCCGATGCCGGCATGGACGCCGGTAACTACACCTTCGTGCTCGACATTCCGCCCGGCTTCCAGCGCGACGTGCTGGCCGGCCGCAGCCCGGCCATCCAGCTCAACGTGGACGCCACGCGCATGAGCCAGGCCTTCACCGGCAGCGGCTATATCCAGCAGATCGTCAGCGGCGAAGTGGCCGAGTTCGTGCAGCGCGCACGCGGCACGGCCAGCGCGGCGCCGGTCGAGCTGGTCATGCGCAACCGCTTCAATCCCAATCTCAGTCACGAATGGTTCGGCTCGCTGATGGAAATCATCAACAGCGTGACCATGCTCTCCATCATACTCACCGGCGCCGCGCTGATCCGCGAGCGCGAGCACGGCACCATCGAGCACCTGCTGGTCATGCCGGTCACGCCGGCCGAAATCATGCTGGCCAAGGTCTGGGCGATGGGGCTGGTGGTGCTGGCCGCCGAAGCGCTGTCGCTGCTCCTCATCGTCAAAGGTGCGCTGAGGGTGCCGATCGAGGGCTCGCTGCCGCTGTTCATGCTCGTCACCGCCCTGCATCTGTTCTCGACCACCTCGATGGGCATTCTGCTCGCCACCATCGCGCGCTCGATGCCGCAGTTCGGCATGCTCATGCTGCTGGTGCTGCTGCCGCTGGAAATGCTGTCCGGCGGCAGCACGCCGCGCGAGAGCATGCCGGTGCTGGTGCAATACGTCATGCTGTTCGCGCCCACCACCCACTTCACCGCCGCCGCGCAGGCGATTCTCTACCGTGGCGCCGGACTGGCAATCGTGTGGCCGCAGATGCTGAGCATCGTCGCCAGCGGTGCGGCCTTCTTCGTCTTCGCGCTGATCCGCTTCCGCAAGGCCATAGGCCAGATGGCCTGAAACGGATATGGGTTAAAATTCCTCGCGCGTCCATCGTTTCCCGACAGGCGTTTCCTTTATCCCGACACAGGTACGCCCAATGGAAATCAGCGCCATCCGCTGTCTCGTCTCCCGCCATGGGGAAATGCTCGGCATGTACACCCTGGATCTGGCTTTCATCGACGGCGCGCCGCACGTCGTGTTTGCATGGGAAGAAGGCGAGGAGCCGGTGCCGGCTTTCGCCACGCCCATAGACTCGCGCTTTCTCGAACGCCTGCCGCCCGGCGGCGAAGTCGCCTATCAGTACCGCATGTCGGTGGAAGATCCGCGTCCCCTCGAATAATCGGCGCCCACAGTGCATCGCGATCTGAGAGAAGCCGACTGGCCGCGAGGACAACGCATCGCCGTTCTTGCGCCGCACCCGGACGACTTTGACGCAGTTGCCCTCACCCTGCGCCATTTCCATGTGCGCGGCGACACGATCCATCTTGCCGTACTTACTGACGGCGCCAGCGGCGTCGAGAGCGCATATCCCGGCGCCGTGAATGACGCCGCCAAGGGCGCGCTGCGCGAACGCGAGCAGTTTGCTAGTTGTGCCGCCTTCGGCCTGCCGCCCGAGCGTGTCGCCTTCCTGCGCCTGGCTGCAAGCGAACTCGAATTCTCCGCCGCCAATGTCGCGGTGGTGCGCGACTGGCTGCTGCCCCTGCGCGCCGATCTTGTCTTCATGCCGCACGGCAACGACAGCAATGCGACGCACCGGCAGACCTATGCACTGTTCTGCGCGGTAGCCGAACAGGAAAAACTGACGCTGTGCGCGATGCTCAATCAGGATGCGAAGACGCGTTCCATGCGCCACGATCTCTACCTGCCTTTTGGCGATGCAGATGCACGCTGGAAAGCCGCGTTACTGCGCTGCCACGACACCCAGCAGCAGCGCAACCTGAACGCGCGCGGGCACGGCTTCGACGAGCGCGTGCTGGCCGTGAACCGCGCCACCGCGCAGGCGCTGGGTCTCGCCGCGGAATACGCCGAAGCCTTTGAACTGGAGCGCTGGCCGCAGCAATAAAAAACGGGAAGCCGGAGCTTCCCGTTTTTTCAGTTGGCCGCCTGCGGCGGGGGCGGCGGCGTCATCGGCTTGCCGCCGGGTCCGCGACCACGCGGATGATCCTTCTTCCACTGCTCGCATTTCTGCGGGTCGGCCTTGCATTTCTCTTCGAACTGTTTCCTCATTTCCTCGCGCTTCTGCTTGCAGGCCTCGGGGTCCTTCTCGCACTGCGCCTGCATGGCCTTGCGCCGTTCGTCGCGCTTGGCGCGGCGCTCCTCGCGCTGCTTCTTGCAGGCTTCGGGGTCCTGTTGACAGACGGCATGACGCTGCTCCACGCGCTTCTTCAGCGCCTCGCATTTTTGCGGGTCGGCCTTGCAGCGCTCTTCCATCTTCGGGCGCATGTCGGGGCCCGGCTTGGGCGACGGAGTGCCATCGACGGCCTGAGCCATGACGCTGCCGGCGCCGAGCAGCAGACCGGCGAGCAAGCCGGTCATGGCGACCGTGCGGCGCAACCCTTGCATCTGAACATTCATGTTTCTCTCCTTGTGGTTGACGACGATGAAAGCGTAGCCATGCCGTAGCGAAAAAGCTGTTACGAAATATTCAGGCAGTGTAAAGACGGGTAAGTAGCGGCGCCGGGAGGAGCGGAAGACTAATGTTCGCTCACCGCCCGCAGCACCGCCTCGGCAATGCGCAAGGGGCGTTCGCCGAGGCCGAAGAGGTCGGCATTTTCGCGACGCGGGTCGATTTCGAGGATCTTGGTGCCGACAGCCACTGCGACTTCGCCGTGGCAGATGCCGCGCACATGTCCGCTGAGCGGGGCATGCACGGCCATGTCGTCGAGGCTGGCGACCTGCTCGCCCATTTCGACCCAGTCGCCGATCGCCACCGATGTATGCAGGATGCCGGCCGTCGGCGCATACACGCAGCGCTCGCGGCCCAGCCCGTCGATGGCGCGCGGATCGCCTTCCAGCGGCAAGGTCGAGCCGGCATGCAGGATGGCGCCGAGCGACTCGCCGCGTGCCGTTTCTATCGCAATGTCGACATTCATGCCGGCCGTGAAGTTGGGGCCCAGGCCGATGGTCAGCGGCGCCAGGCCGATCTGCACCTCCGGCAGCTTGCGCTTCTTCATGCGCGCATCGACAAGCACATCGGGGTGCAGCAGGTCCAGCACGTCGGCCAGCGCCCGCGTGGAGACAGGGATGGCGCGGCCGCAGTCCAGCATGCGCTGCACATCCTCGCGCTCATGCGGGCATTTGGCCCACACGCCGGCCAGGCCAGCCTTGCCGTCAAAGACGGCATCGGTAAAGGCCATGCCGCGCCGGATGTGGGTGGGCTGCGCGACTTCATGAATGAGCACGCTGTGGCCGAGCTCGAACAGACAATGCGCCACCGCCGACGCCACATCGCCACTGCCGCGAACCAGTATCTTCACGCTGCCGCCTCCATGCCGTCAGGGGCTCCTGCTATCATCAGGCCGCCATACTACGCCACCTTGCCGCTCGATGGACTTGCCGCCCGAGGCTACGCGCCGCGCCGCCCCCGTATCCTTTCGCGAAGCCCTCGGCTTCTGGTTCAAGCTCGGCTTCATCAGCTTCGGTGGCCCGGCCGGCCAGATCGCCATCATGCACACCGAGCTGGTCGAGCGGCGGCACTGGATCTCGGAGCGCCGCTTCCTGCATGCGCTCAACTACTGCATGCTGCTGCCCGGCCCCGAGGCGCAACAGCTCGCCACCTATATCGGGTGGCTGATGCACCGCACCTGGGGCGGCGTGGTCGCCGGCGCCCTGTTCGTGCTGCCTTCGCTTTTCATCCTGATCGCCCTGACCTGCGTCTACGTCGTGTTCGGCGATTTGCCGCTGGTCGCCGGCATGCTCTACGGCATCAAGCCGGCAGTGACCGCCATCGTGCTGCAGGCCGCCCATCGCATCGGCGCGCGCGCGCTCAGGAACGGCGCGATGTGGGCTATCGCGGCGGCGGCCTTCGTCGCCATCTTCGCACTCGACATTCCCTTTCCCGCCATTGTCGCCACGGCGGCGCTGATCGGTTTCATCGGCGGCCGCATCGCGCCCGACAAGTTCCGGACCGGTGGCCACGGCGGCAGCCGCAAGGATTACGGCCCCGCCCTGATCGACGACGACACGCCGACGCCCGACCACGCACGCTTCGCCTGGTTGCGACTGGGCAAAGTCATCGGTGCGGGCCTGTTGCTGTGGGCCACGCCCATGCTGCTGCTGACGCTGGGCCTGGGCTGGGAACATACGCTGACCCAGATGGGCTGGTTTTTCACCAAGGCGGCGCTGCTGACCTTCGGCGGCGCCTATGCGGTACTGCCCTACGTCTATCAGGGTGCCGTCGGCCACTACGGCTGGCTGACGCCGACGCAGATGATAGACGGCCTGGCCCTGGGCGAAACCACGCCGGGGCCGCTGATCATGGTGGTGGCTTTCGTCGGCTTCGTCGGCGGCTACGTGAAAGCGGTGTGCGGGCCCGATCTGCTGCTGCTCGGCGGCGCGGCGGCGGCGGCGCTGGTGACCTGGTTCACATTCCTGCCGTCCTTCATCTTCATCCTCGCCGGCGGCCCGCTGGTCGAAGCGACCCACGACGACCTCAAATTCACCGCGCCGCTGACCGCGATCACCGCCGCAGTGGTCGGCGTCATCCTCAATCTGGCCGTTTTCTTTGGCTACCATGTGCTCTGGCCGGACGGCCTCGGCCCGCATTTCGAGTGGCCGGCCGCGCTGATCGCGCTGGGCGCCGTCGTTGCGCTCCTGCGCTACAAGGCCGGGGTGATTCCCGTCATCGCCTGCTGCGGCCTTGCCGGGCTCGGCCTGCAACTGGCCGGACTGCTGTAAATCTCTGTAAAAGGCTTCGCCGGCACCGGCTGCGGCTGGCTAACATTCGTCTGTCATTCATCCGCCCGGCGGCCCCCCCCTTGCCATGGCCAAACTCCTGATCGCCGACGACGACGTTGATCTCTGCGCCCTGCTCCAGAGCTATCTGGGCGCGGAGGGTTTCGACGTGCATACGGTCAACGACGGTCAGACCGCGCTGGAGCGCGCCACCGCCGAAGCGTTCGATCTGGTCATCCTCGACGTCATGATGCCGGGCAAGGATGGCTTCGAGGTGCTCAAGCAACTGCGCCGCCGCCAGCTCACGCCGGTGCTGATGCTGACCGCGCGCGGCGAGGACAGCGACAGCATCACCGGCCTCGAACTCGGCGCCGACGACTACCTGGCCAAGCCCTGCAATCCTCAGGTGCTGGTGGCGCGAATTCGCGCCGTGCTGCGCCGCGCCGAAGCGCCGGCCGAGGCGGCGCCCTCGCCGCAGTTGTCGGTCGGCGACATCAGCCTCAACCGCCACAATCGACAGTTGCAGAAAAACGGCACGGCGCTCGAACTCACCAGCACCGAGTTCAGCGTCATCGAAGTCCTGCTGCGCCAGGCCGGCGAGATCGTGAGCAAGGATCTGTTGTCGCGCGAAGCGCTCGGCCGCGAGCTCGGCCGCTACGACCGCGCCCTCGACATGCACATCAGCAATCTGCGTCACAAGCTCGGCCCCCTGCCGGACGGAGGCGAGCGCATCGTCACCGTGCGCGGCAGCGGCTATCAATATGTGATTGCCTGAACATGTTCCGCCAGCGCCTTTTCTGGAAACTGTTCCTGTCCTTCTGGGTGGCCTTGCTGCTGTTCGCCGTCGGTGTGCTTTACGCCGCCTCGGCCTATCTCGACGCAACCCGCGAACGCTACGACCAGCAGAACCCCCGCGAACGCAATGAATATGTGTTCGGCTCGGCGCAGGCGGCCGCCAACGGGGGCCTCGGCGCCCTGCGCGAATGGGCCAACCGCGTGGACGACTCGGAGCTGGTCCCGGTACTGGTGATGGACGCGCAGGAGAAGGACATTCTCGGCCGCGAGCCCTCCGAGCGGGCGCTGTCGCGTCTTGCCTATGTGACCCGCAACTACGCCCGCAGCAAGACCGAGAACGGCGACCGCCCCGAGAAGCGCTTTCCGGTGGTGCTGCCCGACGGACATGAGTTCTGGCTGATTCCCGACTTCCAGAAAGCCACGCTGGGCCGCCTGATTTCGCGGCCGCGCGTTGTCGCCGCCCAACTGATTCTCGCCACGCTGATCGGCGCGGCCGTGTGTCTGGCGCTGGCCGCCTATCTGACCGCGCCGCTGCGTCGTCTGCGCGAAGCCACCGTGGCCTACGGCAGCGGCGACTTCTCGTATCGCGTCATGCCGACGCTGGGCAGGCGCAGCGACGAAATCGTCGATCTGGCGCAATCGCTTGACACCATGGCCGAACGCATCGACGCGCTGATCGCCTCCCAGCGCGGCCTGTTGCGCGACGTTTCGCACGAGCTGCGCTCGCCGCTGGCGCGGGTGCAGGTGGCCCTCGGCCTGGCGCGTCAGCGCGTCGGCAACCAGGCCGATGGCGAGCTGAAGCGCATTGAGACCGAGATGGAGCGCCTCAACGAGCTGATCGGCCGCATCATCGATTTCTCGCGCCTCGACGCCGGCCTCAATCCGATCCGCCACGACGCGCTGCGCCTCGAACAGATTGTCGCCGACGTCGCTGCGGATGCGCGCATCGAGGCCGCGGCCAAGCAATGCACGATCGTCACCCATCTTCCGCAGCAGGCGCCCTTCAGCGGTGATGCGGCCCTGCTCGCCAGCGCGGTGGAGAACATCGTCCGCAATGCGCTGCGCCACAGCCCTGTCGGCGGCGAGATCGCGCTGAGCCTGACGCGCGAACCCGGTCATTGGCAGATCGCCATTGCCGACCAGGGCCCGGGCATCCCCGAAGCGTTGCAGGCCCGCGTATTCGAGCCCTTTTTCCGCGTCGACGACCATCGCAACCCCCAGGGCGGCATCGGCCTCGGCCTCGCCATCGCCCGTCAGGCCGTGGTTGCGCACGGCGGCGCCATTGAACTGAACAACCGCAGCGCGGGCGGCTTGCAAGTCACGATCAGCCTGCCCGAACAGAACCTTCCCGAGAAAGCCTCATGAACCTCCTGTCCCGCCTCTCCGCCCAGTTGAAGAAGCCGCGCTTCGGCAAGATTTCGCTGCGGCTGATCCTGATCATCCTGCTCATCGCCACCGCCGTGGGCGCGGGCATCTGGTATCTGGTCCAGCGTCAGGGAGACGCCAAATCAGGCCCCGGCGGTTTCGGAGGACGTGGCGGCTTCGGCGGGGCGCGCGTGCAGCCGGTCTCCGCCGGCGAAGTCAAGATCATGGACGTGCCGCTGTGGGTCAATGCCATCGGCACCCTGATCCCGAGGAACCTCGTCACCGTGCGCTCGCGCGTGGACGGCGAACTGATGAAGCTGCACTTCACCGAAGGCCAGATGGTCAAAGCCGGCGACCTGCTGGCGCAGATCGATCCTCGCCCGCTCGAAGTGCAGCTAACGCAAGCCAACGGCCAGATGGCGCGCGACAGCGCCCAGCTCAAGAACGCACAGCTCGATCTCGAACGCTATCGCACCCTGCTCGCCAAGGACGCCATCTCCAGGCAACAGGCCGATACGCAGGAAGCGCTGGTGCGCCAGTATCAGGGCACGGTCGAGGTCGATCGCGGCGTGGTCGCCAATGCACAACTGCAGCTCAGCTATGCGCGCATCACCGCGCCGGTCTCGGGCCGCGTCGGCCTGCGCCAGGTGGACCCCGGCAATCAGGTCAAGTCGGGCGATACCAACGGCATCGTCATCATCGCCCAGGTGCAGCCGATCACCGCCGTGTTCTCGGTGCCCGAGATCAATCTGCCGCTGGTCTCCCGCGCGCTGACTTCGAAAGAGCCGACCACCGTCGAACTGTGGGACCGCGAGTTCAAGCACCCGCTCGCCACCGGCAAGCTGCTGACCGCCGACAACCAGATCGACACCGCCACCGGCACGCTGAAGCTCAAGGCCGAATTCAGGAACGAGGACGGCACGCTGTTCCCCAATCAGTTCGTCAATGTGAAGCTGTCGGCCGGCACCGCGACCGACGCCAAGGTGGTGCCGGGTTCGGCCGTGCTGCGCGGCGCCAAGGGCAGCTTCGTCTATGTCATCGGCCCCGACGACAAGGTGTCGGCGGTGCAGGTCACGGCCGGCGCCGCCAGCGGCGATCTGGTCGTCATCGAAGGCGGTATCGAAGCCGGCGTCAGGGTCGTCACCGACGGCGCCGACAAGCTGCGCGACGGCGCCCAGGTCGAGGTCATCAGCGCCGAAGCGCGCCAGAAAGCCGTCAGCAGCGACGGCACGCGGCGCGGCAAGCGCGGACAGAACGGACAGGGCGGCTCCGCCGCGACGAATGCCCGGAGCGGAGACGGCAAGTCGTCCGACGCGGGCATGGGCAAGGACGCCGGCCCGAGTGCCAACGGTGCTCCGCGCAGCCCGGAGGAGTGGAAGAAGCGCAAAGAGGCACGCGAAGCGGCGCAGCAAAGCGGTTCATCGAGCAACTAAGGCCGGGCACAGCGGCGCGCTCCGCCGGAACATCTCATGAATCCCTCACGCATCTTCATCCTTCGCCCCATCGCCACCTCGCTGATGATGGTGGCAATCCTGCTGGCCGGCGCGCTGGCCTACAAGCTGCTGCCCATCGCTGCCCTGCCCGAGGTCGACTACCCGACCATGCAGGTCACGGCGCTGTATCCGGGCGCCAGTCCCGAAGTCGTCACCTCGTCCATCACCGCGCCGCTGGAAAAGCAGTTCGGCCAGATGCCGGGCCTCATGCAAATGTCGTCGACCAGCTCGGGCGGCGCTTCGGTCATCACGCTGCGCTTCTCGCTGGCGCTGACGCTGGATGTCGCCGAACAGCAGGTGCAGGCGGCGATCAATGCGGCCAGCAATCTGCTGCCCACCGACCTGCCACTGCCGCCCGTCTACAGCAAGGTCAATCCGGCCGACGCGCCCATCCTGACGCTGGCCGTGACCTCGCCGACGCTGGCCGTGCCGCGTGTGCATGATCTGGTAGAGAGCCGCGTCGCACAGAAAATTTCGCAAGTGCCCGGCGTTGGCCTGGTCAGCATTGCCGGCGGTCGCCGCCCGGCGGTCAGGGTTCAAGCGAATGCGCAGGCGCTGGCCGGCATGGGCCTGTCGCTCGACGACGTGCGCACCGCCATCGGCAACAACAACGTCAATATCGCCAAGGGCAGCTTCGACGGTTCGACGCGCGCCTCGACCATCGACGCCAACGATCAGCTCAAGTCGCCCGAGGAATACTCGAACCTTGTCATCGCCTACAAGAATGGCGCGCCGATCCGCCTGCGCGACGTCGCCGACGTGATCGAGGATGCCGAGAATGCGCGCCTCGCCGCCTGGTCCGACACCGAACCCGCGGTGATCCTGAATATCCGCCGCCAGCCCGGCGCCAACGTCATCGACGTCGCCGATCAGGTCAAGCAGCTGCTGCCGCAACTCAAGAACAGCCTGCCCGGCTCCATCGACGTGACCGTGCTGACCGACCGCACCACGACCATCCGCGCCTCGGTCGACGACGTGCAGTTCGAGCTGCTGCTCGCCATCGCCTTGGTGGTGATGGTGATCTTCATCTTCCTGCGCAACCTGCCGGCCACCTTCATTCCCAGCGTGGCGGTGCCGCTGTCGCTGGTCGGCACCTTCGGCGTCATGTACATGATCGGCTTCTCGATCAACAATCTGACCCTGATGGCGCTGACCATCTCGACCGGCTTCGTCGTCGACGACGCCATCGTCATGATCGAGAACATCGCCCGCTACGTCGAGGAAGGCGAAGACCCGATGGCGGCAGCGCTCAAGGGTTCCAAGCAGATCGGCTTCACCATCATCTCGCTGACCTTCTCGCTGCTCGCGGTGCTGATCCCGCTGCTGTTCATGACCGACGTGGTCGGCCGTCTCTTCCACGAATTCGCCATCACGCTGGCCATCTCCATCCTGATCTCGGCCTTCGTCTCGCTGACGCTGACGCCCATGCTCTGCGCCCGTCTGCTCAAGCACCAGCCCGAAGCCGAGCAAAGCCGCTTCGCGGTTTATATAGGCCACCTCTTCGACCGCACCATCCACAAATACGGCGAATGGCTGAACTGGGTGCTCGACCGCCAGCGCGCCACGCTGTTCGTCGCCCTCGGCACGCTGGCGCTTACCGCGCTGCTCTACATCTTCGTGCCCAAGGGCTTCTTTCCGATCCAGGACACCGGCGTCATTCAGGCCATCACCGAGGCGCCGCAATCGATTTCGTTTGCCGCCATGAGCGAGCGACAACAGGCGCTGGCCGAGGAAATCCTCAAGGATCCGGCGGTCGAGAACCTTTCTTCCTTCATCGGCGTGGACGGCAGCAATGCGACGCTGAATTCGGGCCGCATGCAGATCACGCTGAAGCCGCTGGAGGAACGGGACGCCAAGGCCGGGGAGATCATCCGCCGCATCGGCGAACGGGTTGCCCATATACCGGGCATCGCGCTCTACATGCAGCCGGTTCAGGACCTGACCGTCGAAGATCGCGTGTCGCGCACCCAGTACCAGTTCATGCTCGAATCGGCCGACAGCAAGATGCTGGCCGAATGGGTGCCCAAGCTGCTCGACAAACTGCAGGAAAGCAAGGCGCTCGCCGACGTCACCAGCGACCTGCAGGAGAGCGGTCTGCAAGCCTACGTCGAGATCGACCGCGAGGCAGCCGGCCGTCTCGGCGTGACGGTGTCCGCCATCGACAATGCGCTCTACAACGCCTTCGGCCAGCGCCTGATCTCGACCATCTTCACGCAGTCGAACCAATATCGCGTGGTGCTGGAGAGCAAGCCCGATCCGGAACGCGGCCTGAAGACGCTGGAAGGCATCTATATCCCGAGCAGCGGCACCACGACCACGGTCAACGGCGTCACCACCACGACCGGCGCCCAACAGGTGCCGCTCACCTCCGTCGCGCGCATCGTCGAACGCACCACGCCGCTGGTCATCAATCACGTCGGCCAGTTCCCGGCCACCACGATCTCCTTCAACCTGGCCAGGGGCGCGTCGCTGGGCGAGGCCGTCGACGCCATACGCGCAACCGAACACGCGCTGCAGATGCCGGCCAGCATCGAGACGCGCTTCCAGGGCGCGGCGCTGGCCTTCCAGGGTTCGCTGTCGTCGACGCTGCTGCTGATCCTCGCCGCCATCGTGACCATGTACATCGTGCTGGGCGTGCTCTACGAGAGCACCATCCACCCGGTCACCATCCTGTCCACGCTGCC
>JAGWTC010000002.1 GCA_028869135.1 Rhodocyclaceae bacterium
ACGCGCAGGCCGAGCGCGGCGATCTTGGCGCCGTCGACATAGACGCCGGGTGCGCCCGCCAGCCGCTCCCCCTTCAGCCCGTAGTCGGCGAGCAGTCCGATGATCGCGTCCTCCATGCGCTCGACCAGTTGCCGCACCTTGTAGGGGCGGCGATTGAGGTCGAGCAGCAGATAGGCGACAAGCTGGCCGGGGCCGTGGTAGGTGATCTGGCCGCCGCGATCGATATTGACGACGGGAATATCGGTCTGGCCGATCAGATGCTCAGGCTTGCCGGCGAGGCCCAGGGTAAAAACGGGCGGGTGCTCGAGCAGCCAGACTTCGTCTGGCGTGGCTGCGTTGCGCTGCGCGGTGAAGTCGCGCATGGCCTGCAGCGTAGTCGCGTAGGCGACCTGCCCGAGTTCCTTGAAGCGGAGATCGGGCATGGCGTCGCTCAAAGCACGACCTTGACCATGGGGTGCGAGGTCAGCGCGCGGTACAGATCGTCGAGCTGGTTCTGCGAAGTGGCGCGCACGGTGCAGGTCAGACTCAGGTAATTGCCCTTGCTCGATTCGCGCAGTTCGATCGTCGCCTCGTCGAAATCCGGCGCGTGCGTGATCACCACCGCGGCGATGGTGGAGGCCATTTCCGGATGGTTATTGCCCATGATCTTCAGCGGAAAATCACAGGGAAATTCGAGCAGGCTGGTTCGTTCGTTGCTGCGTTCTTCGCTCATGTGGGGCTCCATGGCCGGCAAGTGTGCGCCGGGCCTGATCTCTTCTAAGTGCGGGCGAGGGGACGAAATTCAATCCTCGCCGTACATGACGGTGCGCTTGAAGTCCTGATAGGCGGCGGCAAGCGCCTGCCCGACCGGGCCCGGTCTGCCGTTCCCCACCGGGCGGCCGTCGAGCTCGACGATGGACAGGACCTCCCGCGTCGATGAGCTCATCAGCAATTCGTCGGCATTGCGGACTTCGGCTTCGGTGATGTCGCGCACCACATGCGGCATGCCGTGCGCCGCGGCGATTTCGAGAATCACGTCGTAAGTGATGCCGGGCAGCATCAGATGATTCTTCTGCGGCGCCAGTAGCACGCCGTCCTTGACCGCGAAGATATTGGCGGCGGCGCCTTCGGTCAGGATGCCGTCGCGGAACAGCACGGTTTCGGCGCAACCGGCATCGACGGCCATCTGGCGCAGCAGGCAGTTGGCCAGCAAGGACGTCGCCTTGATATTGCAGCGCAGCCAGCGGATATCGGCGGCCGACACGGCGCGAACACCGTCTCGCAGTTCGGCCTTGGGCGGCAGCAATTCTTCGGCGAAGACCAGCACCGTCGGCGTGGCCGAGGTCGGAAACGCGTGGTTGCGCACCGGCGCCGCGCCGCGCGTGACCTGGATGCAGATCTGCTGATCGGCAAAGGCGGCCGCGCTGCTGATGCGGTCGATGACCGCGCTCCATTCGGCCGCGCTCAGCGGGTTGGCGATGCGTACGCCGTCGAGGCTGGCCTGCAGGCGCGCCAGATGTTCGTGCCGGCGGAAGGGTTTGCGTCCGTAGACCGGAACGACCTCATAGACGCCATCGCCGAACAGAAAGCCGCGATCCATCACCGAGACCTTCGTCTCGGACAGGGGCTGGTAGTTTCCGTTCAGATAGGCGAGGGACATGGGGTTATTGGAAGAACAACAGAATCGCGTCCCAAATACGTCCGAAGAAGCCGGCCACGCCGATCTCTTCCAGCGCCTGCACGCCGTATTCGCCGAAAGGCTTGCCGTCCAGTGTCACCTTGAGCGTGCCGACGCGTTGGCCGACCTGCAGCGGCGCAATAAGCGGCTGCTGGCTGACCAGTTCGACCTTGATGCGATCGGCCACGCCCTTGGGCAGGGACACGACGAAGTCCTGCGTAAAGCCGGCCTTGACGGTGCGGCTGCTGCCCTTGTAGACGCGCAGCTCCGACAGCGACTGGTCCTTGGCATAGAGACGCACAGCGTCGAAATTCTGGAAGCCGTAGTTGAGCAGCTTCAGCGATTCCTGGGCGCGGGCATTGTCGGAGGCGGTGCCGACGACGACAGAGATCAGGCGGCGCGGACCGCGCAGGCTGGAGGCGACCAGGCAATAGCCGGCGGCTTCGGTATGGCCGGTCTTCATGCCGTCGACGGTCGGGTCCAGCCACAGCAGGCGATTGCGGTTCGGCTGGGTGATGTTGTTGTAGCGGAATTCCTTCTGCGAATAGAGCGGATAGAAGTCGGGGTAGTCCCGAATCAGCGCCGAAGACAGCGTCGCGATATCGCGCACGGTGGCGTAGTGCTGCGCTTCGGTGAGGCCGGTGGCGTTGGTGAAGTGCGTGCCGGTTAGACCCAGGCGCTGGGCTTCGCGGTTCATCATCTCGACGAATTTTTGTTCGGTGCCGGCGACGGCTTCGGCCAGCGCGATGCAGGCGTCGTTGCCGGATTGCGTGATCATGCCGTGCATCAGGTCTTCGACCGAGACCTGGGTGCCGACGCGGATGAACATCTTCGAGCCGCCGGTGCGCCAGGCCTGCTCGGAGACGAGCACCATCTGGTCGCGCTTGATGATGCCCTGCTTGATCGCGCCGAAGACCACATAGGCAGTCATCAGCTTGGTCAGCGAAGCCGGTTCGATGCGGGTATCCGGATCCTGGGCCGTCAGTACCTGTCCGGAACCGTTGTCGAGCAGCAGCCAGGCCTTGGCGGCGAGCGTCGGCGCGGGGACGGATTGCGCGTGGGCCACGGCAGCAAAGGCGAGGGCAAGCAGGGAAAGAAACAGGGAGCGGAGTGAGTGCATGATGCGTACGGCGAGAGTGAGTTGAAAAGTATACCGCGATGGGACCGTCGGCCCCGGCAATGGTTCAGCGCATCACGATGGTCGGCTTGATGCCGACCAGATTGCGTATGCGTTCTGCATGGCTGTCGGCCTCGGCGCGATCGCGGAAGGGGCCGGCCTGCACGCGCAGAACGTTGCCTCCGGGTTCTAGGCGCAGGCGGTCGGCAAGCCAGTCGAGTTCGCGCGCCATGTGGCTGCGGAAGGCTTCGGCATTGTCCGGATTGCCGAAGGCGCCGAGCTGGATATAGGCGCCGGGCGCGGGCGCCGCCATTTCCGGCGGCGGGGCGCTGGCGAGCTGCATGGGCTCGGGCCTGGACGGGGGCGCTGCCGCTTCCGGCGGAACCACAGGTGCGGGCGTCGGCGTCTGCGCGGCGGCGAGCAGGGTGTCGCCGTCGGAGGGATGCAGCAACTCCACGGTGACCTTGCTGCTGCCGTTGCCGGTGTAGCCGAGCTTCCAGGCGGCCGCGTACGACAGGTCCATGATGCGGTTGTGCAGGAAGGGGCCGCGGTCATTGACGCGCACCACCACGCTCTTGCCGGTGGCCGGATTGGTCACGCGCGCATACGACGGGATAGGCAGCGTCGGATGCGCGGCGGTCATCCCATACATGTCGTAGGTTTCGCCGCTCGACGTCTTCTGGCCGTGGAACTTCCGGCCGTACCAGCTGGCGATGCCGGTCGCCTTGTAATTGTCGCGCGTCTTCATCGGCGTGTAGTCCTTGCCGAGCACGGAATAGGGCTTGTTGGCGAAGCGGTGCAACGGCTCGATGCGGGGTACGGCGTCCGGGATCGCGGCGAGTACTTCCGGCGGCGGCTCATTGTCGCCGGGGCCGTCGTCCAGATAGTAGCCTCCACCGCGCTTCGCTGCCGGCCTGGCCGGGGCGGCGGGCGTCGCGGCGGGCGCCTCTCCGCTCGTCGGACGTGGCGGCTGGCTGCCGCAGGCGGAGAGAAGCGCCGCCATGAGCGCGGCGAGGCCGAGAGCCGGGAGCCGGGAGCCGGGAGCAGTCCTGCCCAAACCGAGCCGTCCGACGGTTTTCCTCTCGACCTTCAACTCTCGACCCTCCACTATTTCTGCACCAGCATGCGATTGCGGTGAATGGACATCAGGATACCGATGCCGACGGAAAGTGTCACCAGCGCCGTGCCGCCGTAGCTGATGAAGGGCAGCGGCACGCCGACGACGGGCAGAATGCCGGACACCATGCCCATGTTCACGAAGGCGTAGGTGAAAAATATCATGGCGATGGCGCCGGCCATCAGGCGCGAGAACAGGGTGGCGGCGTTCGCCGCGATCATCAGGCAGCGGCCGATGAGCAGCGCATACAGCGTCAACAGGAAGAGATTGCCGAGCAGGCCCAGCTCTTCCGACAGCACCGCGAAGATGAAGTCGGTGTGGCGCTCGGGAATGAACTCCAGCTGCGTCTGCGTGCCCTGCCCCCAGCCCTTGCCGAAAATACCGCCGGAACCGATGGCGATGGTGGACTGGATGATGTGGAAGCCCTTGCCCAGCGGGTCTTTCTCGGGGTCGATCAGCGTCATGATGCGGTCGCGCTGGTAATCGTGCAGCAGACCCCAGGCGACGGGCGCTGCGGCGCCTGCGGCGACGATCATGCCGATGATGATCTTCCACGGCAGGCCGGCGAAGAAAATCACGTAGAAGCCGGCGGCCAGCACCAGGATGGCCGTGCCCAGATCGGGCTGGCGCGCAATCAGCGCGGTCGGCACCAGCAGCAGCACGGCGGCGACGCCGAAATCGCGCAGACGCAGATAGGCCTCGTGCTTCTGGAAGTACCAGGCCAGCATCAGCGGCATGGCGATCTTCATGAGTTCCGACGGCTGGATACGCATGAAGCCGAGATTGAGCCAGCGGCGCGCGCCCTTGGATATGTCGCCGAACAGGGCGACGCAGATCAGCAGGAACACGCCGCCGACGAAGATGGGGGGCGCCAGATGCATGAGCCGCTGCGGCGGCACTGCTGCGAGCGCGCGCATGACCACAAGCGCGATGGCCGTGTTCATGAGCTGCGCGCCCGCACGCTCTGGCGAAGCGCTCAGCACGGCCATGAAGGCATAGGCGAAGAGCAGGCCGGTCAGCAACATCAGTACCGGATCGATGGGCGCCACCAGCCGCTGCAGCCATTGTCGAATCAGGTTCACTGGTCATCCTCCTTGGCCGCGTCGTCGGCCGGCGCCGGCGCGGTCGGCACCTTGCCGAGCAGGTAATAGTCGAAGACCTGACGCGCGATCGGCGCCGCCGCCTGGGCGCCGAAGCCGCCGTTCTCAACGAGCACGGCGATCGCGATGGTGGGCTTGTCGGCCGGGGCGAAGGCGATGAACAGCGCATGGTCGCGCAGGCGCTCGTGCGTGGCGGTTTCCTTGTAGTTGCCACCCTTGAGCGAGAACACCTGTGCCGTGCCGGTCTTGCCGGCGGCGACGTAGCCGGCATTGGCGAAGGCGCGTGCGCCGGTGCCCTCGATATTCACCCCGACCATGGCCTTCTTGATGACCTCGATGTTCTCGGGTTTGAGCGGAATGGTGCGGATCGGCTGCGGCTCGATCAGGCGCTTCTCGCCGCTTTTGGTGTCGGTAACGTACTTGACCAGGTGGGGCTTGAACATGACGCCGTTATTGGCGAGCGCGGCGGTCGCATTGGCGAGCTGGATCGGCGTGTAGGCGTTGTAGCCCTGACCGATGCCGATGGAGATGGTTTCACCGGCATACCATTTCTGTTGCTCGGGTCGCTTGAAGCGTTCTTTCTTCCATTGCTGCGACGGCAATACGCCCTTGGCTTCGCCGTCGATGTCGACGCCGGTTCTGCTGCCGAGGCCGAACTGAGCCATGAAGTTTGAGATCGCGTCGATGCCCAGGTCGTTGGCGAGCATGTAGTAGTAGGTGTCGCACGATTGGACGATGGACCTGTACATGTCGACGAGGCCGTGACCGCCCTTCTTGTCGTCGCGGAATTGATGGCCGCCGAAATTGAAGAAGCCCGGATCGCTGATGGCCTGTTCGGGACGGCGCTTGCCGGTTTCCAGCGCCGCCAGCGCCATGAACGGCTTGAAGGTCGAGCCGGGCGGGTAGGCGCCGTTGATGGCGCGATTCACCAGCGGCTTGTCCGGCGACTCGTTGAGCTCCTTCCAGCTTTGGCTGTCGATGCCGTCGACGAAGAGATTGGGGTCGTAGTTGGGAACCGAAACGAAGGCGAGAATGCCGCCGGTCGAGGGTTCGATGGCGACCAGGGCACCTCGACGGTCGCCGAAAGCCTGCTCGGCGATGTGTTGCAATTTAGCGTCTATGGTCAGCGTCAGATTGCTGCCGGCAATCGGCGCGGTACGCGCCAGCGTGCGCACCGCGCGGCCGCCGGCGTCGACCTCGACCTGCTCGAAGCCGGAGGTGCCATGCAGATCGAACTCGTAACGCTGTTCGAGGCCGGTCTTGCCGAAATGCTCGGTGCCGCGATAGTTGAGATCCTGATCGGCATCCTCGATCTTGCTCACGTCGCCGGCGTTGATGCGACCGATATAGCCGAGCAGATGGGAAGCGAACACGCCTTCCGGATACTGGCGAAACAGTCGTGCCTTGATATCCACGCCGGGGAAGGCATAGCGGCGGGCGATGAAGCGCGCGACCTCTTCGTCGCTCAAGCGCGTACGGATGGGCAGCGATTCGAAGTTCTTCGATTCTTCGAGCAGCTTCTTGAAGCGCTTGCGGTCGCGCGGCTGGATGTCGATGATCTCGGACAGGCGGTCGATGGTCGCATCGAAATCCGGCACCTTGCTGGGCGTGATTTCCAGCGTATACGCCGAGTAATTGCGCGCCAGCACGGTGCCGGCCCGATCCACGATCAGCCCGCGGTTCGGCGTGATCGGCACCAGTGCAATGCGATTCTCCTCGGCGCGCGTCTGGTAGTAGCCGTGCTGAATGATCTGCAGCCACACGAAGCGCATCAGCAGGATGGCAAAACAGAACAGCACGAAGCCGCTGGCAAAGCCCAGCCGGCGCCGAAACCGATCCAGTTCTTCCTGCGGGTGCTTGAATTCCATCTGCGTTCGTAGTGCGTGTTACGTCAAACCGAAATGCGGAGCAAGCAAAGCTTGCGAACAAAACAGTCGCTCCCTTGACCGAAGGGAATCCCTGTGGGACCGCCGGGAAGGGAGCTGGAGGGATGGCTGTTCACTTCGTCGACAGACGAAAACCGGCCAATCATATTGGCCGGTTTTCGTCACGATCTACTGGGCGATACTGCGGAATCAAAAGTAGATACGTCAGCGGATGCCAGAGCACCGTCGCGATCACCGGCGCAAGCAGGTACAGGATGCCCGGGAATTCCGCACCGCCCATCATCCGGACCAGCAGCATGACGACCTGCGCACCCAGCAGCAGCGGCAGGATGTGCAGCGCCTGCTGGCCGAGCGGAAACCACAGGATGCGGCGCGACAGGCTGGTGGCGGCGAAGGCGAGCAGGACGTAAGCCAATGCATGCTGGCCCATGAGGCTGGCGTCGGCGACGTCGGCGACGACGCCCAGCACGAAGGCCGTCGCCATGCCGGCCTTGCGCGGTTCGCGTACGCACCAGAATGCCAGCACCAGCGCTACCCAGTCGGGCACGCCGGTGACGCGGCCGAGCGGCAGCAGATTCAGGAACAGCGCAACGAACAGGGTCAGGAGGATGAACCAGCCCTTGACCGGCAGCAGGATGCGGCGCGAGGAGTGGGTGGGCTGCATGTGCTTAGTGTCCGTTGACGGCCTGGCCGCGCTTGACCTTGCGGCCTCGGCCCGGCTTGTCGTTGCTGATTTGTTCGTCGGGTTGGGCCGCCGGCATGTTGCGCGGCGCCAGGACCAGCACCTGGCCATTGCGCTCCACGCCGGCAATCGGCTCGCACAGGATGCGGGCAAAGGTATAGGCGGCATCGCGGTCGATTTTGTCCACCTTGGCGACCGGCAGGCCGGGCAGGTAAACGCCGTCGAGGCCGGATGTGACGAGAATGTCGCCCGGTTCAACCTCGGCGTTGGCCGCCAGGAAGCGCAGCTCCATGCGACCGCTGCCGGCGCCGGCAAGCACGGCGCGCAAGCCGTTGCGCTGCACCTGCACCGGAATCGCCTGATTCTTGTCGGTCAGCAGCGTGACTTCGCTGATCAGCGGAAACACGCGCGTGATCTGGCCGACGACGCCGACATCATCAACCACGACCTGGCCTGCGGAAATGTCGTTCTGCATTCCCTTGTCGATGATGATGCGGCGCGAGAAGGGGTCGCGCGCCGCGTACAGGACGTCGGCGACCTGTCCTTGTGTCGGCTGACGGTCGCGCATGTCGAGCAGTTCGCGCAGGCGGCGATTTTCCAGCTCCAGGTTTTCCTGGCGCAGCAGACGATTCGCGGTGGCGAGCTGACGGTCGCGCAGCTCGGCGTTTTCCGATTGCAGCGTTGCCAGTGACGAAAAGTACTTGCCGGCGCCGCCGGCGAACTCGACCGGACGATAGGCGAGCTGCTGCAGCGGGTAGATGACCGTCGCAATGGTGGCGCGCAGCATGTCCAGCGTGCGGAAGCGGAGGTCAACGATGAGCAGGAACAGGGAGAGCGAGACGAAGATGGCAAGCCGCGCCAATGGCGCGACACCGCGTTTGAAGAAGGGCGGAGGAGTATGGCCGACGACAGACATCACATTGGATGGCCCTTGAAATACAAAAGCGGCGCAGAACCTGCGCCGCTTTGCAGCTTAACGGGCCCTAGCTTTACTCGTTAGCAAAAATACTGCCGAGTTTGTCCATCTTTTCAAGAGCGAGGCCCGAGCCGCGCACCACGCAGGTCAGCGGATCGTCGGCAACCAGCACCGGCAGACCGGTCTCTTCCATGAGCAGGCGGTCGAGATCGCGCAGCAGGGCGCCGCCGCCGGTCAGGACCATGCCCTTTTCGGCGATGTCGGCACCCAGCTCGGGAGGCGTCTGCTCCAGGCCGATCTTCACGGCACCAACGATCTGGTTGAGCGGGTCGGTCAGCGCTTCGAGGATTTCGTTGGACGAGATCGTGAAGCTGCGCGGAATGCCTTCGGCCAGGTTGCGACCCTTGACTTCCATTTCCTTGACTTCGGACCCCGGGAAGGCCGAGCCGATGCTCTTCTTGATCGCTTCGGCGGTGGTTTCACCGATCAGCATGCCGTAGTTGCGACGGATGTAATTGATGATGGCTTCGTCGAACTTGTCGCCGCCGACGCGCACCGAACCAGCATAGACCATGCCGCCCAGGGAGATGACGCCGACTTCGGTAGTGCCTCCGCCGATGTCCACGACCATGGAGCCGGTCGCGTCGGCGACCGGCAGACCCGCGCCGATGGCCGCGGCCATGGGTTCTTCAATCAGGTAAACCTGCGAGGCGCCGGCACCCAGCGCCGATTCGCGGATGGCGCGGCGTTCGACCTGGGTCGAGCCGCACGGCACGCAGATGATGATGCGCGGGCTCGGCGAAAACAGGCGCGAGTCGTGCACCTTCTTGATGAACTGCTTCAGCATCTGCTCAGTGACGGTGAAGTCGGCGATCACGCCGTCCTTCATCGGGCGAATCGCGGTGATGTTGCCCGGGGTCTTGCCCAGCATCTGCTTGGCGGAAACGCCGACGGCCTGGATGGTCTTCTTGGCGTTGGGGCCGCCTTCGGTACGGATCGCAACCACCGACGGTTCATCAAGGACAATGCCCTTGCTGCGGACATAGATCAGCGTGTTGGCGGTGCCGAGGTCGATGGCGAGATCGTTCGAGAAGTAGGAGCGGAGGGAGTTGAACATCGGTCTTTTTCGGTCAGTTTGGCGTCAATTGATGGCGCGATGGCAGCAAAAATAGCGCAGTCCCGTTGGGGCGGGTAGGGCGATTAGAGGCAGTTATGATACCCTATCGCGCTTTCCCGCATACGTTTTGCCGCCTGAATTTGGCGCATTCCCAGCATGTCTCTCGACCTTGAACAGGTGCAGCGGATCGCCCGCCTCGCACGCATAGAAATTTCTCCTGAAGAAGCGGCTACTGCCCGCGACCAGTTGAACGGCATTTTCGGCCTCATTGAAACCATGCAGGCCGTTGATACCACGGGTATCGCGCCCATGTCCCACGCCGTCGACGTGGTTCAGCGCCTGCGTGCCGACGTGGTCACCGAGCAGAATCGCCGCGATGCCTTCCAGGCCGTCGCCCCCGAGACCGAAGCCGGCCTCTATCTTGTGCCTAAGGTCATCGAATGAGTGACTTGATTAATGCATCGCTCAGCGAGCTGTCCGCGGCGCTGGCGGCCAAACAGGTATCCAGCGTCGAGCTGAGCACTTTGTTTCTCGACCGCATCGAAAAGCTCAACCCGATCGTGAATGCCTATGTCACGGTCGACCGCGCCCGGACCCTGGCCCAGGCAGCCGAGATGGACGCGCGCCGCGCCAAGGGCGAAACCGGCCCGCTGCTGGGCATTCCCTTCGGCCACAAGGACATCTTTTGCACCGAAGGCTGGCTCACCACCTGCGGTTCGAAGATGCTCTCGAACTTTGTCAGCCCCTACGACGCGACCGTCGTGAGCAAGTTGAAGCAGGCCGGCGTGGTGACGCTGGGCAAGCTCAATATGGACGAATTCGCGATGGGTTCGTCCAACGAGACTTCGTACTTCGGCCCGGTCAAGAACCCGTGGGATACCAAGCGCGTGCCCGGCGGCTCTTCGGGCGGCTCGGCTGCGGCGATCGCTGCGCGCCTGGCCCCGGCCGTCACCGGCACCGATACCGGCGGTTCGATCCGCCAGCCGGCGGCGCTGTGCGGCCTCACCGGCTTGAAACCCACCTACGGCGTGTGTTCGCGCTACGGCATGATCGCCTTCGCTTCCTCGCTCGACCAGGCCGGCCCGATGGCCAAGAGCGCCGAAGACTGCGCGCTGATGTTGAACGCGATGGCCGGCTTCGACGAGCGCGATTCGACCTCGCTGCAGCGCGAGACCGAGGACTACACGCGCGATCTGAACAAGCCGCTCAACGGTCTGCGCATCGGCCTGCCCAGGGAGTTCTTCGGCGAAGGCATGTCCGCCGACGTGCGCGCCAAGGTCGAAGAAGCGTTGGACCAATACCGCAAGCTGGGTGCGACCACGATCGAAGTGAGCCTGCCGAATTCCGGCCTGTCCGTCCCCGCCTACTATGTGATCGCGCCGGCCGAGGCCTCCAGCAATCTGTCGCGCTTCGACGGCGTGCGCTACGGTTATCGCGCCCCCGAGTACGGCAACCTCGACGACATGTACGCCAAGACGCGCGCCCAGGGTTTCGGACCCGAGGTGAAGCGCCGCATCCTGATCGGTACCTATGTGCTGTCGCACGGCTACTACGACGCCTATTACCTGCAGGCGCAGAAGATCCGCCGCCTGATCGCCGCCGACTTCGTCGAGGCCTTCAAGTCCTGCGACGTGATCATGGGGCCGGCCTCGCCCGACACCGCTTTCGCCTTTGGCGAGAAGAGCGGCGACCCGGTCAAGATGTACCTCAGCGACATCTACACGATCTCGACCAACCTCGCCGGCCTGCCCGGCATGTCGGTGCCCTGCGGCTTTGGCGACCATCATCTGCCGGTCGGTCTGCAGATCATCGGCAACTATTTCGAAGAAGCGAAGATGCTCAACGTCGCGCATCAATATCAGCAAGTCACGAACTGGCATCGCGAGATGCCGGCGGGGATCTGACCATGAAGTGGGAAGTCGTCATCGGTCTTGAGACCCACGCCCAGCTGCAAACCAAGTCGAAGATCTTCTGCGGCGCATCGACTGCCTTCGGCGCCGAGCCGAACACGCAAGCCGACGCCGTGAGCCTGGCACTGCCCGGCGTGCTGCCGGTGCTGAACCGCGAAGCGGTGGTCTGCGCCATCAAGTTCGGCCTCGCCATCGGCGCTCACATCACCGATCGCTCGGTGTTTGCGCGCAAGAACTACTTTTATCCCGACCTGCCCAAGGGCTACCAGATCAGCCAGATGGATCTGCCCGTCGTGGCCGGCGGCGCCATCACCATCAATGTGGATGGTGCCGACAAGGTCGTGAACCTGACCCGCGCCCACCTTGAAGAGGATGCCGGCAAGTCGCTGCACGAAGACTTTCACGGCAAGTCGGGCATCGACCTCAACCGCGCCGGCACCCCGCTGCTCGAGATCGTCTCGGAGCCCGATATGCGCTCCGCCGCCGAGGCCGTGGCCTACGCCAAGAAGCTGCACGAACTGGTGCAATGGATCGGCATCTGCGACGGCAATATGCAGGAAGGCTCCTTCCGCTGCGACGCCAACGTCTCGGTGCGCCGCCCCGGCGAGCCCTACGGCACCCGCCGCGAGATCAAGAACCTCAACTCCTTCCGCTTCCTCGAACAGGCCATCAACTACGAAGTGCAGTGGCAGATCAACGAGATCGAGGAAGGCCGCAAGATTCAGCAGGCTACCGTGCTGTTCGATCCGGACACCGGCGAAACGCGCATGATGCGCAGCAAGGAAGATGCGCACGACTACCGCTACTTCCCCGATCCCGACCTGCTGCCGGTCGAGATCACCGAGGCATGGAAGGCCGAGGTCAAGGCCGGCATGCCCGAGCTGCCGCAAGTCATGCAGCAGCGCTTCACCGGCGAGTACGGCCTGTCGGCCTACGATGCCGGCATCATCACGTCCTCGCGCGAGATGGCGCAGTACTTCCTCGATGCCGTGGCCGCTGCCGGCACGGCCAACGCCAAGCTCTGTGCCAACTGGATACAGGGCGAGCTGGCGGCGCGCCTGAATCGCGAAGAACGGAGCATCGCCGATGCGCCGATCAAGCCGGCGCAGCTCGCCGGTATCGTGCAACGCATCGTCGACAACACCATCTCCAACAAGATCGGCCGCGATGTCTTCGACGCGTTGTGGAACGGCGAAGGCAAGGACGCCGACGCCGTGATCGAGGCCAAGGGCTTGAAGCAGATCACGGACACCGGCGCCATCGAGGCCATCATCGACGAAGTGCTGGCGGCCAACTCGAAGTCGGTCGAGGAGTTCCGCGCCGGCAAGGACAAGGCCTTCAATGCGCTGGTCGGTCAGGCCATGAAGGCGACCAAGGGCAAGGCCAATCCGCAACAGGTCAACGACTTGCTGAAAAAGAAGCTCGGCGCCTGACTTTGTGCCCCTGAAACAAAAAAGCGCCCATGCTTGCATGGGCGCTTTTTCATGGGGCCGCGCTTTTAACGCAGTCTGTCGGTGCCCGCCGTCAGCCGCATATAGCGCTGCTTTTCCTCCTCGAAGCGCAGTTTCGCCGCCCCGATTTCCTGCCCTCGCGCTTCGATGGCCTTCTTGTGCGCCTCGATCTCCTGCTCGTTGGCGTCCATCTGGGTCTTCAGCTCTTTGGGCAGTGCCCCCTTTTTGTAGAACTCGGCCTCATTGCCGAGTTTTTGCTTCAGCTTTTGCGACTCCGCCAGCTTTTTTTCCATGATCTGCTGGCCTTTCTTCAGATCGCTGAGGATGCGCTCGTGGCCGATATCTAGGTCGCTCAAGGTGGCGTAGGCGCTGACCAGCTTGCGGTCAAGCCGCTCCTGTTCGGCCTTCTTTTCTTCTTCCTCGCGCTGGCGTGCCAGCTCGGCGTCTTTCAGCTTCTGCTGCTCGGGCGTCAGGGGCGCCGCGTAGTGCTTGGTGACGACGCCGGCATTGTTCAACTGGCGGTAGGCCTTGCCGTAGCAGGCTGCCGGTATGCCGTCGTCGCAAAAGGTCTTGCCGTTCACTTCGCAGCAAAAGGTGTTGGCCATGGCGGCCAGCGGCATGGCGGCGATCAGGAACAGGCTGTAACGTGCATGCGACGACATACGAGGAATCCGGATTAGATGCCGTATTGCTGTCGATAGGCCGATACGGCGGTTAGGTTGCGTTGCAGTTCGGGATTGTCGCCGAGGTAGGCGATCAGGTCCGCGAGCGTGGCGACTGGAATCACCGGGATGTTGTAATTACGCTCCACTTCCTGCACCGCGGACAGGGTGCCTTGCCCGCGCTCCTGGCGATCCAGCGCGATCACCACGCCGGCCAGATCGGCGCCGGCCTGGCGAATCAACTCGACCGATTCGCGTACCGAGGTGCCGGCCGAGATCACATCGTCAATGACGAGCACGCGGCCCTTGATAGGCGCGCCGACCAGTGTGCCGCCCTCGCCGTGATCCTTGGCTTCCTTGCGGTTATAGGCGTAGGGCGTGTTGCGGCCATGCTGGGCGAGCATCATGGCGGTGCCGGCGGCGAGCGGAATGCCCTTGTAGGCCGGCCCGAACAGCACGTCGAATTCGAGGCCGGAAGCGATGATGGCGCGGGCGTAGAAGTCGCACAGCCTGAGCATGCTGTCGCCGTCGTTGAAGAGGCCCGCATTGAAGAAATAGGGCGACGAGCGCCCGGCCTTGGTGGTGAATTCGCCGAAGCGCAGCACATTGCGCTCGCAGGCGAACCCGATGAAATCCCGGCTAAAATCCAACGTCTTTTCCTTCCAGATGGGTGCAAATTTCGTGCGTATCATATCCCTGAATCTCAACGGCATCCGCTCGGCCACGACCAAAGGCGTTTTCGACTGGCTGGCGCTGCAGGAGGCGGACATCGTCTGCGTTCAGGAGCTCAAGGCGCAGGCGGGCGATCTGACGCCGCAGATGCAGGCGCCAAGGATAGGGAACGAGGACTTCAAGGGCTGGTTCCACTACGCCGAGAAAAAGGGCTACAGCGGCGTCGGCATCTACAGCAAGCATGCACCGGACAATGTGGTCGTGGGACTGGGCAATGCCGAGTTCGACGCCGAAGGCCGCTACATCCAGCTCGATTTCGCGAACCTTTCCGTCGTTTCCGTCTATCTGCCGTCCGGCTCCAGTTCGCCCGAGCGCCAGGAAGCCAAGTTCCGTTTCATGGAGGTGTTCTATCCGCATCTGCAGGCCTTGCGCGAATGCGGCCGCGAAATCGTGATTTGCGGCGACTGGAATATCGCCCACAAGGAAATTGACCTCAAGAACTGGAAGGGCAACCTCAAGAACTCCGGCTTCCTGCCGGAGGAGCGCGCCTGGCTGACGCGGGTTTTCGGCGAGCAGGGCTGGGTGGACGTCTACCGTCATCTTTACCCCGAGCACGGCGAAGAGGCCTACACCTGGTGGAGCAATCGCGGCCAGGCCTGGGCCAAGAACGTGGGCTGGCGCATCGACTATCAGATCGCCACGCCGGGCGTGGCGCAGGGCGCGCATGCCTCGTCGGTTTACAAGGCGGCGAGGTTCTCCGATCATGCGCCGCTGACCGTCGATTACGCCCACGTGCTGTAAATGCCCTGCCGTTCTACCTCCGGCCGCCGCTGCGCAGCTTAACTTGCAAGCAAGCTAGCCTGTGCCGCAATCCTGCTGGTGCCGGATTGTCCGATCATGCGCCGCTGACCGATATGCCCGGGCGCTCTCTCCGATCGATCTGCATTCTGAAAATGAAAACGGCGCCCGCAGGCGCCGTTTTCATTTGTGCGAGAACGCTTCAGGCGCGCTTGCGGCGGGCCAGGCTCAGGCCGGCCAGCGCGAGACCGATCAACGCGACGGAGGTGGGCTCGGGCACATTGCCGGAAGCGGGGTTCAGGCTGATCATCGCCCACAGCGCTTGCGTCTGGTTGGTGTTGTTGAAAGCCAGCGGCATCAGCGCCAGGCTGAAGGAGCCGCCATTGAAGGTGACGGTGGTGGCAAACCAGGTCAGTTGGAAGTCGACCGCGGCGTCGGCGAGCATGCCGGTGTAGGCGGTACCGAAGGCTTCCAGCGTCTGGGTGCCGCCGAAGGGGTTGGTGAAGGAGAACAGGGCGGTCACGCCAAGGTCGCCTGCGGCTTCGGTGCCGTTGATGCCGCCGTTGGTGTTCGGCTCCTGGAAGGACACCGTGCCGACCTGGAACAGGTGATAGTCGCCCGCATTGTTGAGCGTGAACGAATAGGGCGTCGTTTGCGCATTGAAGCGAACGTCGATCAGCTTGCCGGCGGCCTCATGGGCATCGATGCCGTAGCCGCTGCCCGGGTTGAGCGAGGACAGATTGACGTTGAACGACACCGGCGCTGCATGCGCAAATGCGGTAGCGGCCAGCAGGGTGGCGGAGAGCGTAAGTTGTTTGATGGTCTTAAGCATGATTTGATACCAGTGGTGGCGGGACAAACGCTATTAAGCACTCTCCGTGCCAGAAAATATTGTTCTTTTAAATCAATGTTAATCAGCCAAAAAAA
The DNA here is from genome assembly GCA_028869135.1 of Rhodocyclaceae bacterium. Classification (GTDB taxonomy): domain Bacteria; phylum Pseudomonadota; class Gammaproteobacteria; order Burkholderiales; family Rhodocyclaceae. The sequence continues at coordinate 16,013 of JAGWTC010000002.1, forward strand.
GAATGGACTGTAAGGTTTGCCGACACAAATTCCGGGTCGTCGTATAAGTTGAAACTCGTCTTTTTTGAAACTTTTGATTTTGCGCAAATGCGCACGATGTCCGATTGCCTTGCTGCGAGAAAGGCGGTAGGCTGATTCTATTCATTCACCATAAACCGACAGGAGATCCAACATGAATGACGTGACCCAAGTTAACAAGGACAAGCTGATCGCGGACTTCAAGATGGTGGTCGCTGACGCAGAGGAAATTCTGCGCGTTACTGCCGGTCAGGCTGGCGAAAAGATGGCCGATCTGCGCGAAAAGGCCCAGGCCCGTCTGGCTGACGCCAAGTTCAAGCTGGCCGAGGCTGAAGCCATTCTGGTGGACAAGGCCAAGGCGGCCGGCCGCGCTGCCGACGACTATGTGCACGACAATCCCTGGCGCGCCGTCGGCATTGCCGCCGGCGTCGGCCTCGTTGTCGGTCTGCTGATCGGTCGCCGTTAAGCCGTGGCTGATGCGCGCCCGGGGCTGTACGCCTCGGTCAAGGGGCTGCTCGGTACTTCGCTGACCCTGCTGCAGACACGCCTCCAATTGCTCGTCACCGAGCTGGAGGAGGCGCGTGTCCGCCTTCTGGCGATACTGCTGTGGGCGGCTGTGGCCGTACTGGCCTTGGGCGCCGGACTGCTGTTTGTCGCAATTTTTCTCACGATCCTGTTCTGGGAGCAGCGCCTGCTGGTCTCCGGCGTGTGCGCCGGCATCTTCCTCGCGGTCGGCATCCTGGCGGCGCTTACTGCGCGCCGTCTATGCGCTAGCCCCTCGGGGCTGTTCGCCGATAGCCTGGCCGAGCTGAGTCGCGACCGCGCTGCGCTGCGTTCGCCGGAGCCGGAGCAGGAATGAAGCGGCATCAGCTTGAGCTGGCCCTGCGGAAGCAGCGTCTGCTGGTTCAGTCCGCCCACCAGCGCGAGCAGATGGCCTTGTATGCCGGCGGCATGAGGCCTTTGCTGGCCACGGCCGACAAGGCAGTCGCCGGTGCGCTGTGGGTTAAGCAACATCCCGCAGTGCTTGCCGTATCCAGCGCGGCGCTCTTTATCTTGCGCCCGCGCTTCCTGGTGCGGCTTGCCATGCGCGGCTATTCGGCCTGGCGGCTGGTGCAGGTTTTCAGAGGCAGGCAGCGACATTGAACGCGCGCCTTGCCGTCTGTGCGCTAACCCTGCTGCTTGCGGCATGCGCAGGCATTTCCAGTCGTCCCCCTGAGCCGTCTCAGGCCGAACGTGCGCCCGACTCCCCCCGCCAGCAGGCGCAGGCGCAGGATGTCGTGATGTATGCCTTATCCCTGATCGACACCGGCTATCGCTTCGGCGGCAAAAACCCCGAGGCGGGCTTGGACTGCAGCGGCATGGTCAGTTACGTCTTTGCGCAGGCCGTCGGCCTCAGGCTGCAGGGCAGCGCCGGCGACATTGCGCGCCACGGTCATGCGGTGTCGCTGTCGCAGTTGCGGCCGGGCGACCTGGTGTTCTTCAATACCCTCAATCGCTCGTATTCGCATGTCGGGATCTACATCGGCAACGATCGTTTTGCCCATGCGCCCAGCACGGGCGGCAAGGTGCGCCTGGATAGCCTGAAAAATGGCTGGTACGCCTCACGTCTGGAAGCGGCGCGCACCTACTTTGAATGACACAGCCTCCGGCGCCGGAGCTTGGTGTGGCGAAAAACGGGCTCGCTTGCCGTTCGAATCCGAATCGGCGGGTTCGGCGGGCGGGCGCCGCCGCGCCGGGAGCAATCCGCCGTCAATTACCGAAGCGCGACAGATCGGCTAGAATTGCAAGGTTTTCGCAATCCATTTACTTCGAGCTGCCATGAACTTCGAACAAGCCCGTTTCAACATGATCGAGCAACAAATCCGTCCCTGGGACGTGCTTGATCAAAGCGTTCTCGATCTGCTGTTTGCCGTGCGTCGCGAGGAGTTCGTGCCGGCTGCCATGCAGCGCCTGGCTTTCGCCGATGCCGAGATTCCCCTGGGCTATGGCGCGGTCATGCTGGCACCCAAGATCGAGGCGCATGCACTGCAGGCCGTGCAGGTCAGGAAGCATGAAAGCGTGCTCGAAATCGGCGCGGGTTCCGGCTATATGGCGGCACTGCTGGCCGCCCATGCGGCGCATGTGACCACGCTGGAAATCGTTCCGGAGCTCGCCGATATGGCGCGCGCCAATCTGCGCCGCGCCCAGATCGACAATGTCACGGTCGAAACCGCCAATGGCGCCGGCGGTCTGCCGGCCAAGGCGCCCTTCGACGTCATCGTCGTTTCGGCCAGCGTGCCGGAAGTGCCGCAGGAACTGCTGGCTCAGCTCAAGATCGGCGGCCGCCTGTTTGCCATCGTCGGCGAAGAGCCGGTGATGGAGGCGCAATTGATCACCCGCGACAGCGACGCCGGCTTCCGCACGCAGACGCTGTTCGAAACCGTGACCACGCCGCTGACCGAGCTGGTGCCGGTCCAGAAGTTCAGCTTCTAATGCCCCCGCGCTCACTTTGTTCGCTGCCCCCCGTGGGGGTGCAGGCCTCCTTCGGGGCGGCCCGTCAGGAGGCCTGATGCAGCAGATCAGCGCAGCTCAACTGGCCGAATGGTTGCGCGACGAGTCGCGCGCCAAGCCTTTTCTGCTGGACGTCCGCGAGCCTTGGGAGTTTGAGACCTGTCACATCGAAGGTGCGCAGTCGCTGCCGATGCGCAGCATCCCGCAGCGCATCGCCGAGCTCGATGCAGACGCCGAGATTGTGGCGATCTGCCATCACGGCATGCGCAGCCTGCAGGTGGCCGGTTTCCTGGAGCAGAACGGTTTCGGCAAGCTCTACAATCTGCAGGGCGGCGTCGCAGCGTGGGCAGCGCAGGTCGATCCCAAAATGCCGACTTACTGATTTAAACAGCCCCGCAGCGCGGGGCTTTTTTATTTCAGGACCGTCTCGATCAGCTGCATCGTCCGTTCAGTGGCACCGCGGTGCGCCTGCGCAAACTCGCGGCCGGCCGCGCTCATGGCGGCGCGCCTCGCCTCATCGTTCAACAGCGCCACCGCCTTGACGACGAAATCGTCGGCATCATTGACGGCGATGGCCGCACCGCAGGCGAGCGCATTGGCAGCGGCTTCGGAGAAATTGAAGGTGGATGGGCCGAGCAGAATCGGGGTGCCGACGGCGCAGGCCTCGATCAGGTTCTGGCTGCCGTAGTCGAGCAGGCTGCCGCCGATCAGCGCGACGTCGGCAAAGTCATAGTAGGCGGCCATTTCGCCCATGCTGTCTCCGAGCCACACCTGAACATCGGCCGTCGGCTGGCTCTCGCTGCGCCGCTGACACGACAAGCCTTCCCTGGCGGTGAGGTTCTCGACCTCGTCGAAACGCTGCGGATGCCGCGGCACGATGGCCAGCAGCGCATTGGGGTGCGCCTTGCGCCAGGCCTCCAGAATCAGCGCTTCCTCGCCTTCGCGGGTGCTGGCGCAGAGCGCGACCGGGCAAGCGCCGATGCTGCTGCGCCAGTGCTGGGCGAGCACATTGAGCGCGGGCGGCGCTTGCACGTCGAACTTGAGATTGCCGCACACCTGAACTTCTTTAGCGCCGAGCGCCCGCAAGCGCTGTGCGTCGGCTTCGGTTTGCGCGATCACGCCGCGCAGTTCGTTGAGCGCGGTGCGCGTCAGCCTGCCGAAGCGTGCATACCCGCGCGCCGAGCGTTCCGAAAGACGGGCGTTCACCAGCCATAGCGGGATGTTCTGCCGGGCGCAGGCGCCGATCAGATTGGGCCACAGCTCGGTTTCCATGATCAGGCCGAGCTGGGGGCGATAGTGGCGCAGGAAGCGGCGCACCGCCCACGGCGTGTCGTAGGGCAGGTAGCGGCGCTCGCAGTCATCGAGGATTTTCGATGCGGTGGCGCGGCCGGTCGGCGTCATGTGCGTGAGCAGGATGCGATGCGCCGGGTAGCGTTGCTTCAGCGCCGCGATCAGCGTTTCGGCGGCACGGGTTTCCCCGACCGAGACTGCGTGTATCCAGATCAGCGGCCGCGTGTCCTGCAGTACGGGATAGCGGGCGAAGCGTTCGCCGATGTGCTGCAGATATTCAGGCTGGCGCCGGCTGCGCAGCCACAGGTGGACGACCGCCCAGGGCAGCATCAGCAAGGTCAGCAGGCTGTAGAGCGATCGCACCATTTCCTGGGAGCAAGCCTTAGGCGGAGGCGAGCGCTCGCTCAAGCGAGGCATGTATGGTCTGCAGTGTGGGCGGCTCGCCTTTCTGACCGAAGCTTTCGCAGAAAGCGTCGCCATACACGGCGGCCTGCACGCTGTCGGAGTCGCAGAAAATACCGACAGTCGGGCGCGCAAGCGCTGCGGCCAGGTGGGTGAAGCCGGTATCCAGCCCGACGACAACGCGCGCGCCGGCAAGGAAGCGCGCCGCAATATCCAGCGACATCAGCGGCGGAACTACGGCGCCCGGAAGGCGAGCCGCCAGTCGCTCGCTACGCGCTTTTTCTTCCTTGCTACCCCAGGGCAGAACTGCGGAAATGCCCCGTGTGGCGAGAACGTTACCCAGGTGCAGCCAATTGTCCTCAGCCCAGAGTTTTTCGGGGCGGCTGGCCGCATGCATCAGAACGGCATAGGGGCCTTGAGGCAGCCAGTCAGCCCGCAGCGGGTCGGCATGAATGCCGTAGCGTGGCGCAGTGTCCAGCGGGTACCCGAGGGCGCCGGATGCGATGGCACGGCAGCGGTCCACGACGTGGCGAGACCAGGAGATGGGCAGGCGCTGGTCGTAGAAGCAGGAGGCGAGCCCTTCGCGGATACTGGTCCAACTGCCGCCGACAATCTTGTCGCGCTTGGCCAGATGCGCGATGGCGACGCTTTTGAGCAGCCCTTGCGAGTCGAGCACATAGTCGTAGCGAGTGGCGCGCAACTCCTTGAGAAAGTCGCGGATTTCCGCACGAATTTGTGCGGAAAACAGATTCTTGCGCCAGCGTCGCCAGGCAATCGGGATGACCTTGTGCACACCGGGGTGCAATTGAGGGATGGGGACGTACGCTTCCTCCGCCACCCAATCGATGGAAGCCTGCGGAAAATGCGCAAGAATATCGGACACCGCCGGGCAATTGTGGACCAGGTCGCCCATCGAAGAGGTTTTTAGCAGAAGAATATGCATGATTTGCCGGTTCTTGGCGTGAGCGGTACGCCTATATGCCTACAATAGCGACCTATTTCCCTGAATTATAAAGCCGATGCCTGTACGCCAGCCGCTTTCTGCCGTATTGATCACCTTGAATGCCGCCAGTCAGCTCAAGGAAACGTTGGATGCCTTGCAGTTTTGCGATGAAATCGTCGTTGTGGATTCGGGGAGCAGCGACGGAACGCAAGCGCTGGCGCGCAGTCATGGCGCGCGAGTGATCGATTGCCCCTGGCGGGGTTACGGACCGCAAAAGCAATTTGCCATCGAGCAGGCGACGCACGATTGGGTTCTTTGCGTCGATGCGGACGAGCGCGTGAGCAAGGAGTTGCAACTCAGTATCGACAAGGCTTTGCAGGCACCACAAAACCACGCGTATCAATTTCCGCGCTGCAATCGCTTCATGGGGCGCTATCTGCGCCACGGCGAAGGCTATCCGGACTGGAGCTTGCGCCTGTTCGACCGTCGCCAGGCGCGCTGGTCCGACGACGCCGTGCATGAAAAGGTCCTATTTTCCGGCGCGCCGGGAACGCTGAAAGGTGATCTGTTGCACGATTCGGCGGAATCCATCGAGTCTTACCTGACCAAGCAGAATCGCTATACAACGATCGCCGCGGAAGCTGCCTTTGCGCGCGGAAAACATGTGTCGGCGGCGCACCTGCTGCTCAGCCCACTGATACGTTTCATCAAGTTTTATTTTGTGCGTCTGGGCCTCCTCGACGGCCTCCCCGGCCTGATTCATATCCTCATCGGCTGCGGCAACAGCTTTGCCAAATATGCGAAAATAGCGGCTTTACAACGCAAAGCCCGGGATTTGCAATGAAAGCTCTCGCGACCCGTGCGTCGGCGGCGGGTCTGAGCGGCAGAGAAATGCCCGAGAAATATAGGTAAGCCAGGATGTCGTCCCCAAAAATTTATATCGCCGGCCACAGGGGCATGGTCGGTTCGGCAATCATGCGGCAGCTTATTGCCAGCGGCCACCCGGCAGACCGCATTGTCGGACGGACGCATGCCGAACTGAATCTGGTGAACCAGGCGGCGGTGAACGCTTTTTTTGTGCAGGAAAAACCCGATCAGGTCGTGCTGGCTGCGGCCAAGGTCGGCGGGATCTACGCCAACAATACCTATCCGGCCGAGTTCATTTACGAAAACCTGATGATGGAAGCCAACATCATCAATGCTGCCTACGAGAACGGGGTCAAGAAACTGCTCTTCCTCGGTTCCAGTTGCATATACCCGCGACTGGCTGATCAGCCCATGCGCGAGGATGCGCTGCTGTCCGGACAACTGGAAGCGACCAACGAGCCTTACGCGATCGCGAAGATTGCCGGCATCAAGCTGTGCGAGAGCTATAACCGCCAGTACGGCGCCAGTGATGGCATTGATTACCGCAGCGTGATGCCGACCAATCTTTACGGGCCCGGCGACAACTATCATCCGGACAACTCGCATGTGATTCCTGCCCTGATCCGTCGCTTTCACGAGGCGAAAATCCAGGGCGCGGCGAATGTCGAGGTCTGGGGCAGCGGCACTCCGAAGCGGGAGTTTCTCTATGTCGACGATATGGCCACCGCCTGTCTCCACGTCATGGGCCTCAGCAAGGCTGAATATGAGCGTCAGACGCAGCCGATGCTGAGCCATATCAATGTGGGCTACGGCAGCGACATTACCATCAAGGAACTGGCGGAGGCGGTGGCGAGGGCCACGGGCTACCAGGGAAAGATCAGCTTTGATGCGAGCAAGCCGGATGGCACGCCGCGCAAGCTGATGGATAGCGCCCGCATCAAGGCCCTCGGTTGGCAGCCCATGGTCGGCCTCGACGAAGGGCTCGCCAAGGCCTACGAAGATTTTTTGAATCCCGCGAATTCGCGCACATAGAAGACGCTAGAACAAATGACCACTACCGAAAAACAAAAGGTTGCGCTGATTACGGGTGTTACCGGCCAAGACGGCGCCTATCTCGCGGAGCTTCTTCTCAAGAAGGGCTACATTGTCCATGGGTTGAAGCGCCGCACCAGTCTGTTCAATACGGATCGCATCGACCACCTGTACCAGGACCCGCACGAAAAGAACCCGCGGTTTTTTCTGCACCACGGTGACATGACGGACTCCTCATCGCTGATCCGCATCATCCAGCAGGTTCAGCCTGATGAAATTTACAACCTGGCGGCGCAGTCACATGTCGCCGTGAGCTTCGAAGAGCCGGAATACACTGCCAATTCAGACGGGCTTGGCGTACTGCGTTTGCTTGAGGCGATTCGTATCCTTGGTCTGGAAAAGAAGACCCGCTTCTACCAGGCTTCGACCAGTGAGCTCTACGGCCTCGTGCAGGAAATTCCGCAAAAGGAAACCACGCCTTTTTACCCGCGCAGCCCGTACGCCGTCGCCAAGATGTATGGCTACTGGATCGTCGTCAATTACCGCGAAGCCTATGGCATGTATGCCTGTAACGGCATTCTGTTCAATCACGAGTCGCCCATTCGCGGCGAGACCTTTGTTACGCGCAAGATCACGCGTGCCTTGGCGCGTATCAAGCTGGGCCTGCAGGACTGCCTTTTTCTCGGCAATCTCGATGCCAAACGCGACTGGGGGCATGCCCGCGATTATGTCGAGATGCAATGGCTGATGCTGCAGCAGGAGAAGCCGGAGGATTTCGTGATTGCAACGGGCGTGCAGTACAGTGTGCGCGACTTTGTGGATGCCGCCGCCAGGGAAATCGGCCTGGATATCCGCTGGAGCGGACAGGGCGTCGATGAGAAGGGTTATGACGCTTCCGGCAAGTGCGTCGTCGCGGTTGATCCGCGCTACTTCCGCCCGACCGAAGTGGAAACCCTGCTCGGCGACCCGACCAAGGCCCGCGAAAAATTGGGCTGGCAGCCGACGACGACGTTCGCCGAGCTGGTGGCCGAAATGGTTTCAGCGGATCTGCAGTCCGCTGAACGCGATGAACTGATCAAACGCCATGGCTACAAGGCGATGGATTACCACGAATGATGGGGTGCTCTGAATAATGATGCGTGAAACTGTACTCTCTCCCAAGGCGCGTCAAGGCATCGCTTATTGGCTGGAGCTTTGGGGCGCGCGTGAATTGTTATTTTTCCTGGCGTGGCGTGATGTCGTTGTTCGGTACAAACAGGCTAGTTTGGGTATTGCTTGGGCAATATTGCGGCCATTGCTTACTACTCTTGTCTTCACGCTGGTCTTTGGCAAGGTTGCTCGTCTCGCGTCGCCCTCGGGGGACATTCCCTATCTTTTGCTAGTGCTTTCCGGCATGACGCCATGGCTGTATTTTGCTAACACCGTTAATGAGTGTGGAAATAGTTTGATCTCAAACTCGTCGTTAATTACCAAAGTGTACTTTCCCCGTCTAGTCGTTCCCATCAGTGGTGTGCTTGCTAATTTTGTTGATCTAGGCATCACGCTTGTCTTGTTGTGTGCAATGCTGGTTTGGTTTGGCACCGGGATCGGCTGGCACATCCTTCTGGTGCCCGTTATCTTAATTACGCTGATGATGTTGAGTGTAGGGCTTGGCCTGTGGGTTGCAGCGCTTAATGCAAAGTATCGTGATGTGTCCTTCATCATGCCCTTCGTTATTACATTTGGGCTCTACCTGTCGCCGATCGGTTTTTCTTCATCTGCGATTCCGGAGCAGTGGCGAGGCCTCTATGGATTCAATCCCATCGTTGGCGTCGTCGAAGGATTCCGCTACACCCTCTTCGGTGACCGTTACCCTTTCGAACCTTGGACTTTGGGCTTTTCCCTGCTACTTGCCGTCGTGCTAATCATTACTGGCGTTACCTATTTCCGTTCCATTGAACGTGAAATCGTCGATATCATCTGAGCGCCCCATGAGCTACGCGATTAAAGTTGAAGGTCTGGGCAAACGCTACATGATCAAAAGTGGCAATACGCCGCGGAACACGCTGTTGCGTGATGAAATCATGAGTTTCGTGCGGGAGTTCCCGCGCAAGAAGGATACGCTGAAGGAGTTCTGGGCATTGCGCGACTTAGGCTTCGAGATTGCCGAGGGCGACAAAGTCGGCGTGATCGGCAAGAACGGCGCCGGAAAATCTACGCTGCTGAAGCTGTTGAGCCGCGTTGTGGAGCCTACGACCGGCGAAATCCGCCTGCGCGGCCGCATCTCCAGCCTGCTTGAAGTCGGCACGGGGTTTCACCCGGAGCTGAGCGGTCGCGAGAATATTTTCCTGAACGGCGTGATTCTGGGCATGACGCGCGACGAAGTTCGTCGCAAGTTCGATGAGATCGTCAACTTTGCCGGCGTGGCGGCCTTTCTGGATACTCAGGTCAAGCATTACTCCTCGGGTATGTACATGCGCCTGGCGTTTTCGGTGGCCGCCCATCTTGATCCCGAAATCCTGGTTGTTGACGAAGTGCTTGCGGTCGGCGACGCGGAGTTCCAGAAGAAATGCTTGGGTAAGATGCAGGACATCAGCGCGGGCGGGCGGACGGTCATTTTCGTCAGTCACAGCATGCAGACCGTGACCTCCCTGTGCAACCAGTGCATCCTTCTGGAAAGGGGGCAGGTGCGGAAGCAGGGCGCACCGTCCGAAGTGATCCTGGATTACCTCGGCGGAGATGCGAGCCAGGTCGGTCGAGTCGACTTTGGTCATGGCAAACCGGTCGGCGACGATCGTGTCCAGCTCACGTACGGCGAAGTTCTCGATGAGGCCGGTGCGGCCGTGATCGAAGTGGACATTCGCAAGCCGGTTTCAGTCCGCATGGGTTTCCGGGTTCTGAAAAACAGCGGCACCCGCTTCATTCCGAACTTCCATTTCATCGTGCCGGGCGGCACGTATGCGTTCGTAACCAGCCCCGATGTCCTGAACGAGCTCGCGCCAGGCGATTACGAGGCGGTTTGCCAGATCCCAGGCGACTTCCTCAACGAAGGCACTTATTTCGTCGGATTGGCAGTCAGCTCCTACGATCCTGGTCTGACCATCCATTTCTTCGAAACCAGCGCCTTGACATTCAATGTGCGCGATTCGATGGAAGGCAGTGTGGGACGGCACGGTTATGCGAACGTAATGCCAGGTGTGGTGCGGCCGCGTCTGCCTTGGGCCGTCACGGAGAAACGATAAATGAAAGCAGTGATCCTTGCAGGCGGCCTGGGAACCCGGATATCGGAAGAAACCCATTTGAAGCCGAAGCCCATGATTGAGATCGGCGGCAAGCCGATTCTTTGGCACATCCTGAAGATCTATTCGGCCCACGGCGTGAACGACTTCGTCATTTGCTGCGGCTACAAGGGTTATGTGATCAAGGAATACTTCGCCAACTATTTCCTGCACATGTCCGACGTGACCTTCGACATGGTCGAGAACCAGATGGTCGTCCACCAACAGAAGGCGGAGCCGTGGCGTGTCACCCTCGTCGATACCGGCGATGAGACGCTGACCGGCGGTCGCTTGAAGCGCGTTGCCGATTATGTGCGCGACGAAGAGGCATTCTGCTTCACGTATGGCGACGGCGTCGCGGACGTGGATATCGGCAAGTCCATCGAGTTCCATCGTCGTCACGGCAAGCTGGCGACGGTCACGGCGGTATCGCCGCCGGGACGTTACGGCGCGTTGAAGCGCGAAGGTTCCGCGGTTACCGGGTTCACCGAAAAGCCGCGCGGCGACGGCGGTTTGATCAATGGCGGCTTTTTCGTGCTGTCGCCCGGTGTGCTCGATCTCATCGACACTGATATGACGAGCTGGGAAGCCGGACCCCTGGAGCACATTGCCCAGGTGGGCCAGTTGCAGGCATTCGAGCACCACGGTTTCTGGCAGGCGATGGATACCTTGCGCGACAAGAATGTGCTGGAAGAGCTTTGGAGTAGCGGCAAGGCGCCGTGGAAGGTGTGGAAATGAGCGTCTCGCCTTCGTCCCAATTTTGGACGGGCAAGCGCGTACTGGTGACGGGGCACACCGGCTTCAAAGGCGGCTGGCTGGTGCTGATGCTCAATCGCCTCGGCGCCGAAGTGACCGGCATCAGCCTGGCGCCGAACTCCCAACCCAACCTGTTCGGCATGGCGAATGTCGCCGACGAGTGCGAGAGCCATTTCTGCGACATCCGCGACCGTGATGGTTTGGCGCGACTGGTGACCGCTGCCCGGCCGGAAGTCGTGCTGCATCTCGCCGCGCAGCCGCTTGTGCGCGCAAGCTACCGCGAGCCGGTGGAGACCTTTGCCGCGAACGTCATGGGCACGATTCACCTCCTCGACGCGTTGCGTGCAGTTTCCGACTGCCGCGCTGCGGTCATGATCACAACCGACAAGGTGTATGAAAACCGAGAATGGAGCTGGCCTTATCGAGAAATCGATGCGCTTGGCGGCCATGATCCCTACAGCGCTAGCAAGGCGGCATGCGAAACTGCAATTGCCAGCTATCGCCGTGCGTTCCTTGAACAGAATGGCCTGGCCGTGGCGAGTGCCCGCGCCGGCAACGTGATCGGCGGCGGGGACTGGTCCGAAGACCGTTTGCTGCCGGACGCGATTCGAGCCTGGCACAAAGGCGCAGCGCTGGAGATCCGCAATCCCGCGTCGACGCGTCCGTGGCAGCATGTGCTGGAACCGCTGACTGCCTACCTGACGCTTGCACAAGCGCTCTGGTCGCAACCAGAACTCGCGCAGGCGTGGAATTTCGGGCCCAACCCGACCGACAATGCGCCGGTGCGCGCCGTCATCGACATTGCTAAAAGCGCATGGGGTGCTGGCGCGGCGGTTGAATACGGTAATGCCGGCGGTCCGCACGAAGCGGGGCGGTTATCGCTCGACATCGCCAAAGCTACCGACATCCTGGGCGTTCGCCCGCGCTGGACCTTGAATGAGGCGGTGACCCGTACGGTGAACTGGTATCGCGATGCGCTTGCCGGTGCTTCCGCGCGCGCCTTGTGCGAAGCGGACATCCAGGCTTGGGAGGCAAGCCTGTGAGCCGCTTCGATGTTTCTCCTTTAAGCCTGAATGGCTTGGCCTTGATCGCCCGCAGCCGTATCGGCGATAACCGCGGTTTCCTCAGCCGCATGTTCTGCGCCGATGAATTGGCCGCAGCCGGTTGGCGTAAACCTATCGCGCAGATCAACCATACGTTGACCACCAAGCAAGGCGCCGTGCGCGGGATGCATTTTCAATTGCAGCCCCACGCGGAAATGAAGCTGGTGAGCTGCCTGCGCGGCGAAGTCTGGGACGTGGCCGTCGATCTGCGCCCCAGCTCTCCGACTTTCCTGCAATGGCACGCCGAGCGCCTGTCCGCCGATAACGGCCATGCCTTGCTTATCCCGGAAGGTTTTGCGCACGGCTTTCAGGTGCTCTCGGAAGGCGCTGAACTTCTGTACTGCCATTCCGCCCATTTCCAACCGCAAGCCGAAGCGGGGCTTAATCCCTTGGATCCGCGCCTGGCGATTGCATGGCCGTTGCCCATCGCCGAAATGTCGGATCGCGACTCGAATCACCCTCTTCTCACGCCTTCGTTTTCAGGTGTCCTTCTATGAAATGCCGTCACTGCGCTTCGCCGCTGGAGCACACATTTGTCGATCTCGGCCACGCGCCGCCTTCGAATGCCTACCTGACCCAGGACGACTTGCGCCGTCCGGAAAAGACCTGGCCGCTCAAGGTCATGGTGTGCTCGAGCTGCTGGCTGGTTCAGACCGAGGACTATACGCAGGCGGAAGAGCTGTTCAATGCGGAGTACGCCTACTTCTCCAGCACCTCCAGCGGTTGGCTGAAGCATGCGCGCCAATATTGCGAGCAGATGCGCGAACGCCTGCAGTTGAACGGTTCGAGCCTCGTGATCGAAGTCGCTTCGAACGATGGCTATCTGTTGAAGAATTTCGTCGAGTGGAGTATCCCCTGCCTCGGCATCGAGCCGACCGACAGCACTGCCGCTGCAGCTGAGGCGCTGGGCGTGCCGGTGTTGCGCGAGTTCTTCGGCTTGGCGCTCGCAGAGCGCCTGCGCCAAGAAGGGCGCCAGGCTGATTTGATCGCCGGCAACAATGTCTATGCCCACGTACCTGACATCAACGACTTCACTCGCGGCCTCAAGGCCGCGCTGAAGCCGGGAGGGACCATCACGCTCGAGTTCCCCCATCTCTTGAAACTGGTGCAGCAGGCGCAATTCGATACGATCTATCACGAGCATTTCTCCTACCTGTCCCTGTATGCGGTCAAGCAGATATTCGAAGCGGCCGATTTGCGGATATTCGATGTGGAAGAGATTCCTACGCACGGCGGCAGTCTGCGGATTTTCGGTTGTCACCCGGACGATAGCCGTGCGACGAGTGCTGCAGTGAGCAAAGTTTTGCAAGCTGAACGCGAGGCTGGCCTGCAAGCGGTCGATACCTACCTCGGATTCCAGGCCAAGGCCGAAAAGATCAAACTGAGCTTTCTCGAATTTTTGATTGCTCAGAAAAAAGCTGGCAAGCGCGTCGCGGCGTATGGCGCAGCGGCGAAAGGCAATACGCTGATGAATTTCGCCGGTATCCGGCCCGACCTGCTGCCTTTCGTCGTCGATGCCGCGCCGTCCAAGCAGGGCAAATACATGCCGGGCAGTCACCTGCCGATATTGGCCCCGGCTGCTCTGCGTGAAAACCGGCCCGACTTCCTGGTGATCTTGCCGTGGAATATTGCCGCCGAAGTCCGTGAGCAAAATGCCGACCTTGCTGCGCAAGGAACGCGCTTGGTCACCCTGGTGCCGGATCTGGAGATTTCATGAAGCCCCGCATTCATTACACGCGCCCCTCCATAACGCCGCTGGAAGTCGCTTATGCAACCGATGCCGCCGCGAACGGTTGGGGTGATCAGTGTTACGCGTACATCGGTCGTTTCGAGGAGGCGTTCAAGACGCATCTCGGCGCGCGCTTCGCGATCGCCACTTCCAGCTGCACCGGCGCCCTGCACATGGGGATGGCGGCGCTCGGTATTGGCGATGGCGACGAGGTCATCATGGCCGATACCAACTGGATCGCCTCAGCAGCGCCTATCGTGCATCTCGGCGCCAAGCCTGTGTTTGTCGACATCCTCCCGGATACCTGGTGCATGGATCCGGCCGCTGTCGAAAAGGCAATAACGCCGCGGACCAAGGCGATCCTCGCCGTCCATTTGTACGGCAACCTGTGCGATATGGATGCCTTGCAGGCCATTGCCGACAAGCATTCGCTCCCCTTGATCGAGGATGCCGCTGAAGCGATCGGCTCGGTCTACCATGGCCGGCGTGCCGGGTCGATGGGTAGCTTCGGGGCATTTTCCTTCCATGGCACCAAGACCTTGACCACCGGCGAAGGTGGCATGTTTGTCACCAGCGACGAAGCCTTGTACGAAAAGGTGCTGACGCTCAGCAATCACGGTCGCGCCCGGACCCAGCCCATGCAGTTCTGGCCGGACATGGTGGGCTTTAAATACAAAATGTCGAACATCCAGGCTGCGATCGGCGTCGGCCAAGTCGAACGCCTGGGAGAATTGATCGACAGAAAGCGCGCCATCTTCGATTACTACGTGCAGCGTTTTGCCGGACATCCGGAAATCGCGATCAACGCCGAACGTCCGAATACCCACCTTGGCGCCTGGATGCCGACCGTGGTGTACGCGGCGTCTACCGGTATCACCCGCGAACGCCTGCAGGCTGAATTCAAGGACGAAAACGTCGATGCCCGCGTGTTCTTCTGGCCATTGAGCTCGCTCCCGTTCTTCTCGCCTGCGCCGGAAAACAAAAATGCCTGGGATATCCCTGGCCGATCGATCAATCTGCCGTCCTTTCATGACATCACCGAACCCGAGTTGGCGCGCGTGGCCGATGTCGTGCTGGGCATGCTGGAAAAGTAAGCGATGAAGCTCGCCTTGTTCGCCGATGGAGATGTGGGGCTGGCGATCTGCCGGTTTCTGCTCGCCCATTACCAACAGGACGTAGCGGTGGTGGTTGCCATACGGGACGGCGAGATCGCCAATCTTGCGCGCGCGGCGGGAGTTGCCGTGGTGGTGTTCGCCGATGAGGCAAACGTCCTTCAGGCCTTGCCTGCGGATATCGATCTTGGCTTGCTTGCGTGGTGGCCTAAAATCCTGAAGCAGCCTTTGCTGGCTTTTCCGCGACTGGGCTTCATCAATACCCATCCCAGCCTGCTACCCTGGAATCGCGGCAAGCACTACAATTTCTGGGCTTTGGTCGAACAAGCGCCTTTTGGCGTCACGCTGCATTGCGTCGATCCTGGTATTGACAGCGGCCCTATCGTCGCTCAACAGGCCGTTTCCTACGACTGGACCGATACCGGTGAAACGCTTTATCGAAAGGCGCAATCGGCCATGGTCGCGCTCTTCGAGCAAACCTGGCCGAAGCTGCGGAGCGGGCATGTCGATGCCGCGCCGCAAGCCGAAGGACAAGGATCTTTCCATCACTCGTCCGAGCTGGACGGCGCCAGTCGCATCGACCTGGACCGCCTTTACTCGGCGCGTGAGCTTTTGAATCTGCTGCGTGCCAGAACTTTTCGCCCGCATCCGGGTTGCTGGTTTGAAGACGACGGCCAGCGTTATGAAATTGCAATCGATATCAGGAAATCAGAACAATGACCCCACACGATAAATTCAAGCAGGAATGCCGTACCGAAGTCGAGGCGATGGGCCGCGACGAAAAGGCGCAGTCCCAGTCTAAGGCATGGATCGAAACCGTCAACGCCTTGAAGTACTCCTACCACTTCGAGTGGATGGGGCGCCCGATCATTCAGTACCCTCAGGATGTCGTGGCGATGCAGGAATTGATCTGGCAAATCAAGCCGGATCTGATCGTCGAAACCGGCATTGCACACGGCGGTTCGCTGATTTTCAGCGCCTCCATGCTTGCATTGCTGGATATGACCGAAGCGATCGAAACCGGCGCTACGCTCGACCCCAAGCGTTCGCTACGTCGCGTTCTGGGCGTCGATATCGATATTCGCCAGCACAATCGCGAGGCGATCGAGGCGCATCCGATGGCGTCGCGCATCACCATGATTCAAGGCTCGAGCATCGCCGACGAGATCGTTGCGCAAGTACACGAAATCGCCAAGGGTTACCGTCGCGTGCTGGTGTGCCTGGACAGCAACCACACGCATGAGCACGTCCTTGCCGAACTCAATGCATATGCCTCGCTGACCAGTGTCGAGAGCTACTGCGTCGTTTTCGACACTGTCGTCGAGGACCTGCCGAAATCCATGTTCCCTGATCGCCCTTGGGGCCCCGGCGACAATCCGAAGACCGCCGTGCATGAGTTCCTGAAGACGCATTCCGAGTTCGAGATCGACAAGAGCATCCAGGACAAGCTGCTGCTTACCGTCGCCCCCGACGGCTATCTGCGCCGCACGCGTTAAGGCGCTCCGAGGACATTGACTAAAGTATCGATGAGCGAACAGCTTACTCAGAAACGCCCGCTGGTCAGTATCGGCGTCCCGACCTACAACCGGCCGGATATGCTCGATCGCACGCTTGAGCGGGTCTGCGCGCAGACTTGGCAAGAGCTCGAGATCATTGTCTCCGACAATGCGTCGACGGATCCGCGCTCAGCGGAGGTCATCGAGAAATGGGTGCAACGCGATCCACGCGTTCGCGCCCATCGTCAGCCCAGTAATCAGGGGCCTTTGCCCAACTTCTATTTCGTCCTGCAGCAAGCGAACGCGGAATGGTTCATGTGGGCCGCCGACGACGATTACCTTGCGCCGTGGTTCGTCGAGCGCTGCATGCAAGTGCTGCTCTCCGACGAGCGCAATGTGCTGTGCACTGCGGAAACGCAATATGTACACAACGATGGTTCCCCGATGTCTGCGTTGCCGCAGGGCGAGGCCTACAGGAAGCCGTCGGGACTCGATCGTCTCGGTCGGATGACTTATCTGCTGAGGCACAACTTCGATAATTTGATCTACGGGCTCTTCCGGAAGGACGCGCTGATCCACGACGGACAAATCCTGTGGAACGTTACGTCTTCGTTGTCGAATAACGAAATTCCTCCCCTGCTGCTGGCTGCCATGCGCGGTGAGATCATCGTCTTGCCTGAAGCCGGCATCTATAAAACGGCAGCTCCAAGCGTGTGGGCGCAGGCCGAATGGGAAGAGCGGGGCGGCGTGATACCCGCTACCAGCAGGATTCGCAACATGGCGTCCCTGCGAGCGACCTGGCGGTACCACGATGCCGTGATCCAGGGAATTACGCATGCCCTTGGACAACTCAACTTGCCTGAGGGCGAACGCAAGCAGCTGGCTTCGATCGCACGCAAGCGCATCCTCAAACATTTTGTATGGATGGTCGTTCGCTATAAACCGCCCAAGCCGAGACTTTCGACAGACGATCAGGGGCAAGCATGCTGACAATCGGGATGCCCGTTTACAACGGCGAGCGCTTCATTGCGCAAGCATTGCAGTCGCTAATCGCGCAGGAGTTTCGCGATTGGACCATGCTGGTTGCGGACAATTGCTCAACGGATGGAACGGCCGACATCGTTGAAGCGTTTTGCCGACAGGACTCGCGCATCCGCCTGGTTCGGCATGATCATAACCTTGGTGCCGTACCGAACTTTGTGTTTTTGGCGGAGCAGGCGAAGACGCCCTATTTCATGTGGGCCGCCGCCGATGACGAATGGAGCGCCAATTACGTCGGCGCCTGCGTCGCCGTACTGGAGGCGGACCGGAAGATCGGCTTTGCCAGCGGAGCCGTGGTAAATACCGATCTACAGGGCGCTCACATCCGCACTTACAAACCTTTTTCCGAGTTCTGCAAAAGAGGCGCTGTAGCCCGACTTGTAAGCTTTGCCCTTGCGCGCGAGGCCGATGGCAAAGCCAACATGATCTATTCAGTGTACCGCACGCCCTTGGTTCAGGCGGTATGTCGTATTCCAGATATTTTCGAGGGTTGGGGCAGCGACATGGCATTTGTCGCCGCTGTGCTGGCGCGCGGGAGGTATGCGCAGATGCCCGAAGCTGTGCTGCTTAAGCGCGTCGTTTCGGATAGCGATCTGAATACTGCACGCCTGCTCAATGCCGGCCGCTACGAGCAGATTCAGTTTGGCGGCCATTATCCGCCGGAGGCTTATCACGCTTACGCAACGGCGTTGATTCGCGGGATGCCGACATTTGCATTGCGCAGCGTGATGGCTTTCACGATGCTCCGTCGGCGCCTGCTTTTAATTCTGTGCCGCATGAGTTCGCTTCAATGAAGGCAATCGAGGACAACGCGCCGGCGATTGCCATGCGCACAATTTGACGTAAGGGGGATTAGGTAGTGAAAGCGATCTTGAAGAAGATAACGACGCCCGGGCAGCGTAACGCCGTAAGGAAGGTCCTAAAAAAAGCTTTTCCCAAGAGGGACCGTTTGCATATGTTCTCCGCTCCCTATCGGCTTCATCTCGGTTGCGGAAACGTTAAGCTTGCGGGCTTCTGCAATGTCGATGTCCTGGATGATGATGTGACGACGGATGTCGTTGATGACATTAGAACGTTGAAGCGGTTTTCAACCCAGTGCGCACAAGAGATATATGCATGCCATGTGCTGGAGCATTTTTCTCACGATGAAGTCACGCCAATACTGAAGCGCTGGTATGAAGTGCTGCAGCCCGGGGGGATTTTGAGAATTTCCGTTCCTGATATCGATCGTATTGTTCGAATCTACTCCAAGAACCTTGCTCATTTTGAGGCACCAGGAAACTCACCCTGGATCGGCCTGATCTACGGTGGACAAGCAACGCCGTACGATTTTCATAAGACTGGTTTTAATGCAAATTGGTTGAAATACCTGCTGGAACAGATCGGCTTTGTCGACTGTCAGGAGTATCCGCACGAGCCTCACTTTGTCCCCGGCACCGTGGATGCCTCGATCCTGCATGCGCCGTTTGGAGAGTTTTTCTCTCTGAACATGATGGCTCGCCGCCCAAACTAAACGGGTGACAGGTGGCAACAATGACAGAATCTGTGTCGAACCCTATGGGAACGCAAACCCGTCCAAAGATTAGCGTCTTGATGCCGGTTTACAACGGAGCGCCATGGCTTCCGGAGGCAATTGATTGCGTGTTGTCACAAACACTGCCGGACTTCGAACTCATCATTATCGACGATGGATCGAAGGACGATTCCTGGGCAATCATCAGCGCATTTTCAGATTCGCGGATACGCGCAATTCGCCAGTCGAACAAAGGGCTGGCAGCGACACTGAACATTGGCTTGGGTTTGGCACGTGCGCCGTATGTGGCGCGCCAAGACCAAGATGATTGGATGCACCCCGAACGGCTGGCGCGCCAATATGCTTTCATGGAGGCCAATCCGAGGGTGGCAATGGTTGGTACGTGGGCGGAGATTCGCATAGGAGACAAGCCGGACGGGCGCTTTCACCGCCACCCTGTCTCCAGCGATGTATTGCGCCTGCGATTGCTTTTCGACAATCCCTTTGTGCATTCGTCGCTCCTGCTGCGAGCTGATGCCGCGCGCGCACTGGGCGGTTACAGTGAAGACAAGTCGCGCCAACCGCCGGAGGATTACGAGTTTTGGTCACGGATCGCTCGCGACTACGATGTGGCGAATCTGCCGGAGGTGCTGACGGTATATCGGGAGATGCCGACCAGTATGTCGCGGACGGGTGAAAACCCTTTCCTTCCGAAAGTGCTGCGGATTTCGGCGGAGAACCTGCGGCATGCCCTGGGTGGCCGCGTATCCGAAGAGCGTTGTCTAAGCTTATCTTGCATCTATCACAACGTTCCTGCCCCGCTGACTTTGAAAAAGCAGGACGCCTTGCTGATGGTGAATATGGCGATCGACAGCATCGGCGGTCCGCGTGAAACCTGGTCGCCCGAGATGCCATCCGAAGCCGCTCGCCTGAAGCGCCATATCGAATCGCGCTTCGTTCAGCGCCGCATTCCCGAGCCGCTGCTGCGTCCTTTGCGCCGCGCCCGAAATTTTCTGCGGAGAATTGCGACATGAGTGCCAAGGCACTCAAGACTTTGGTTGTCGGCGGTGCCGGATTCATCGGCACACACTTGGTGCGCCTGCTTTGCGCAGAAGGCCGTCGCGAAGTTATTGTTGCAGGACGTCGGGTGCATGCGCCCGCAGATTTTCCTTCGACAGCCCGCTATGTGAGCCTTGATGTCGCGGATGAGAACGCGCTTCTGCCATTGCTGTCGGGGGTGGACGAAATTATCGACCTGGCGTACGCCACGGTGCCTAAAACCAGCTTTGACGATCCGGTGCACGATGTCCTGGCGAATTTGCCGGCGACCGTCAATTTATTGAAGAAGGCGAGTGGTCTGCCTTTGCGCCGGTTCTTGCTAGTGTCTTCCGGTGGGACAGTGTATGGCAACGCCAGGAACTTGCCGATCGAAGAAGACCACCCGACCAACCCGGTTTCGCCTTATGGCATCACCAAGGTGGCGGCCGAGAAATATGCGTTGATGTTTATGCAGTTGCATGACCTGCCTGCGGTGATAGTACGCCCGGGCAATCCCTATGGCCCGAACCAGTTCGGCAGACTGACCCAAGGATTTATCGGCGCGGCAATGTTTGCTGCCGTCAATCGCCAACCGGTTACCGTGTTCGGCGAGCGTGGCACTGTCCGCGACTACATCTATATCGATGATCTGTGCCGGGGTTTGATGGCAGCGCTCGAATATGGCGAACCTGGCGATATTTTCAATATCGGTACAGGTATCGGTCGGGACAACCTTTCCATCCTTGAGCTTTTGTCCGATATCGTCAGTCGCGACGGTTATACGCTGGATATCGAATTCAAGCCGGCGCGGCCTTTCGACGTAGCCGCCAACGTACTTAACTCCTCTCGTCTGTCTTCAGCTTCCGGCTGGCATCCGCAAGTCTCGCTGGAGAGCGGTTTGCAGGCGACCTGGGACTTCGTAAAGAACAACTTGATTAAGCAATGAAACTTCTCTTTTGCGTCGAGTTTTACTATCCGAGCGTCGGCGGTGCTCAGGAAGTGATGCGCCAGTTGGCGGAGCGCCTCTGCGCCCGTGGACATGAGGTCACGGTCGCGACTACCTATATCGATACCCGGGACAGCACCACGCACAATGGCGTCAATATCGTAGGCTTTCGTGTGTCCGGCAATCAGGTGCGCGGCATTGAAGGCGACGCGGAGGCTTATCGTCGTTTCGTGGCTGCCGCCGATGTGGATGTCGTTTTCATTTACGCAGCACAACAATGGACATTCGACGCCATATGGGATGTGCTGCCGCAGCTAAGTGCGCGCAAAGTTCTGGTGCCATGCGGATATTCGGGACTCTATTTGCCATCCTATGCGGACTACTTCCAGCGTCTGCCGGCAATACTCGCGCAAATGGATGCGGTGGTCTATCACGCGGAATCCTACCGTGACATCGATTTTGCGAAAGCATTGGGTCTGACCAATCATTTCGTTATTCCGAACGGTGCCTCGGGTGAGGAGTTTGCAGCCACAATTGACCCGTCATTTCGGGCCAGCCTCAATATAGAGCCGAGTGCATGCGTATTGCTCACCGTTGGAACGGTCACCGGGCTCAAGGGGCATTTTGAATCGGTGCAGGCGTTTGCGCTGGCGAATTTCGGTGGCCGCCCTGCCGCGCTTATTCTCAATGGCAATCAGCCCGAAAATGGAGGTAAGCGCCTCTCTTATTGGCGGCGTTTTGCAATGCTGGTCCGCGGCTATGGGGCATGGTACGCAATCCGACATACCGTGAAGATGGCTCTGCTGGCCCTTGGGTGGCGCGGCGGGAATCTGCAATCCATCGATACCTGGGTGGCGCGCATCAATGCCGGCAAGCATGGGAGCAAGACAGTAATTCGTACCGACTTGCCGCGCCCCAGGTTGATTCAGGCCTATTTACAATCCGATCTGTTCATCTTCGCGTCGAACGTGGAATATTCACCGCTCGTATTGTTCGAAGCTTGCGCCGCAGGTCTGCCATTTCTGTCAGTTTCGGTCGGTAACGCGCGGGAGATCGCAGCCTGGACTGGCGGAGGAGTGATATGCGAGGCGCCAGTGGATGAGTCTGGCTACACGCGAGTGTTGCCGCAGACTTTTGCCGACGCAATCCATCAGTTGACTGAAGATCCCGATCGTTTGGCGGAGCTTTCCAGGCAAGGCAAGGCAGAAAGCCAGCGCCGTTTCAATTGGGCGCACTTGACGCAGGAGTATGAGCAGTTATTCGAGCGCCTTGTTGCCAATGGTCCGGCCACGCGGGAGACGTCAGCGTGAAGCGCGTTGTCGTTCGCCTCATTGGTGGCCTCGGTAACCAGATGTTCCAATACGCGGCAGCAAGAGCTCTGTCGCTAAAGATCGACGCCGATGTTGCGCTTGATTTATCCTGGTTCGGCACGGACCCGGATCGGCAATATGCGCTGGCACCGTTGTCGATTCAGGCTTCCCTGGCTGAGCCGATGGCCACGCCAAACCGATCGAACAGCTTTTGGACCCGGGTAGCGCGGCGTCTTGGCTTGCCGCGCCATGAGCGCAACATGTCCGTGTTCTCGGAGGCTTCGTTCCGATACGACCCACGCTTTGAAACGCTGCAGGCGCCGGTGTTCCTCGACGGCTATTTTCAGAGCGAAAAATATTTCCGTCAGTATCGCGATCAACTCCTCAAAGAGCTTTGTCCGCACGGCAACCCGTCGCAATCTAACGCCCGTATGCTTGAGGAGATTCGGTCAAAGGGCGCCATTTGCCTGCATATCCGGCGTGGCGATTATGTCAGCAACGCTGCGGCGAACGCTTATCACGGCATGTGTTCCCTGGACTACTATCAGGCCGGCCTCGATATTGTGGCGCCTACCTTGGCAAACCCGCATTGCTTTGTTTTCTCGGACGACCCCAACTGGGTGCGCGAGAATTTCAGGCCTGCGGTGCCAATGACACTGGTCGACATCAACGGCCCTGGCGAAGCGCATGAAGACTTGCGGCTCATGGCGGCCTGCAGTCGCTTTGTTATCGCCAATAGCTCCTTGAGTTGGTGGGGGGCGTGGCTGTCGCGTGCAGATGAAAAAATGGTGGTGGCTCCGGCACGCTGGTTCCAGACCAGCCAGAACGATACCCGGGACTTGTTGCCTGAAGGCTGGTTGAAGGTATAACGCGATGGGTGAAGAAAATGCGGAACCGGTCGCAATGGATGCAAATGCCGCGCCGGCTGTTTCTGTTGTTCTTTGCGTCAATCGCGCCAATCCCTGGTTGCGTACAGCAATCGACAGCGTGCTGGCGCAAGATGACCCAGCATTTGAGTTCCTGATTGCCGCAAATGCCTGTCCGGATACACTCTGGAATGAGCTGATCGGGCTTGTTGGCGGTAAAGGCAATGTTCGCCTGTTCCGTACCAAAATCGGACAACTGGCCTACAACCTCAATTTCCTTGCCGATCAGGCGCGAGGTGACTACTTGGTCCGGATGGATGCGGACGATGTCTGCGAGCCTGACCGGATTCGGAGATTGCGTCAGGCGCTGGCAAGCGACCCGGTTGACGTGCTCGGCTCCGCCGTTACTTTGATCGACGAGAGTGGTGTGACGATCGGGCAGATGAATCTGCCGCTGGCACATGCGGATATCGTCCGCAGCCTCAATACCCGTACCGTTTTTTGCCATCCGGCGGTGGCGATCCGGCGTCAGTTTCTGCTCGATATGCGCGGCTATCTCGGCGGCTTTGTCTCTGAAGATACCGATCTGTGGTTACGCGCCCGGCGACTGGGCGGCCGCTTTCGCAATTTGCCCGAGCCCTTGTTGCGATATCGCATACACGGCGGGCAATCGATCGCGAGCCGGGCCGGGTATGCGGAGGTGGCCGCGCATTGGCTGCGCGAGTTCCTGCTGGCACCGGGCTTCTATACATTCAAGGGGCTGTGCGCCGCACTGGCGAAGTGCTTATTCGCGCCTTGGCTGCCGAGAGCGCGAGCCTATAGGGGCAAGCAGGACGACACGTCGGGCCGGGGCAGGTAGGCCGCAGTGAAAATACTTTTTCTCGTCACGGAAGACTGGTTCTTCTGTTCCCATTTCATCGAACGTGCGGTGGCGGCCCGACAGGTTGGGTATGAAGTCGTCGTGTTGACCCGCATCGGCGAGGATGCGCAGCGCATTCGCGACGCCGGACTGCGCCTGATTCCCTTGCGTATCAATCGCCGCAGCCTGAATCCCCTTTCCGCTTTGCAGACGTTTCTCCAGATTTTTCGGGTATATCGAAGCGAGCGCCCGGACCTCGTACATCAATTCGCATTGAAACCCATCCTGCTTGGCAGTCTGGCGGCACGTCTGCTGAGGATACGGGGCGTCATCAATGCCGTGGTTGGCATGGGCTACGCGTTCACCTCCGACAAGACGCAGATGCGCATGCTGCGCCCGTTTTTGACTTGGGCCATTGCAAAGCTAATCTGCCCGCCAGGCTCTCGTGTTGTGTTCGAGAACGCCGAAGATCTTCAGGCATTTGTGGAAGACGGTTATGTTCGGGCCGGCCAGGCGGTCTTGATCCGTGGTGCGGGGGTCGACCCCGCGCTGTATCCAGCCGCGCTACCGGAGAGAAATCCCCCGATGATCGTGCTTGTTGCTCGAATGTTATGGGACAAAGGGGTCGGAGAGTTTGCAGAGGCTGCACGCATTGTGCGTGACCAAGGCGTGCGCGCGCGTTTTGTTCTCATCGGCGGACGTGATGAACTCAATCGAGCAGCGATTCCGGAAGCCACATTGCAGCAATGGCAGGATGAAGGAATTCTGGAATGGCTGGGGCATCGTCGCGATGTGCCGGCATTGCTCGGACAAGCACAGATTGCATGTTTGCCGTCCTATCGCGAGGGGTTTCCGCGAGCGTTGCTTGAAGCCATGGCTGCGGGCTTGCCGTGTATCGCCACCGACGTGGTGGGGTGCCGCGAGGCGGTTCGGCATGAGGACAATGGCCTGCTGGTTCGCGCGGGTGATGCACAATCTCTTGCGGCTGCATTTGTGCGCCTGATCGGTGACCCTGACTTGCGTCGACGCCTCGGCGCCCGTGGGCGGCAACGCGTCGAAGCTGAGTTTTCCACTCGCCTGGTAGTCGAGCGGACGCTGGCGCTCTATAAGGACGTTCTTGGATAATGCGAGTACTCGTGACCGGCGCGACGGGCTTTGTCGGCGCCCCATTGATCAAGCATCTGCGCGATATCGGCTGCGATGTGGTTGCGGCCACCCGTGCGGCGATGCTGCAGCCTTCCGTGGCTGTTGGCGATATTCACGGCAGCACTGATTGGAGCGATGCGCTGACAGGGTGCGGGGCTGTCGTGCACACAGCGGCGAGAGTGCACGTCATGCGGGAGACATCGAGCGATTCGCTGCGAGAGTTCCGCGTCGTCAATGTAGACGGCAGCCTCAACTTGGCAAGACAGGCGGCTGCAGCGGGAGTGCGCCGCTTTGTGTTTCTGAGCACGGTTAAGGTAAACGGAGAGTCTTCCAGGCCTGGCCATCCATTTCTGCCCGACGACATGCCGGCCCCCGAAGATGCCTACGGCATTTCCAAGCTTGAAGCAGAGCTGGCGTTAAAGGAAGTCTGCCTGGAAACCGGCATGGAATTCGTTGTGATCCGCCCTCCATTGGTATACGGCCCCGGCGTTCGGGGAAACTTCCTGTCCATGGTGCGCTGGATAAAGCGTGGAGTACCGTTGCCGCTTGGCGCCATCTCCAACAGCCGTAGTCTGGTGGCCTTGGATAATCTTGTCGACTTCATTACGGTTTGCCTTGAGCATCCCGCAGCCGCCAACCAGGTATTTCTGGTATCTGATGGCGAAGCGGTTTCTACAACCGAGATGCTGAGAAAAATCGCACGGGCCCATGGGGTTGCATCAAGGCTGATCCCCGTGCCCCCGCGCTGGCTGCGGCGCGGTGCGGCGATGCTCGGCAAGTCGGCGGCTGCGGATCGCCTGCTGGGTTCCTTGGTGGTGGACAACGCCAAGGCCCGGGAAATTCTGGGCTGGAAACCTGTCGTGACCATGGATGAACAGTTGAGGAAGATGGCCCGCGATGATTCGCACTCTTGATGTATTGATTTCCCTATTCGGATTGCTCGTTGGGGCTCCCCTATTCCTGGCGCTGACCATATTGGGGCTGTTTGATACCGGTGCGCCATTCTTCAGGCAGACGCGAGTCGGGCGCCATCAGCGCCCCTTTACCCTCTGGAAGTTTCGGACCATGCGGCAAGGTACGGCGTCAGTGGCAACTCATTTGGCCGATGCTTCCGCCATTACGCCGCTGGGCAGCTTTCTGCGCCGCTCGAAGCTGGACGAGTTGCCGCAGTTGTGGAATGTCCTGCGTGGCGACATGAGCATGGTCGGGCCGCGCCCCTGCCTGTTTAATCAAGAAGCGTTGATTGCCGCACGCGCCGCTAACGGCGTATTTGATGCCCGGCCCGGTATTACCGGCCTGGCGCAGGTCAATGGTATCGATATGTCGACACCTGAGCTGCTGGCCGAGACAGATCGTAAAATGCTGAGTGAATTGGATGTGACCGCATATTTTCGTTATGTATTGATTACCGCGCTGGGCAAGGGAAGCGGCGACCGGGTGAAGTGACGTGTTGAATATCCGAACTCTTATTGCCGTGCTGCATGACATTCTGGCTGCGGTCCTCGCATGGCTGCTGGCATACCTGTTGCGTTTCAATCTGGATATTCCGTCGCAGTATATGCACGCCATGTGGTCGTACATGGCTGTTGTGGTGCCCGTGCAGAGCCTCACCTTCTACTTCGGTGGCCTGTATCGCGGCATCTGGCGTTTTGCCAGCATTCCGGATCTGCGGCGCATTGGGTTGTCAGTCGGGGTTGCCTCTCTGGCTGTACCGATGGCGCTGTTCATGGCCAATCGCCTGCAGGAGGTTCCCCGTTCGGCGCTCATTCTCAATCCGCTGCTGCTGTTCCTCTTCATGGGTGCCAGTCGCTTTCTCTACCGGGCCTGGAAAGATGGCGTGTTGTTCTCTACGCATCGACTGGGTGCCACGCCCGTCATGGTCATGGGGGCGGGCACGGCGGCAGCCGCCTTGTTGCGCGAGCTGGCCGGCAGCAACCAGTGGCGGCCTGTCGGCCTGCTTGACGACGACAAACACAAGCATGGCCTGCGCTTGATGAACATTCCGGTGCTTGGCGAGCTGAGCACCGTCGCAACGCATGCCGCGCGACTGGACGTGACTCATGTAATCGTCGCGATGCCGTCGGCATCGACCGGCGTACGTCGGCGTGCGACTGAGCTGGCCGTCAATGCCGGGCTCAAGGTGCTGACGCTTCCGGCGACGAACGACGTACTCGCCGGCAAGGTTTCGGTTTCGCAGGTACGTCGAGTCGAGCTGGAAGATTTGTTGGGGCGTGATGCGGTGCAGCTTGATGCAGCCGGCCTGAACCTGCTGTTTGCCGGGCAGACCGTGCTGATCAGCGGAGCCGGCGGCTCCATCGGCTCCGAGCTATGCCGGCAAATCGCTCACTACCGACCCGCGCGCATCGTGTTTTACGAGATATCCGAATATGCGCTCTATCGAATCGAACAGGAGTTCGACAGCCATTTCCCCGGGGTCGAGCTGGTGTATGTGATAGGCGATGTCAAGGACGCGGCCTTGCTGGAGCGGACGTTCGCATGCTATCGCCCGGCCATCGTATTCCATGCGGCCGCCTACAAGCATGTGCCCCTGATGGAAAACCGGAACGCCTGGCAGGCCGTACGCAACAACGTGCTGGGCACGTTGCGATTGGCGCAGACGGCGGTCGACCATGGCGTACGCGAATTCGTCCTGATCTCGACCGACAAGGCGGTGAATCCGACCAACGTCATGGGTGCTACCAAACGCCTGGCGGAGAAAGTGTGCCAGGCGCTGCAAGCCGGGACCAGCGGGACCCGTTTCGTCATGGTGCGTTTCGGCAATGTGCTGGGCAGCAGCGGCAGTGTGATTCCCAAGTTTCGCGAGCAGATCGCCGCCGGTGGCCCGCTAACCGTGACTCATCCGGAGATTACGCGCTACTTCATGTTGATTCCGGAGGCCTGCCAACTGGTGCTGCAAGCCGGCCTGCAGGCTGACAAGGGCGAAGAGCGCGGCCGCATTTTTGTTCTCGACATGGGCGAGCCCGTCAGAATCTACGATCTGGCGCGCGACATGATTCGCCTTTCCGGCTATACCGAAGAAGAGGTCCGCATCGAGGTAACGGGACTGCGCCCGGGCGAAAAGCTCTATGAAGAGTTGCTGGCCGACAGCGAACAGACGCTGGCTACACCGCATCCGAAACTGCGCATCGCCAAGCCGGACGAGGTTCCAGATACCGACTGGCTGAGGCGAATTGAAGACTGGCTGGCGGCACCGATGCGCGATGAGGCAGAGGTCAAGCTTCGACTGCAGGAATACGTGGTCGAATATCGTCCGGCAACGCACTGAGCTTTATGAGCACCTACGCAATCGGCGATCTGCAGGGCTGTTACGACGAACTGCAGGACTTGCTCTCCCTGGTCGGCTTCAAACCGGAGCGCGATCGGCTCTGGCTGGTCGGCGACCTGGTCAATCGCGGCCCTAAATCGCTGGAGGTGCTGCGTTTCGTCAAAGGCCTAGGCGAT
Organism: Rhodocyclaceae bacterium; assembly: GCA_028869135.1. GTDB lineage: Bacteria > Pseudomonadota > Gammaproteobacteria > Burkholderiales > Rhodocyclaceae. The sequence continues at coordinate 44,689 of JAGWTC010000002.1, forward strand.
CGCGCCACGGTCGTACTCGGCAACCACGATCTGCATCTGGTGTTGCGTGCGGAGGGATTCGGCCGCGACAGCAAGGGCGATACGATTGCGCCCATTCTGGCGGCGCCGGATTGCGATGAGCTGATGGCCTGGCTGCGCGGCCTGCCTTTGCTGCATGTCGAAGGCGAATATGCGATGGTGCATGCCGGCCTTCTGCCGCAGTGGACGGTGGCAGAGGCAGCGGCGCTGGCGGACGAGGTTTCGGCCGCGCTCTCCAGAAAAAATCTCTACATCGATTTTCTGGAAAACATGTGGGGCAGCAAGCCCGAGCACTGGCAGGACGATCTGGAGGGATGGGACCGCTTGCGGGTGGTGGTGAACGCGATGACGCGCATGCGCTTTTGCAGCAAGGACGGCGTCATGGAGTTCCATGCAAAGGGGAAGCCCGAAAATCCCCCGCCGGGCTACATGCCGTGGTTCGCCGTGCCCAAGCGCGCCAGCCGCACGCATACGCTGGTTTGCGGGCACTGGTCGGCCTTGGGCCTTCACGTTGAAGACAGGCTGTTGGCGCTGGATACAGGCTGCCTGTGGGGCGGCAAGCTGACCGCGATCCGGCTCGAGGACCGCAAGGTCTTTCAGGTGCCTAGCCGGCAACCGGCTGGGCCGTGGGCTGACTGAGCGCAGGAACGGCCTCGCTTGCGCCCCTGCCGTCGTGCAAGGTGTGCGCAATCAGGCGATGCGCACGCGCCGAGAGTTCGCGGCGATCGACGGTCACCGTTGCGAGCGGTTCGAGCGCCACAACTTCTGCATAAAGCCGCTTTTCATCGGCAATGGCGCGCAGGCACTCCAGAACACTGACGTCATCGACATAGGCGGGGGCCGTCGAATGACTGCCGTCGTCCGCGCGATAACGCAGAACGATCGGGGTCACGGTTGTACCGGCATCGATGGCGGACTGCAGCAAGGCGCTGTGGAAGGGCAGGACCGTATCGCCGCGGGTGGTCGTGCCCTCGGGAAACAAGGCTACGCGCTTGCCGCGGCGCAAGTGATTGACGAGATTCTCGCGTGCGCGCTGGGCGGCGCTGCGATTGCCTCTTTCGAGAAAGAGCGTGTCGGTATGCGTACATAGCCAGCCGATCAGCGGCCAACTGCGCACATCATCCTTGGACACGAAGGCCGTCGGCGCGATGGCATTGACGACGAAAATATCCAGGAAGGAAATGTGATTGGCGACGATCAGGCCGCAAGGCAGGGTCGCATCGTTTTGCAAGGCGCCTTGATAACGCAGGCGAACGCCGAGCATGGCGAGCAACTGGCGTGACCAGCGCTTCTTCAATGCCAGGCGGTGCTGCTCGCCAAGCCAGGGGTAAATGAGGGCGACGGTCGCGCTGCCCTGCAGCAGATGCAGGGCGGTGCGAAGCAGACGGAACAGGGTGCGTGGATGCCACATGCGCACAGTCTGCCGAGCCCGTGTTACAGAAAGATTTCTGACTTATTGGCGCGTCAGTGCGTCACGCGGGTGGCGCCCCGGCCGGACAGCACGCGCACGCGTTCGCCGGGTTGAAAGGCTTCGTCGGCCGCCTGGGTGACGGCGATCAGCTGACCGTTTTCCAGGCGCACCGTGATTTCCAGGCCGGCCTGGCGCGTTACGCCTTCCTCGACCGCACTGCCCGCCAGGCCGCCGGCCACGGCGCCGACGATGGCGCCGACGGTCGAACCCGAGCCCTTGCCCATCTGGCTACCTGCCACGCCGCCGAGTGCGCCGCCAGCGAGGCCGCCCACGGGAGATTTGGTGCCTTCGATCTGTACCTGGCGAACGCTGTCGACGATGCCGAGGCGTACCGACATTTCGCCGCGCGCCTGATCGCGGCTATAGGCAGACCCCGACATGCTGCTGGCGCAGCCGCCAAGGGCTACGACGGCAGTGGCAAGTGCGGCGAGGAGGACGTGTTTCATGGAGACTCCTTGTATTCGAATGCGGTCACGGGATTACCAGAGCGTGGTCCCGAAGGCCTGTTGATAACGCTGGGCGATTTCGTCGCGATTCAGCTTGTGATTTTGCGCGCCGCGATGGGCAATCTTGATCGAGCCCATCAGCGAAGCCAGTTGGCCGGTCTTCTGCCAGTCCCAGCCGTTGGTGATGCCGTAGAGCAGGCCGGCGCGATAGGCGTCGCCGCAACCGGTCGGATCGAGGATGGCGTCCGGCTTGACGCTGGCGACCTTGATGCACTTGCCGTCGGCATAAATATCCGAGCCGTCGGCGCCGAGCGTGACGATCAGCGCCTTGACCTCTTGCGCCAACTGCTCCAGCGTGAGGCCGGTGCGTTCGCACAGCAGCTTGGCCTCGTAGTCGTTGACCGTGCAGTAGTCGGCCTGCTTGACGAAGGCCAGCAGTTCCTCGCCGTTGAACATGGGCAGGCCCTGACCCGGGTCGAAGATGAAGGGCGTGCCGGCGGCCTTGAAGTCGCGCGCATGCTGCAACATGGCGTCGCGACCGTCGGGCGCGACGATGCCGAGCACGACGCCCTTGGCTTCCGCCACATGGTTCTGATGCGCTTCGAGCATGGCGCCGGGATGGAAAGCGGTGATCTGGTTGTCGGCCAGGTCGGTGGTGATGAAGGCCTGGGCGGTAAAGGCGCCGGGAACCTGGCGCACATGCGTGGCGTCGAGCCCTAGCTGCTTCAAGCGATGCATGTAGGGCGCATTGTCGTCGCCGACCGTGGCCATGATGAGCGGGTCGCCGCCGAGCAACCTGAGGTTGTAGGCAATGTTGCCGGCGCAGCCGCCGAATTCGCGGCGCATCTCGGGCACATAGAAGCACACATTGAGGATATGCAACTGATCCGGGAGCAGATGGTTCTCGAAATGGTCCTGGAAGACCATGATGTTGTCGTAGGCAAGGGATCCGCAGATCAGATTCTTCATCATTGTGGCTCGAAAGGAGGGGCAAGAAAAAGCCGCATCGCCGAAACGATGCGGCTCGGGTACGGCGATTTACTTCAATACGGCGAGGGCGGCGTCGTAATCCGGCTCATCCTTGATTTCCGGCACGAGCTGGGTGTAGAGCACCTTGTTGTGTTCGTCGAGGACGACCACGGCGCGGGCAGTCAGGCCGGCCAGCGGGCCATCGGTGATGGCGACGCCATAGTTCTTGGCGAAGTTGGCATCACGGAAGGAAGACAGCGCGAACACGTTCTTGATGCCTTCGGTGGTGCAGAAGCGGCCTTGGGCAAAGGGCAGGTCACCGGAAATCACCAGCACCTGGGTGTTGTTCAGGGCGGCGGCGGCTTCGTTGAACTTGCGCGTCGAAGTGGCGCAGGTCGGGGTGTCGAGGCTCGGAACGATGTTCAGGACCTTGCGCTTGCCTTCGAAGGCGGCCAGGGTCTTGTCCTTGAGGCTGCCGGCAACCAGATTGAAGTCAGGGGCGGTGGCGCCGACCTTGGGCAGGTCGCCAGCGACGTTAACGGCGTTGCCGCCAAGAGTAACGGTGGACATATCAGTCTCCTTGTTGGGGTTGGGATGCTTGTTATGGGTAAAACAGGTAAAGCCGGTAGCCGGCGGCAGGCAGATTGCCCGGGTCGAGCTGCAATTGCACCGCCAGTTCGCCGTTGGCCTCAAAGCCGTCGGCCTCCGTCAGCGTCGTCGGCAGATACTGCGCCGGCGTGATGATCTTGCGCACGATAGGTTTATCCGCGCCGTCGGTCAAGGTCAGTTCGAGATTGGGCCAACCCTGCGCGTACGGCGCACGATTGCGCAAGGTCGCCGCGAGCTCCAGCCCGCCCTTCTTGCCCGGATGCAAATCCGAGGCCTCGATGCTGACCAGTTCTGGATTGCTCGGTAGTTCGATCGTGCAATCCGCTTGTTCGCACAGCATTTCCAGGGCCGGTCGAATCGACGGATATTTGACGGCAAGTTCGACGCGGAAGGCGATCATAAGCTGGGCAATCAACGCACTCAGCACCAGCAGCGATGCAATCGCCCAAGGCCAGGCCGGCGTCCGCATCGAGCGTCGCCGGGCGCCATAGGCCGCCGATAGGGGCGAAGGCTGCAGCAGGATATTTTCCTCCTCAGCCGCGGGCGTGAGCGTTGGCGTCTCCTCTGCGGTTTCCTCGACCACTTCCGCCGCCGGGGGGGCGGTTTCGTCCTCCAATGCGCTTACTGCGCCTGATTCCGGCACGGGGGTGGCTTCAGCCGCCGGCTGCGTTGCAGCAGGCTCGGGGGGGCGCGGAGGAAGGGCCGCTTCGACGGCGGTGTTGGGGACGGCAAGCGCCGCATCCAAGAGATGCTCGATGGCATCGAAGACGTGCTGGCAGCGCCCGCAACGCACCTTGCCGTGGCGCGCCTTGACCTGCTCGGGCGTGACCCGAAAGGTCGTGGTACAGCCCGGGCAGCGCGTCAGCATCATGCGGACTTGGTCCCCTCTAGACGCACCCAGCCGTCGTGGGTGGCGCCGACATGCAGCGGCAGGTAGGGTGAGTAAGCGGCAATGACCTCTTCGGCCTGCGCTTCCAGCACGCCCGACAGCACGATGCGGCCACCGGCCGCGACGCGGGCCGCCAGGAGCGGCGCAAGGACGCAGAGCGGATTGGTCAGAATATTGGCTACGACCACATCGAAACGCTCTTCCAGCGGCTCGCGTGTGTGACGCAGGTCCATGACGACCTGATTCGCCGCAGCGTTGTCGCGCGCCGCGATCAGGGCATTGTCGTCGATGTCCACGCCCAGCACGGGTGAGGCGCCCAACCTGACGGCGGCGATGCCGAGAATGCCCGAGCCGCAGCCGTAATCGAGCAGGCTTTCATTGCCCTTGATATTGGCGCACAGCCATTCGAGGCACAGGCGCGTGGTCGGGTGCGAACCGGTGCCGAACGCCAGACCCGGATCGAGCACCAGGTTGACGGCGTTCGGATTGGGCGCATCGTGCCAAGAAGGCACGATCCACAAGCCGTCGGTAATGCGAATGGGCTCGAACTGCGACTGGGTCAAACGCACCCAATCCTGTTCTTCGACTTCCTCGATACGGATCGCGGAGAGGTCGCTGACGCCGCCGACCAGTGCGGCCGCGGCGATGCGCTGGATCAGATCATCGGCCGGCTCGAACAGCGCGATCACGCGGCTGTTCTGCCACAAGGGCGCGGCCGGGCTGCCCGGCTCACCGAATTGCGGCGTTTCCGCTTCGGTGCCCGCGTCGGCATCCTCAATGCTGACGGCCAGGGCGCCCTGTTCCATCAGCGCCTCCGACAACGGATTGGCGTGTTCCTCGTCCGTCGGCAGTGAGACGCTCAGCCACATGATGCTTCTTTCTTTATTGATGCTTTATTGGTTGCCCTTGGTCGCGGCATCCTTGGCCGCCAGCTTTTCTTCCAGATAGTGGATGCTGGTGCCGCCGTCCATGAAGCGCTCGTCCAGCATCAGCTCCTGATGCAGCGGGATATTGGTCTTGATGCCTTCGACCACCATTTCCGACAGCGCGATGCGCATGCGGCGAATGGCTTGCTCGCGCGTGTCGCCGTAGGCAATGACCTTGCCGACCATGGAGTCGTAGTTGGGCGGAACGCTGTAGCCGGCGTAGACATGCGAATCGACACGGATGCCGGGGCCGCCGGGCGGGTGATATCCAACGATCTTGCCAGGAGATGGCGTGAACTTGAAGGGGTCTTCAGCGTTGATGCGACACTCGATGGCATGGCCCTTGAGCGCGATGTCGCGCTGCTTGAACCACAGCTTCTCGTTGGCGGCGATGCGAATCTGGGCCTGCACGATGTCGATGCCGGTGACCAGTTCGGTGACCGGGTGCTCGACCTGCACGCGGGTGTTCATCTCGATGAAGTAAAACTCGCCGTTTTCGTACAGGAATTCGAAGGTGCCCGCACCGCGATACTTGATCTTGCGGCAGGCGGCGGCACAGGCTTCGCCGACGCGGGTGATCAGGCGCTGCGGAATGCCCGGCGCCGGGGCTTCTTCGATGACCTTCTGGTGGCGGCGCTGCATCGAGCAGTCGCGTTCGCCCAGATAGACGGCGTTGCCGTGCTGGTCGGCGAGGATCTGGATCTCCACGTGACGCGGATTTTCCAGGAACTTCTCCATATAGACGGTCGGATTGTTGAAGGCGGCGCCGGCCTCGGTACGCGTCATGGCGACGGCATTCAGCAGGGCGGCTTCGGTATGCACGACACGCATGCCCCGACCGCCGCCGCCGCCGGCGGCCTTGATGATGACCGGGTAGCCGACGCTGCGCGCAATCTTGATGATTTCCTTCGGGTCTTCCGGCAGCGCGCCCTCAGAGCCCGGAACGCAGGGCACGCCGGCGGCCTTCATGGCGTCCTTGGCCGAGACCTTGTCGCCCATCAGATTGATGGTTTCGGCGCGCGGGCCGATGAAGACGAAGCCCGATTTCTCGACACGCTCGGCAAAGCCGGCGTTTTCGGAGAGGAAGCCGTAACCCGGGTGAATGGCTTCGGCGTCGGTGACTTCGGCCGCCGAAATAATGGCGGCCATATTCAGATAACTTTGGCCGGAAGGCGCGGGACCGATGCAGACCGACTCGTCGGCCAGCTTGACGTACTTGGCTTCCGCGTCCACTTCCGAATGCACGACCACGGTCTTGATGCCGAGTTCGCGGCAGGCGCGCTGAATCCGGAGGGCGATTTCCCCGCGATTCGCGATAAGGATTTTTTCAAACATTTGTAAGTCGCTTGCGGGTAATTAGCCGATGATGAACAGAGTCTGGCCGTATTCGACCGGCTGGCCGTTTTCGACGAGAACGACCTTGATCACGCCGCTGGCGTCGGCTTCGATCTCGTTCATCAGCTTCATGGCTTCAATGATGCAGAGGGTGTCGCCGGCCTTGACGGTTTGGCCAACCTCGGCGAACGCCGGTGCGCCAGGACTGCCGGAGCGGTAGAAGGTGCCGACCATGGGCGACTTCACCGCATGGCCCTCAGGTTCGGCCGGGGCGGCCGGAGCGACCGCAGCGGCGACGGGCGCCGACATGGGCGCTGCATGCATGAGCGGAGCGGCCGGCGCGCCGACCATATAGGTGGTGGCCTGCGCAGGAGCGCCGAGGTTCTTGGCGATACGGATTTTCTCCTCGCCTTCGCTGATCTCGAGTTCGGAAATGCCCGAATTCTGGACGAGGTCGATCAGGGTTTTTAGTTTTCTGAGATCCATGGAGGCTCCGTGCTATGCGAACGGGCGACACATCCAATGTAGCCGCCCGGGTTGGTGGGTTCAGGACTGGCCTGAAAGTCTTGAAATTGCAGCGTCCAGCGCCAGACGGTAACCATCGGGCCCGAGCCCGCAGATAACGCCTTCGGCAATGGCCGAGAAGTAGGAGTGATGCCGGAAGGGCTCGCGCGCGTGGATATTCGACAGATGAACTTCGATGAACGGAATGTCCACGCCCGCCAGCGCGTCGCGCAAGGCGACGCTAGTATGCGTATAACCGGCGGGATTGATCAGGATGAAGGCCACATCTTCGGCCGCAGCAGCCTGCACCCGATCAATGAGGTCGCCTTCGTGATTGCTCTGGAAGCAGTCGACGGCAACACCCGCCGCCTGCCCCTGCGCTTTCAGCGCGACATTGATGTCGGCCAGCGTGGTGTGACCATAGACTTCGGGCTCGCGCCTGCCAAGCAGGTTGAGATTGGGGCCGTGCAGGACCAGAACGCGCATGAGCGCCTTCCTGCCGGCCTTGGCTTTGGCGCCGGCAGGCTTGGCTGAAGTCGCGTTTTGTGTGCGAGTTTGCTTCGTCATAGGGTGGAGTTTGCCGCAAATCGATGCGGGTTGTCCAGTTTTACTATTGCGCCGGCGGATACAGCGGGGTCAGCAGCTTTTCCAGCTCCGTGGCATTCAGCTTGCCTATCTTGGTGTGGGCGATATTGCCCTGGCGGTCGAGAATCACGGTAAAAGGCAGCGCCGTGCTGGTATTTCCCAGCTCGACCGTGAGTCTAAGCGTGTCATAAGAGCCCATCAGCAAAGGGTAGCTGACTGGGTTTTTTTTCTGGAAGGCCAGGATGTTGTCCGGGGTATCGATGCCGATGCCTACAATTTGCACGCCTTTGCCGCCGAGTTTTTGCTGTACGGCAGAAAACTCGGGCATCTCCTCGCGACAGGGTGGGCACCATGTCGCCCAGAAATTGACCACCCGGATTTTGCCTTCCCAGTCCTTGAGGCTGGCCGCCTTGCCTTCCGGGGTGGATAAAGTCAGGCCGCGCAGCTTGTCTGCGGCGCCCGCGACCGCAGGTGTGGGGGCGGGCGTCTGCGGTTGGCCGAAGAAAAAACCGAGTGCGGCAGCGCCAATGGCAACGGCCATGAAAAGGGGCCAGCGGTGTTTCATGAATCAGGAATCAGGTCAGGGGTGGGTCAACAGGGCGGCAACGGCGCTTGGGGTGGCGCGGGACTGACTGCGCCCCGAGTGCGGACTGCGTTTGACATGGCGCTCGGCGGACAGGGGAAAAACCGACAGGATAATCGGCGTTTCATCCCAGTCCAGCCTCAGGCGCGACTCGGGGGCGTTCGGCTGGTTATTGCGAATGGTGACGGTTTCGTAGGAAATGTCGCGAGATAAGAGGTCGATCTCTACATCTTTTGAGCTATCGGCAAAAAGCTCGATTTCGATTTCGGCGTAGCGGCCGGCCGTGCCGCTGAGCACCGAGCCGGTCAGATAGGGGTGGTAGGGGGAGAGCAGGTCCATGACTTCAAGCGCGGTGGAGCGCAGTTCGTGCAAGCGTTGCGGGTGCTCTTCTTCCTGGAACAGCGCCTGATAGGCGCGCAGTTCAGCTTCGACCTCGTCGTTGCCGGGCAGCGCTTCGGACTCGCTGGCGCCGAGCGCGCGTGCCGCCTTGCGTTTGGCAAAGCCGTAGTCGTCGATGCCTTCTTCGGCCATGAGCCGGGCGGCGTGGCTGGCAATGGTCTGGCGCAGACGCACGGACGGCGGGGGAGCAGGTTTGCGGCGCGGCATGGAAACCCCTTTATTACCTCGTACTACAGCGCTTACCCGGGGATATCCCTCGGGTAGAATCGCTTTCGATTATTGCACTTCTTGAAGCCCATATGCACATTCATATTTTAGGGATCTGCGGTACTTTTATGGGCGGTATCGCCCTTTTGGCGCGCGCCGCCGGCCACCGGGTCACCGGCTGCGATGCCAATGTCTATCCGCCCATGAGCACCCAGCTCGAAGAGCAGGGGATTGCGCTGATCAACGGCTACGGCAGCGAGCAATTGGCCCTGAGTCCCGATCTCTATGTCGTGGGCAATGCGGTTTCCCGTGGCAACCCGCTGCTTGAGGAAATCCTCGACCGCAATCTGCCCTACACATCGGGCCCGCAGTGGCTGGCGGACAACGTGCTGCGCGACAAATGGGTGCTGGCGGTCGCCGGCACGCACGGCAAGACCACGACGACCTCCATGCTGGCCTGGATACTCGAATATGCGGGCCTCAAGCCCGGCTTCCTGATTGGCGGCGTGGCGCAGGACTTCGGTGTCTCGGCGCGGTTGACGGACATGCCCTTCTTTGTGATCGAGGCGGACGAGTACGACACGGCTTTCTGCGACAAGCGCTCGAAGTTCATCCACTACCGGCCGCGCACGGCCATTCTGAATAATCTCGAATACGATCACGCCGATATCTTCCCCGACCTCGCTGCGATCGAAACCCAGTTCCATCATCTGGTGCGGACGATGCCGCGCAGCGGCCTGGTCGTTGCCAACGGCGCCGAGGCTTCGCTGGCGCGCGTGCTTGAACGTGGTTGCTGGAGCTCGGTCGAGCGCTTCAACACGGCCGATGGCTGGCAGGCGGTGGAGGGGCGCGCCGACGGCCGCTTTTCTGTCAGCCGGGGCGGGCATGTGCTGGGCGAAACGCGGCTGGAGCTGGCCGGCGCGCACAATCAGGCGAATGCGATGGCGGCGATGTTGGCGGCGCGTCATGTCGGCGTGCCGATCGAACAAGGGCTGGCGGCCATTGCCCAGTTCAAGGGCGTGAAGCGGCGGCTGGAGATCCGCGGCGTGGCCAAGGGCGTCACGGTCTACGACGATTTTGCGCATCACCCGACGGCCATCGAGGCCACCATTGCCGGCTTGCGTCAACGCATCGGCACGTCCGGCCGCATTCTGGCCGTGCTCGAACCGCGCTCCAACACCATGAAGCTCGGCACCATGAAAAGCGCTTTGGCGGCCAGCCTGTCGGGCGCCGACCGGGTGTTTTGTTACAACGACAAGCTGGGGTGGGATGTGGCTGAGGTGCTACGCCCGCTCGGATCGCTTGCAAATACCTTCGATAAGATTGATGGATTAGTGGAAGCGGTCTGTGCTGCGGCGCTTCCGGGCGATCATGTGCTCGTCATGAGCAATGGCGGGTTTGGCGGGGTTCATCAGAAATTGCTGGAAATGCTTGCTTCATAAAATAGTTAGTCCGCCACACTTTATGGCGGAGCTGACGCTCATCCTCCATCCGATCTGGTCCCAAACGGGCTTCTGTGTATAATCGGCCCCATTCGCAAAATTAATCAAGATCAATTTTTGCGGGACACGGCAAATAAACACGAGACTTGGGTTTTTCTTATAACCCTGACGATTCGTGGCCATGCGATGTTGCAGCTCAATAATCGGAGGATTGGGGTGAAAGTCAGCATGAAGAAGTTTGCAAGTCTGGCCGGCGTGGCAGCGTCGGGAATAGGGTCCCTGTTCGGCAGCACCAATGCATGGGCGGATTTTCAGCTCAATATGCATGAGCCCGTCACCGAAGCCGGTCGTCGCGCTTACGAGCTGCACAACGATATTTCGCTCATATGCCTGGCCATCTTCATTGTGGTGTTCGGCATCCTGGCGTATTCGCTGATCAAGCACCGTAAATCCAAGGGGCACAAGGCCGCCGATTTCCACGAGCATCTGGGCATCGAAATCGCCTGGACCGTGATCCCGTCCATCATCCTCGTTCTGATCGCCATTCCAGCGACCAAGACACTGGTGCATATGCGGGATACCAGCGAACCGGCAATCACCATCAAGGCCACCGGCTATCAGTGGAAGTGGGGCTACGACTACCTCAAGGGCGAAGGCGAGGGCATCAAGTTCCTCTCGGTGCAGGCAACGCCCAAGGAGCAGATCCACAACCAGGCCGACAAGGCCCACAACTACATGATGACCGTGGACAATCCGTTGGTCGTTCCGGTCAACGCCAAGGTCCGCATTCTCACCACCGCCAACGACGTGATCCATGCCTGGGCCGTGCCTGCCTTTGCCGTCAAGCAGGACGCCGTGCCCGGCTTCATCCGCGACACCTGGTTCAAGGCCGACAAGGAAGGCACCTACAACGGCCAGTGTTCCGAACTCTGCGGCAAGGATCACGGCTACATGCCGATTGTCGTCAAGGTCGTTTCGGCCGCCGAATACAGCAACTGGGTCGGCGAGCAGAAGAAGAAGGCTGCCGCCGGCGACGATCCCGCCAAGACCTGGACGCTGGACGAAGCCATGGCGCGCGGCGAGAAGGTCTACAACGCGAATTGTGCATCGTGCCACCAGGCCAACGGCCAGGGCATTCCGGGCACCTTCCCGCCGCTTGACGGCGCCAAGATCGCCAAGGCTGCCGCCCAGAAGGGCAATCACATCGGGACGGTTCTGCACGGTCGTCCAGGTACGGCGATGGCGGCCTTCGGCGCGCAGTTGTCGGATACCGAAATCGCGACCGTGATCACCTACGAGCGCAACGCCTGGAGCAACAAGACCGGCGAAGTGATCCAACCGGCCGACGTCAAGGCCGCCCGCTAAATTTTTCTCGCCGCCGCGCCCGGCGATCCGGGCGTCGAGCGCGAAACCGGAACAGGAAAAAGGAGAGCACGATGGCACACGAACACGCACTCGGCGGACACGAAGGGCAGGTCGGACACGACGCCCACGAGCATCACGGCCCGCCCAGCGGCATCATGCGCTGGATCACCACGACCAATCACAAGGACATCGGCTCGATGTACCTGTGGTTCAGCTTCATCATGTTCCTCGTCGGCGGAGCCATGGCGATGGTGATCCGCGCCGAGCTGTTCCAGCCCGGTCTGCAGATCGTCTCGCCCGAGTTCTTCAACCAGATGATCACGCTGCACGCGCTGATCATGGTGTTCGGCGCCATCATGCCGGCCTTCGTCGGTTTCTCGAACTGGATGATCCCGCTGATGATCGGCGCCTCCGACATGGCCTTCGCGCGCATGAACAACTGGAGCTTCTGGATCCTGCCGGTCGCCAGCTTCCTGCTGATCCTGTCCATGTTCGTGCCCGGCGGCGCCGCCGGTACCGGCTGGACGATGTATCCGCCGCTGTCCATTCAGATGGGCATGGGCATGGACCTCGCCATCTTCGGCATCCACCTGCTCGGCATGTCGTCGATCATGGGTGGCATCAATATCATCACCACCATCCTCAACATGCGCGCGCCCGGCATGACGCTGATGAAGATGCCGATGTTCTGCTGGACCTGGCTGATCACCGCCTTCCTGCTGATCGCCTCCATGCCTGTGCTGGCCGGGGCCGTCACCATGCTGCTGACCGACCGACACTTCGGCACCAGCTTCTTCAACGCCGCTGGCGGCGGCGACCCGGTGCTGTTCCAGCACATTTTCTGGTTCTTCGGTCACCCCGAGGTGTACATCATCGCCCTGCCGGCCTTCGGCGTGATCTCGCAGGTGATCCCGACCTTCTCGCGCAAGCCCATCTTCGGCTACGCTTCGATGGTGTACGCGATTGCCGCGATCGCGATCATCTCCTTCTTCGTGTGGGCCCACCACATGTATGTGACCGGCATTCCGCTGACCGGCCAGCTCTACTTCATGTACGCCACCATGATCATCGCCGTGCCCACGGGCGTGAAGGTGTTCAACTGGGTGGCGACGATGTGGAAGGGCTCGCTGTCCTTCGAGACGCCGATGCTGTTTGCGCTGGGCTTCCTGTTCATGTTCACGCTGGGCGGCTTCTCCGGTCTGGTTCTGTCGCTCACCGCGGTCGACGTGATGCTGCAGGAAACCTACTACGTCATCGCCCACTTCCATTATGTGATGGTGGCCGGCGCCCTGTTCTCGGCCTACGCCGGCGCCTACTACTGGCTGCCGAAGTGGACCGGCTACATGTATGACGAAACGCTCGGCAAGATCCACTTCTGGCTATCGCTGATCTTCTTCAACATGACCTTCTTCGTACAGCACTTCCTCGGTCTGGCCGGCATGCCGCGGCGCGTGCCCGACTACGCGCTGCAGTTCACCGAATTCAACCAGATTTCCACGATCGGCGCCTTCGGCCTCGGCATCTCGCAACTGCTCTTCCTCTACATCGTGCTGAAGGCGCGTAAGGGCGGCAAGAAGGCGACGGCCGAAGTCTGGGACGGCGCGCAAGGTCTGGAGTGGACGGTGCCTTCGCCGGCGCCGTATCACACCTTCGAAACGCCGCCGGTCTTCGAAGGCCATGGCAAGCATTGAGGCATCGAGCGCCATGACGCAGGAAGACGATGACAAGGCGCTGCGCGCGCGCAATCTGCGGACCGGTCTGATCCTGGCCGGCATCGTGGTGGTCGTGTTCGTCTCCTTCATCGTGCGTAGCTGGTACATGCGCGGTGGCTGATCAGACGGAAAGGAACAAGCGCAGAACGGGCCTGCTCCTCGGAGCGGGCGCGGCGCTCATGTTCGGTTTCGGCTACTTCGTGCTGGTTCCCTTCTACAAGGTGATGTGCGAGTGGAGCGGCCAGAATCGCGTCGGCGAGGCGGCGACGGCGGTGAATACGCAAGTCGACACCAGTCGTCTGGTGACGGTTGAGTTCGATACCAATATCAATCGTCTGCCGTGGCAGTTCAAGGCCGAGAGGTCGAGCATTCAGGTGCACCCGGGCGAGTTGAAGCAGGTGACGTTCGAGGTGCGCAACGACAGGAACGAAGCCGTGACCGGACAGGCGATTCCGAGCTATGGCCCGGCCTATGCAGCGCAGTTCTTCAACAAGCTTGAGTGCTTCTGCTTTGCGCAGCAGACGCTCAAACCGAGGGAGGTCAGGGAGATGCCGGTGGTATTCGTGATCGATCCGGCGTTGCCCAGGGATGTGAACACGATCACCCTGTCGTATACATTCTTTGAAGTGGATGGAAAGAAGGCCGCCGTGGCCGCACCGACGAAGTCGGGCGGAAACGCGGGGGCCTGAGGAATTTCGCGATGGTCGGCGAAAGCAAGCCGCCGGGCAGGAGCGCATGGTGGGCGGCAATCGGTGCCCTGGCCGGCTTGCGTACGCGGGCGGATTTCGAACGCGATGCGGCCGAGCTCAAGCCGCGGCAACTGATCGTGATTGCGCTGGCCCTGATTGCAATGTTCGTGGGCGGCGTGCTGGCCTTGGTACATCTGGTTTTACGGTAGTTGGAAACACTGGTGCTGGATAACAATATTTGAGTCAGGAGAGTTTCGAATGAGTCAGCCGGCAAGTCATTACTTCGTACCCCAACCTTCACATTGGCCCATCTTCGGTTCGGCGGCATTGCTGCTCATGGCCAACGGCGCCGTGCTGTGGATGAACCACATTGGCGCCGGCCCCTATTTATTGGCGGCCGGCTTCTGCGTCCTGCTGACCATGCTGTTCGGCTGGTTCGCCAACGTCATCCGCGAATCCGAAGGCGGCGCCTACGGCAAGAACGTGGATACCTCCTTCCGCTGGGGCATGAGCTGGTTTATCTTCTCGGAGGTCATGTTCTTCGCGGCCTTCTTCGGCGCCTTGTTCTACATCCGCGTGCTGTCGGTGCCGGACCTGGCGCACGGCCTCAATGCCGAATATCTGTATCAGTCCTTCACCAGCGCGTGGCCTTCGGCCGGCCCGGGCTTCAAGGGCGAATTCGAGCACATGGGCGCTTGGGGGCTGCCGGCCATCAACACGGCCTTGCTGCTGAGCTCGGGCGTGACGCTGACCTGGGCGCACCATGCGCTGATCAAGAACAACCGCCTGCATCTGAACATCGGCCTGGCGCTGACCATCCTGCTCGGCCTGATCTTCCTCGGCCTGCAAGCCGAAGAGTATTCGCATGCCTACAGCGAGCTGAACCTCAAGCTCACCACCGGCGGCTACGGTTCGACCTTCTTCATGCTCACCGGCTTTCACGGCTTCCATGTGTGCCTGGGCGCAACGATGCTGATCGTGATCCTGATTCGCTGTCTCAAGGGGCATTTCACGCCGGAGCATCATTTCGGTTTCGAAGGCGTGGCCTGGTACTGGCACTTCGTCGACGTCGTCTGGCTGCTGCTCTTCGTGCTGGTGTACTGGCTCTGACGAATGCGATGGTTCATGCAAATAACGCCGCGGAAGCGGCGTTATTTGTTTGCAGGGGAACCGCTGCAATCCAGCAGAATCAAATCCTGTCGCCGATCCAGCCGAGCTTGTAGCTGATCATCAGCATCAGAAACAGGGCCACCGAAAACGCCACGCGCAAGGTCAGGCTCCAGACGACCCTGGGGTTGGTCTGTTTGCTTTTGATCATGTAGAACAGCGCCGAGCCGAGGCTGCCGAGGATCAGGGCGATGAACAGAAAGACGATATAGCGCACGATGCACCGCTCGCAAATGAAGTTTCCATTCTACTCTGCCAGACCGAAGCCCCCATGCTGAAACGATCCGCACTGCTGCCGGCGTTGCTGGCGGTGGCACTGACCGCGGTATTTCTTTCCGCCGGCGTTTGGCAGGTGCGACGCGCGCACTACAAGGACATGCTGCAGGCCGGAATCGAAGCTGCGGCGGCCGAGCCTCCCATGCATGCCGGTGCCGCGATGCTCGAAGTCGCGCATGCCAATCTGCACCGGCTTGAAGCCAGAGGGAGCTGGGTCGCCGAGAAAACCGTGCTGCTGGACAACAAGGTGCGCGACGGCGTGGTGGGCTACGAGGTGGTGACGCCGCTGCGTCTGGCCGAAGGCAATCTGTTCCTGCTCGTCAATCGCGGCTGGATACGCGCCCCGCAACTGCGCAGCGAGCTGCCTGCCGTGACGACGCTGACGGGCACCGTCGCTGTCGAAGGCGTGGCCCGCGTTCCGAGCCACCGCTTCATCGAGTTGGGCAATGAGGTAGTGACGGGCGCAGTCTGGCAGAACCTGACCATGGAGCGCTATGCTGCATGGTCGCAGTTGCCTTTGCAGCCGGTGGTGCTGTACCAGACCGGCGGTGAGGCAGACGGTTTGCAACGCGTCGAGGCTGCGCCCGAAGCGTCGGGCATAGGCCCCGACCGCCATCGCGGCTACGCCCTGACCTGGTTTTCGCTGGCCGGCGTGACTGTCGTGCTCGGCGCAATGACGTGGTACCGATACGGAAGAAACCGAAACGACTGAACATGGAAAAGAAAACCAAGTCCCGCCTCTTTTTGCTGTTGATCTTCGCAGTCTGCGCCCTGCCCATTGCCGCATCGCTGTTTGTGTACTACGTCTGGCAACCGGCCCGGCTGATGAATCACGGCGAGCTGATGGAGTTGAAGCCTCTGCCGTCCGGCAGCTTCTTCGATGCTGCCGGCAGAGAGATGCAGCTTCAGGCAACAGGCAAGTGGACGCTGCTGGTGCTGGACTCGGGCGCCTGCGATGCGGACTGCCGGCAACGCCTCTACGATATGCGGCAGATCATGCGGACCTTCGAGCTCAATCAGGACCGGCTGCAGCAGGTCTGGGCCGTCAGCGATTCGGTTCAACCCGATGGCGCGTTGCTCAGAGAGGACGCAGGCCTGAAGGTCGTGCGCGCAGGCGATGCGCTGCTTGGCTTCTTTCCCCAACCCGGCGTCGGTCGCATCTACCTCATCGACGACCGTGGCAATCAGGTGCTGCGCTATCAGCCGAAGCCCGAACCCAAGCGCATGATCAAGGACATTGCGCGATTGCTGCTGATCAAAAAAATGTAGTGGCCCAAGGGTTTTGCGTTGCGGCCTTGGCACTTAAAGAAATCATGGTGAGCGGGCTTGCCCGCGAACGGGTGTTACCCCCCTTCCCTGGGGTGAGGCCGGAAATTCGCAAAGCACCGCTTTGCGCCGGCTGAACGGGCGAGCCGTGCAAAGCGAGCCCCGGGGCAGGCTTAGGCGAAAGGGGGCCTACTTGGCATGTTTGTGCTTGATTGCTGAGATGCAAACCAGCACAAACATGATGCCGCCGATGATGGCGATCAGGCCGCCAAGCCCCATCATGCCCATGCCGGCCTTCTGCTGCCAGGTCAGCAGCACCTGCTCGGCGCCGGCGACTTTGCGTTGCACGCCGTAGCCGCCCGACCAGGCGAGGCCGAGAATGTGAATGAGCTGGCCGCCACCATAGACATACGGTTGCCAGCGCGCCATGCGGCCTTCGACCGCGGCGTAGCCGAGGCGCGGCAGCAGCGCGTAGGCGAGACCCATGAAGGCCAGCGTCACGCCGACAATGGAGCCGTGGTAATGGGCGGGGATCACGACGTTGACGCCGCGGATCATGAAAGCCAGAACGCCACCGGCAATGAAGAGCAGCACGGAGCTGAACAAGGCCGACTTTACCGGCGAGCGGAGCGTGCGCACGCTGGGCAAGGCCAGCAGCACCAACACAATCAGCGGCAGCATCAGCGCGTGGCCGTGCTCCATCAACTTGGCAAAGCCGGCAACATGGGCCGGCGTGCCTGCGGGGGCACTGACATAAATGAACGGCATGGCCAGCACCGGCAGCGCCGCCGCGATGAGCAGCACGCTCAAGACACGCGGCTTCGTCCGCAAGGGGTGCCCGAGGTGGTCGAGCAACAGCAGCCAGGCCACCGACATCAGCAGCGCATGCTGGAACTGCAGCGTATGGCCACCACCCCAGAACACCGCTTCGTAGAGCGCATGACCCTCGTAGGCCGGGCGACCCAGCCACGACCAGACGAAGCCGATGAAGGCGAGGCTGCCGGCCACGGCGCCGGCATAGATGCCGATGGCGATGATATCGCTGCTGCGCGTCCAGCCCGTGGGCACAGCGGTGAGCAGGGCGCGCAACAAGGTCAGGGCAAAGCCCAGACCGGCGATGCCGAGGCCGGTGAAGAAAACCGGCTGCTGCAGGATGGGAATGTAGTTGTTGAGCAGAGGCTGCGGATCACCGCAGAACGGCGAAACTACCATCAGCGTGGTACCGATGACGGCAAGCCAGAGACCGGCCCAGCCGAGACCGGCCCATCTTGCGTTACCGGCCAGGCTCCAGAGCACGCCGCCGAAGGCCATGAACCAGATCAGCACAGACAGATCGACGTGGACAATCAGGGCCGCCCGAAAAAAATCTTTAATGGGGATCAGCTCATTTACCCCCGGCGTGCGTGCCACGACCAGCAGGATGGCAAGCAGCCCGGCGCCGATCAGCGCTGCGATTCCGAGCAACAGCCAGGCGCGTGCCAGCCGCAAGGGGGATGAAGTATCTTGATGATTTGACGAGGGGTGCAGGGCGTTGAAAGTGTAGGTTTCGTTCGACATATCGGGGTTGGGGTAGGGCGTTTTGTCCACTGGTTCGGGAGTATATGCGCTGAGTCCCATGTTAAAATTATTTGATCCACATCAATGTGGACGCAAGCTGATTCATGCCGTGAGATTTCGGCCCTTCGATTCCTGTAAGTGAGAACGCCTTGATCGCCACCCAGACAGTTTCGTACCGCCTCGGCCAGTATCTGCAACTGACCAAGCCCCGCGTCGTTTCCCTGATTGTTTTCTGCGCCGTCATCGGCATGTTCCTGGCGACGCCGGGCATGGTGCCGATGAAAGTCCTCGTGCTCGGCACCCTAGGCATAGGCCTGGTCGCCGGCGCGGCGGCGGCGGTGAACTGCCTGATCGAGCAAAAGGTCGACGCCATGATGGCGCGCACCAAGGGCCGGCCCCTGCCGCAAGGTGAGGTCAACTCGCTGGAAACGCTGATGGTGTCAGGTCTACTCGGCGGCATCGGCCTCTCGATGCTTTACCAGATCAATGCGCTGACCATGTGGCTGACGCTGGCGACCTTCGTCGGCTACGCCATCATCTACACGGTCTTCCTGAAGCCCAACACCTCGCAGAACATCGTCATCGGCGGCGCTTCCGGTGCCATGCCTCCGGTGCTGGGCTGGGCCGCAGTCACCAACTCCACGCCGCCCGAGGCATGGCTGCTGTTTCTCATCATCTTCGTGTGGACGCCACCGCACTTCTGGTCGCTGGCGCTGTATCGCGCCAAGGAATATGCCGCGGCCGGTTTTCCCATGCTGCCGGTGACGCATGGCGCCGAATACACGCGCCGCCATGTTTTCCTGTATACGGTCGGCTTGACCTTCATCACGTTGGTGCCCGATTTCATCGGCATGACGGGTTGGTTCTACCTGGTTTCGGCGATAATCCTGAATGCCATATTCCTCAAGCATGCTTGGCGGGTATGGCGTCGCTATTCAGATCAGGTGGCGCAGAAGGCCTTCCGCTGGTCCATCGCCTACCTGTCCTTCCTGTTTGCCGCGCTGCTGGTGGACCACTATCTGCAGCCGCTGTTGGGCTGATATTTTTGATGCGCAAGATTCTATTGGCG
This sequence comes from Rhodocyclaceae bacterium, assembly GCA_028869135.1. Classification (GTDB taxonomy): domain Bacteria; phylum Pseudomonadota; class Gammaproteobacteria; order Burkholderiales; family Rhodocyclaceae. The sequence goes on from JAGWTC010000002.1 coordinate 64,173, forward strand.
CTGTGCGTGGCGCTGCTGGCCGCATGCAGCGGCGGAAACGATGCCGGGGTGCCGGCCAAATTCAATGCCACCGATGTGACCGGCGCCGACTGGGGGCGCGAGCTCAGCCTGACCGATCACAACGGCAAGCCGCGCACGCTGGCCGATTTCAGGGGCAAGGTCGTCGTCCTGTTCTTCGGCTATACGCAGTGTCCGGATATCTGCCCGACCACGCTGGGGGCCTCGGCGGCGGCAATGAAGCTGCTCGGCGACGATGCCGACAAGGTGCAGGTGCTGTTCGTGACGCTGGATCCGGCACGCGACACGCCGGCAGTCCTGTCCAGGTATGCGCCGGCCTTCAACCCAAGCTTCCTCGGCCTTTACGGCAATGAGGCGGAGACGGCGGCGGCGGCCAAGGAATTCAAGGTCTTCTTCCAGAAGCAGCCCGGCAGCACGCCGGAAACCTATACCATCGACCACACCGCCGCCAGCTACGCGATCGATCCGCAAGGTCGTCTGCGGCTGTATATCAAGCACGGCGAGACGCCGGAACAGATCGCCGCGGACATCAAGTTGCTGCTTGCGGGCAAATAGATCTGCCGCAAGCGGCAAAAGAAAAGGCCACCCTCGGGTGGCCTTTTTGCGGGTGGCGAGGCGAGCTCAGCTCAGGAAGGCCTTCATCTTCTGCATGGCCTTGGCCTCGATCTGGCGGATGCGCTCGGCCGAGACGCCGTATTCGTCGGCCAGCTCATGCAGGGTGGCGGCCTCTTCGCCATCCTCGACCAGCCAGCGACGTTGCACGATATCGCGGCTGCGATCGTCCAGACCGGCCAGCGCGTTCAGCAGGCCGGTGCTCTGCAGGCGGTCGCGCTCCTGGCGCTCCAGCAGCATCGACGGCTCGACGCTGCTGTCCGCCGCCAGATAGGCGATCGGCGCGTAGCTGTCTTCCTCGTCGTCGACGCCGGGTTCGAGGGCGATGTCCTGCCCGCTCATGCGGGTTTCCATCTCCATGACCTCTTCAGGCTTGACGCCCAGCGTCCTGGCGATGTGCTGGACTTCCTCAGGCCCCAGGGTGTTGAAGCCCTGCTTCATGCTGCGCAGATTGAAGAACAGCTTGCGCTGAGCCTTGGTCGTGGCGACCTTGACCAGACGCCAGTTCTTCAGAATGTACTCGTGCATCTCGGCCTTGATCCAGTGGATGGCGAAGGACACCAGACGCACGCCGCGATCAGGATCGTAGCGCTTGACCGCCTTCATCAGGCCAATATTGCCTTCCTGAATCAGGTCGGCATGCGGCAGGCCGTAACCGAGGTAACCGCGCGCAATCGCGATGACCAGACGCAGGTGTGAAGTCACCAACTGGCGGGCGGCATCCAGATCGTTGCCGTCGCGCAGGCGCCGCGCCAAATCCTGCTCTTCCGCTTCGCTGAGCATGGGCGCACGATTGGCTGCCTGGATATAGGCATCGATGCTGCCGGTGGCGGCGGGCAGGTTGAAGCTGGTAAGTGCAAGCGCGTTGGTCATAAGGCAAACCCTCCTGAAAAGCTATATTAGCACTCATCCTTTGAGAGTGCTAAGCGCCGAAAGTTCCGATGGCTTGTCGGCAGGAGATGAGTATGCGCAAGCGCTTTCCGCAAATAAAGCACCCCTTGCGGATTTTACAATTCGCTCAGGGCGAATAATCAAAAGTCCCGCAGATGCTGGCGGACCGACAGTGCCGCCCCCAGCCAGCCCAGTGCGGCGGAGAGGCCGAGCAGGGCCAGAATGTCTGTCAGCTTTAGCTGATGCAGCTCGAAACCCATGCGGTAAAGCTCGGCCAGCTCCGCAACGCGGGCCTGCAGGATGGCAAAGCTTGCGAAGACGATGGCACACGCCAGCAAACCGCCGAGCAGGCCCTGCAGGGCGCCGAAATAGTAAAACGGACGGCCGATATAAGTGTCGGTAGCCCCCAGAAGCCTGCTGACCTCAATTTCTTCGCGCTTGGTGAGCACCTGCAAACGGATGGTATTGAAGACGAGGGCGATCAGGCCGATGCCGAACAGCCCGGCCAGCAGCCATACGACGGTTCGGCCGAGGTTCAGCAGGACGGAGAGGCGCTTGGCCCAGGCGCTGTCGACCTGGACCTGATCCACATGGGGCAGCTTGGCAAGCTCGGCGCGCAGGGCTTCCAGCGCCTCGGGGCTGCTGTCCGCGGGCGTGACGACAAAGGTGTCGGGAAAGGGATTCCTGGGCAGCGAGTCGATGACCTGTGCCAGGCCGGCTTCGCGCAAGCGCTTCTGCGTGGTTTCGCGGCCGATGAACTGGGCTGCGCCGACGGCCGGATTGACCTTGAGCTGTTCCCCCACTTTTTCGCTCGCCTTGGCGTCGGCATCCAGCGTCATGAATACGGATATCTGTGGATTGGCCGAGCTGCCTTGCCCGAGCTGCTGCAGGCTGGTCAGCAGCAGGTGGCCGCCGGCCGGCAGCGACAGGGCGATGCCGATGCTGATGGCGGCGAGCAAGGTCGTCGTCGGCGTGCCGGCCAGTCGGCGCAGGGCCTGGGCCAGCGCCGCGCGCTGGTGGGTCAGCCAGGCATTCATGCGCTCACCTCCAGGCGACCGTGCGCAAGCGAAATGCGGTCGGGCGCGTAGGGGACATAGAGTTCCTCATTATGGGTGGCGATTACGACGGTGACGCCGACCTGCTGGAATTCGTGGAAAAGACGGGCGACATCGCGGGCATTGTCCGCGTCGAGGTGCGCGGTCGGTTCATCGGCCAGCAGCAGGGTGGGCCGGCTGACGACAGCGCGGGCGATGGCGAGGCGCTGCTGTTCGCCACCCGACATGGCGATCGGCATTGCCCTTTCCCGATCGGCCAATCCCACCTTGTCGAGCGCCGCGCGCACGCGCCGTTCGGCCTCCCTGGGCGGGAAGCCGATAATCTGCAGCGGCAGCATGACGTTGGCAAAGGCGCTGCGATCAAAGAGCAGCTTCTGGTCCTGGAACACCATGCCGATATTGCGGCGCAGCCAGGGCACGGCGGCGCGCTTCAGGGCGCCGACGTTCTCGCCGCTGACCTGCACCGTTCCGGCGGTAGGTTTCTCGACGGCGGCGATCAGCTTCAGCAGGGTGGACTTGCCGGCGCCGGAATGGCCCTTGAGCAAGGTCAGCGTGCCTTGCGCGATCTCGAAGTTGATATCCGCCAGGGCATCCATGCCCTGCGGGTAGCGCTTGTAGACGTTTTTGAAGGTGATCACTGTTCGAACAGCGCTGCGACGAATTCTTTGGCGACGAAAGGTTGAAGATCGTCCATGCCTTCGCCGACGCCGATGAAGCGCACCGGCTTCGGGCATTGCCGGGCGATCGCGGCCAGCACGCCGCCCTTGGCGGTGCCGTCGAGCTTGGTGACGATGAGTCCGGTGATGCCGATGGCCTTGTCGAAGGCCTTGACCTGCTGGATGGCGTTCTGTCCGATATTGGCGTCGAGGACGAGTATGACCTCGTGCGGCCCGCTGGCATCCGCCTTCTGGATTACGCGCTTGATCTTGGCGATTTCCTCCATCAGATGCAATTGCGTCGGCAGCCGGCCGGCGGTATCGGCCATGACCACGTCGATACTGCGCGCGCGCGCCGCGCTGATGGCGTCGAAGACCACGGCCGCCGGATCGCCCGATTCCTGCGCGACGACGGTGACGTTGTTGCGCTCGCCCCAGGCCATGAGCTGTTCGCGCGCGGCGGCGCGGAAGGTGTCGCCGGCGGCCAGAAGTACGCTCTTGCCGTCATGCTGGAAGTAATGGGCGAGCTTGCCGATGGAGGTAGTTTTGCCGGCGCCATTGACGCCCGCGATCATCACAATGAAGGGCTTGGCGCCGCCGACATCGAGCGGCTGCTCCAGCGGCGCGAGCAAGGCGGTCATCAGCTCGGCCAGTACTGCGCGCAGTTGCGCCGCGTCTTCGAGCTTGTCGCGTTTGACGCGCGCCTTGAGCTCGTCGAGCAGCCATTGCGTGGCGTCGATGCCGCAGTCGGCCATCAGCAGGGTGGATTCGAGTTCTTCGAGCAGCTCGTCATCGATCTTGCCGCGGCTGAACAATTCGCCGAGCGGCGTGTTGAGCGTGGCGCGGGTCTTGGACAGACCCGCCTTGAGGCGCTCGCGCCAGGATGGCCGGGCGGACGCGGCAGCGTCCGGCGCGGCGCCTGTCTCGCGCTCATCCTTGCTCGGGCTGTCTTTCTTGAGGAAACCAAACATGCGGCGAAATGTCCATGCACAGCGCGCAAGGTATGATGCGCGACCGGAGCCGCATTTTAACAGAAGCCCTTTCCGTCACTTCCATTTCGCCCATGCCCATGAAGCCGATCCCCAAGATTCCCGCCCTGTTGCTGGGGCTGCTGTTGAGTCCCGTGCTGGCGAGCAGCGCGCTGGCCAACCCCTACGAAATGCAGCTCAGAAACGGACTGCGCGTCATCGTCAAGGAGGACCACCGGGCGCCGACGGTGGTGAACATGGTCTGGTATCGCGCCGGCAGCATGGATGAGAAGGATGGCTACTCCGGCGTGGCGCATGCGCTCGAACACCTGATGTTCAAGCAGACCCGGCATCACAAGAGCGGCGAATTCAACCAGATCGTCGCGGCCGCCGGCGGCAACGACAACGCCTTTACCAATCTGGATTACACGGCCTACTTCCAGATCGTGCCCAAGCGTGCCTTGCCGCAGATGATGGCACTGGAGTCGGATCGCATGCAGAACCTCGCCTTCAACAAGGAAGAGTTCGCCAGCGAAATGAAGGTGGTCATGGAAGAGCGCCGCCTGCGCACCGAGGACAATCCGCAAGCGCTGGTCTACGAGGCGATGAACGCGGCCGCCTACAAGGCGCACCCCTATCGCCGCCCGGTCATCGGCTGGATGAACGATCTGGAAAACATGAGCTGGCAGGACGCGATGAACTGGTACAAGGACTGGTACACGCCATCCAACGCCTATGTCGTCATCGTCGGCGACGTGAACAAGGACGAGGTATTCAGGCTCGCGGAAAAATACTACGGCGGCATCAAGCCGCACGCGCTGCCGGTCAGGAAGCCGCAGGTGGAGCCAGAACAGCGCGGCATCAAGCGCGTCGTCGTCAAGGCGCCGGCCAGTCTGCCGTATATCGCCATGGCCTGGAAAGTGCCCAAGCTCGTGGACGTGAACAAGGATGTGGATCCGTATGCATTGCAGGTGCTGGCCGCCGTGCTCGACGGACATGATGCGGCCCGCCTGTCGCGCACGCTGGTGCGCGAGACGCGCGTGGCGCAGTCGGCCGGCGCCGGCTATGACGCCACGGTGCGCGGCGAAACCCTGTTCTATCTCGACGGTCAGCCGGGCGAAGGACATACCGTTGCCGAGCTGGAAGCGGCCTTGCGCGGCGAGCTGAAGAAAATCCAGGAGCAGGGCGTGGATGAGGCTGAACTCAAGCGGGTCAAGGTCCAGCTCGTCGCCAGCCAGGTGTACAAGCGCGACTCGATGATGGCCCAGGCCATGGAGATCGGCGGCCTCGAAGCCAGCGGTTTCCACTGGAAGGACATCGACACGATTCTCGAAAAACTCAAGGGCGTGACGGCCGCGCAGGTGCAGGCGGTGGCGAAGAAATACTTCAGCGACGATGTACTGACGGTGGCGGTGCTGGATCCCCAGCCGATCGATCCCAAAGCCGCTCACAAGCCGTCCGTTCCGCTCAAGCACTAAGGAAAGCCGATATGCGCATTCATACTTTTCTGATTACCACCGCTTGCTTGGTGCTGAGCGGTCTGGCTCAAGCCGGCGTCAAGATCGAGCACTGGACGACGCCCACCGGCGCGCGCGTCTATTTCGTCGCCAGCGATGCCCTGCCCATTCTCGACGTGCAGGTCGATATCGCTGCCGGCAGCGCGCAGGACCCGGCGGGGAAGAGCGGCCTCGCATCGATCACCCGCGGTCTGCTGGATGCCGGCGTGCAGGCGGCAGCCGATGCGCCGGCGCTGGACGAGGAACAGATCGCCGGCCGCGTCGTCGATCTGGGCATCCGTCTCGGCGGTGGCGTAGACAGCGACCGCACCAGCTTGACCTTGCGCACGCTCGCGGATACTGAGCAGCGCAATGGCGGCCTGACCCTGCTGCGCCGCCTGCTGTCCGCGCCCAGCTTTCCGCAGGACGTCCTGACGCGCGAAAAGGCGCGCACCATCGCCGCGATTCAGGAGGCCGATACGCGTCCGGCAAGCGTGCTGTCCAGGCGCTTCGGCGCGGCGCTGTACGGCGACCACCCCTACGGTCGCACGCCGTCGGTTGAAAGCGTCGGCGCCGTCACGCGCGACGATATCGTCGCCTTCCATCGCAACAACTACAGCAGCGCCGGTGCGGTGATTTCCATGATCGGCAACATCAGCCGGGCCGAGGCCGAAAGCATTGCCGCCGATCTGGCCGCGGCCTTGCCGAGCCATGCGCCGGTAGCCGCCATTCCTCCGGTATCGCGCCCCAAGGGCGAACTTGTCCGCATCGACCATCCCTCCACGCAGGCGCATATCGCCGTCGGCATGCCGGCGGTGAAGCGCAGCGACCCCGAGTACTACGCCTTGCTGGTGGGCAATTACACATTGGGCGGCGGCGGCTTTGTCTCGAAGCTGATGCAGGAGGTGCGCGAGAAGCGCGGCTACGCCTACGACGTGCACTCCTACTTCGCGCCGCGCCTGCTCGAAGGCCCGTTCCAGATCGGCCTGCAGACGCGCCGCGAACAGGCCGATGCTGCGCTCAAGGTTGTGAACACGGTGCTCGACGGCTATCTCAAGAACGGTCCCAGCGAAGCCGAGCTGGCCGCCGCCAAGAAGTTCTACATCGATGGCCTGGCGCTGCGCATCGATAGCAACGCCAAGCTGCTCGGCTATCTGTCGGCGATCGGTTTCTACGGCCTGCCGCTGAGCTATATCGACGACTATCCGAAGATCATCGGCTCGGTCACGGCCGAACAGGTGCGCGCCGCGTTTGCCAGTCATCTGAACAAGGACAATCTGGTGACCGTCATCGTGGGCGGGGATAAATGATCTTTCTCCCATCCCTCTTTCCCCGGAAGGGGGTGACTTCGGTTCGCCGCCGCGCGGCGGCCATTGAAAAGACCGCACGGTGAGCCGTATACGCATCACCGGCGGCACCCATCGCAGCCGACAGATTCAGGTAATCGATGTCGGCGGGCTGCGGCCGACGCCGGACCGCGTACGCGAGACGCTGTTCAACTGGCTCGGGCAGGACCTGTCGGGCTGGCGCTGCCTGGACCTTTTTGCCGGCAGCGGCATTCTCGGTTTCGAGGCGGCTTCGCGCGGCGCCGACGAAGTGGTGCTGGTCGAGCGCGATGCGCGCGCCCTGCAGACGCTCAAAAGCCATTTGACGGCCTTACAGTTGCCGAAGGCAAGGATAGTCGGCGGTGATGCGCTAAAATTCATATCCGACACGCGATTCGATCTGATCTTCCTTGATCCGCCCTACCACAAGGGCTGGCTGGACAAGGTGGCGCCCCTGCTGCCGCAATGGGCCGCGCCGGGCGCCCGCTTGTACGTCGAGGCCGAGCATGAGATCGAAACGCTGGGCGCATGGAAAACGGTCAAGCGCGGCCAGGCCGGCCAGGTCCATTTTCACTTGCTGGAACAGGAGTAAGGCCGAGCGAGAGGGCGCATGCAGCGCCCCTGTGCAAGCCATCGTTTCTTAGGTTGATTACATGAGCAAAACCATCGCCGTCTATCCCGGCACCTTCGACCCGCTGACCAACGGCCATGAAGATCTGGTGCGCCGCGCGGCGAGCCTGTTCGGCAATGTCATCGTCGGTATTGCCGAGAGTTCGAGCAAGCGGCCGTTCTTCTGTCTCGAAGAGCGCGTCGAGATTGCGCGCGAGGTACTCAAGGATTTGCCGAATGTGCAGATCAAGGGCTTCAATTGCCTGTTGATGGACTTCATGCGCGAGAACAAGGCCGAGGTCATCCTGCGCGGCCTGCGTGCCGTGTCCGACTTTGAGTACGAATTCCAGATGGCGGGCATGAACCGCAACCTTTATCCCGAAGTCGAAACCGTCTTCCTCACGCCGGGCGAGCAGTACATGTTCATCTCCGCGACCATGGTGCGCGAGATCGCCACCCTGGGCGGGCCGGTCGAGAAGTTCGTGCACCCTTACGTTGCGAAGCGTCTGGCGGAAAAGATCAAGGCGAGGAGCTGAACATGGCCTTGATGATTACCGACGAATGCATCAACTGCGACGTCTGCGAGCCGGAATGCCCCAACGAGGCGATCTCGCAGGGCGAGGAGATCTACCAGATCGATCCGAACAAATGTACCGAATGCGTCGGCCATTTCGACCGGCCGCAATGTCGCGACGTCTGTCCGGTGGATTGCATTCCCAACGACCCGGACAACGTGGAAAGCCACGACGGCTTGATGGCGAAGTACATCAAGCTGACCAAGGGCTGAGCCGGCTGCGATTGACTTTGTGTTGCGGCCGTTGCGCTTAAAGAAACAGTAGGGGGTAGGCAAGCCTTTCATGTTTTACTGTCCCTACTGTTTTTGGCAGCAGGGACAGTAAAACGTTGCCCGTTGTCCTTGCATGATGCGTTTGATCGTTGTTCCGCAAATGCGGCAAGGTAATCCGTCGCGGCCGTAGACGAAATACTCCTGCTGAAAGTAGCCGGAGCTGCCGTCCGAATGGATGAAGTCACGCAAGGAGCTGCCGCCCTTGGCGATGGCGGCGGTCAGCGTGGCCTTGATCTCCGGTACCAGCCGTTCGAGGCGCCGCAGCGAAACCTTGTTGGCGGCGATCGTGGGGTTGATGCGTGCCCGGAACAGGCTTTCCGATGCGTAGATATTGCCGATGCCGACGACCAGATGCCCGTCCATCAGCGTCGGCTTGATCGGCGTGCCGCGCTTCTTCAGCGCGGCGTGCAGCCATCTGGCGGTGAAGGCGTCGGCCAGCGGCTCGGGTCCCAGCACATCGAGCAGGGCGTGGCTTTCCGCGCCGGGCAGCCACAGCGCCGAGCCGAAACGGCGCGGGTCGCGCAGGCGCAGCACGGTTGTGCCGAACACCAGATCGAGATGGTCGTGTTTCTCCGGAGCGCTGGTCGCCGGCAAGAGGCGCAGGCTGCCGCTCATGCCGAGATGCAGCAGCAGGCGGCCGTGTTCGAAATTCAGCAGCAGATACTTGGCACGCCGTTCGACCGACTGCAATACCCTGTCACACAACAACACATGCAGATCGGCGGGAATCGGGTAACGTAGCTTGGGGGTACGCGCGACGACGGCCGTCACCCGCCGGCCGGTCAGGCCGGGGGCGATGCCAAGGCGCGTGACTTCGACTTCGGGAAGTTCGGGCATGGTCAGAGAAGCGCTAGGGAACCTGCTAACATGCCCCAATTCTAAAGAATGAATCCAGTCAACGACCGCGCCATGAAACTGCGTTATTGCCGTCCTCGTATTTCCGCCCTGCTGGGAACACTCCTGCTGGGCTATGTCGCAGTCGCCGGCGCCGCTGACGAACCCCCGGCGGATGAGGGCCGGAAGGCTATTGCCGCCGCCGTGCAGGCCGAGGATCAGAAAGGCATCTTCGGCGCCGCGCCGGTCGTCGACCTGACGCCGGAAATCCTGTATCAGTTCATGTTTGCCGAGATTGCCGGCGCGCGCGGCCAGATACCGCTGTCGGTGGCGGCCTATCTCGATCTGGCGCGCAGCACGCGCGACCCCCAGATCGCCAAGCGCGCAGCCGAGGTGGCCCTAGGCGCCCGCCAGTACGACGCGGCCCTGTCCGCGACCCGCATCTGGGTGGAGCAGGATCCGAATTCGGTGGCGGCACAGCAGATGATGGTGACGCTGGCGGCTGCCTTCGGGCGGCTGGACGAGGTGAGCGAGCATCTGGCGCGCTCGCTGGCGCTCGACCCGGACGGCGTTCCGGGCGCGCTGATGCGTCTTAACCGGCTGTTGGCCAGGGTTCAGGACAAGACGGCGGTGTACAAGGTGGTGGTCGACGCTTCCGAACCCTATCTGCAACTGCCCGAAGCGCACTTCGCCCGCGCCCAGGCCGCTTATGCAGCAAAGGACATGGCGCAGGCGCAGGCCGACATAGACCAGGCATTGGCCATGCGCCCCAACTGGGAGTTCGCCATCCTGTTCAAGGCCATGCTGGCGCAGGCGAATGCTGCCGATGTGGTCTCCATCCTGCAGCCTTTCGTGCGCGCCTATCCGGAAGCCATGGATGCGCGCCTGGGGCTGGCGCGCGCGCTGGTGGCGGAACGGCGTTTCGATGAAGCGCTGTCCGAATTCAAGACCGTGCAGGCGCAACAGCCGATGAACCCCGACGTGATCTACGCCGTCGGCCTTTTGTCGATGCAGGCGCACGACCTCGATACCGCTGAAGCCCAACTGACGCGCCTGATCGACATGAACTATTCGGAAAGCAATCTGGTGCGAACCTATCTGGGCCAGATTGCGGAGGAAAAAAAGGATTTCAAGGCGGCGGCCAACTGGTACGCCGGCGTCACGCCGAGCGCCCAGTACATGCCGGCGCAATCGCGCGCGGCGCAGCTCACGGCCAAGCTGGGCGACTTCGACGGGGCGCGGGCGATTCTGCACAAGATCAAGCCCAAGGACGAGGCCACGCAGGTTCAGCTCATTCTTGCCGAGGCTGGCCTGCTGCGCGAAGCGAACCGGAATGACGAGGCTTATGCCTTCCTCAACAAATCCCTGACGGCCCGGCCGAGCGAGCCCGAACTGCTGTACGAAACCGCGCTGGCGGCGGATCGCATCAGTAAATTCGAGATCGCCGAGCAACTGTGGCAGAAGCTCATCAAGATCAAGCCGGACCACGCCCATGCCTACAATGCGCTGGGCTACTCCATGGCCGAGCGCGGCGTGCGACTGGAAGAGGCGCAGCATCTGATCGACAAGGCGCTGGCCTTGCAGCCCGACGACCCCTTCATACTGGACAGCAAGGGCTGGGTGCAATTCCGTCTCGGCAACAAGCAGGCCGCGCTGGAAACACTGCAGAAGGCCTTCAACAAGCGCCCTGACCCCGAAATCGCCGCCCATCTAGGCGAGGTGCTATGGTCGCTCGGCCGCAAGGATGATGCGCGCAAGGTATGGGCCGACGCGGCCCGTCAGAGCCCAGGCAATCAGGCGCTGGCCGATACCATCAAGAAATACCTGCCTTGATCCGGCGACTGTTTGTCCTCGCGTTGAGCCTGCTCCTATGCGGGCCGGCGCTGGCTGAAGCGCCGTTCAGCCTGTCCGGCCGCATCTCCATCCGCCAGCAGGACCAGGCCTACCACGGCACACTGAGCTGGCGCCATACTGCGCACACCGACGAGCTCACGCTGAGCGGGCCGCTGGGGCAGGGCGCAGCCGAATTGCGGCGCGACGGCGAACATGCCGTGCTGCAACTGCCGAATGGCGAACGCCACGAGGCCGACACGCTGCAGGAACTGGCCGATCGCCTGTTCGGGGCGTCGCTGCCGATCGCGAGCCTGCCCGACTGGATACGCGGCGTGGCGCCCGACGCGCAGCGGGATGAGCAGAATCGTCCGCGCCGACTGGTGACGCCCGATTACTGGACTATCGAATGGTTACGCTACGACGACGATGGCCGCCCGCAACTGCTCTCGCTGGAAAGCCAGGATGTCGGCGTGCGTCTGCGCATAGACAGTTGGATCGATAGTGCCGACGATACGGCGAACGCCGCCGGAGCGACGCCATGAAGGCCTGGCCGGCACCCGCCAAGCTGAATCTGTTCCTGCACATCGTGGGTCGCCGCGCCGACGGCTATCACTTGTTGCAGACCGTGTTCCGCTTTATCGATTACGGCGACAGCCTGTATTTCGCGGTGCGCGATGATGGCGTCGTTGCGCTTGAGAATCCGCTGCCCGGCGTGTCGCCGGAACAGGATCTGACTGCGCGCGCCGCACGCCTCCTGCAGCAGGCGGCCGGCGTGAAACAGGGCGTGACCATTCGCATCGAAAAGCGCCTGCCCATGGGCGGGGGGCTCGGCGGCGGCAGCTCCGATGCGGCGACCACGCTGGTGGCGCTCAATCATCTGTGGCAGGCGGGGCTCACTCGTCGGCAGCTCGAAACCCTGGGGCTGCAGCTTGGCGCCGACGTGCCGATTTTCGTGCACGGCCATGCGGCGTTTGCCGAAGGTGTAGGCGAGGCTTTTACCGACGTCGAGCTGCCCGAGGCGTGGTATCTGGTGCTGGTGCCGCCGGTCGGCGTCCCGACGCCCGCGATTTTCGGCGCCGCCGACTTGCGCCGCGATACGCCGGCCATGCGTCCCCAGGACTGGCGCCCGGGCATGGGGCATAACGACATGGAGCCGGTGGCGGCGCGCCTGCATCCGGAAGTCCAGGCGCATCTGGACATGCTTGGGGCGTATGGAACGCCGCGCATGAGCGGCTCCGGCGCTTGCGTGTTTGCAGAGTTCATGGCCGAAGCGGCGGCGCAGGCGGCGCTGGCCGCCCTGCCTTCCGGTGTGCGCGGCTTTGTCGCGCGCGGTTTGACGACGCATCCATTGGCGGCGCTTTCCTGATGTGCGACTTTTTTGTCGTTGGTCTTGACCAAATTCGATTTTCACTGGATAATTCGCGTCCTTTCGGCGGTACCCGATTTGTGGTGTAGCTGATGTTGGGGAGTCGCCAAGCTGGTTAAGGCACCGGATTTTGATTCCGGCATGCGAAGGTTCGAATCCTTCCTCCCCAGCCAACATGAATTCACATGCCGCGGGCAGATGACTCATCTGTCCGCTTTTGCTTTTTACAGCACCGTTGTGTCGAGACAGATATGGCCTACGACAGCCTGATGGTATTCACCGGCAACGCCAACCCGAAACTGGCGGCCGACGTGGTCAAGCGACTGAACATTTCGCTCGGTCGCGCAACCGTAGGCCGTTTTTCCGACGGCGAAGTCAATGTCGAGCTGCTCGAACATGTGCGCGGCCGCGATGTCTTCGTGCTGCAGTCGACCTGCGCGCCGACCAACGACAGCCTGATGGAGCTGATGGTGCTGGTGGATGCGCTGAAGCGCGCCTCGGCCGGCCGCATCACCGCCGCCATTCCCTACTTCGGCTATGCGCGTCAGGACCGCCGTCCGCGTTCCGCCCGCGTGGCGATCACCGCCAAGGTCGTCGCCAACATGCTGCAGGCCGTCGGCGTGGACCGTGTCCTGACCGTCGACCTGCATGCCGACCAAATTCAGGGCTTCTTCGACATTCCTGTCGACAATATCTACGCCACGCCCATCCTGCTGGGCGACGTGTGGAAACAGCGCCACGAGAACCTGATGGTGGTGTCGCCGGACGTCGGCGGCGTGGTCCGCGCCCGCGCGCTGGCCAAGCGCCTCGAATGCGATCTGGCCATCATCGACAAGCGTCGTCCGAAGGCCAATGTGTCCGAGGTCATGCACATCATCGGCGATGTGACCGGCCGCACCTGCATCATCATGGATGACATGGTGGATACCGCCGGCACCCTGTGCAAGGCCGCCGACGCATTGAAGAATCACGGCGCCGCCCGCGTGCTGGCCTACTGCACGCACCCGGTCTTGTCCGGCAGCGCGGTGGAACGCATCAAGGAGTCGGTACTGGACGAGCTGGTCGTCACCGACACCATTCCGCTGCGCGACGACGCCAAGGCCAGCGGCAAGATTCGCCAGATTTCGATTGCCGAGCTTCTTGCCGAAACGATGCTGCGGATTTCGACTGAGTCTTCGGTTTCTTCACTGTTCATGGATTGAGGGTAGCAACGGAGTCGTTCAGACACTACGACTCAGCCGAAACCCGCCCAAATTGAAACGCAAAGGGGCTACCGCCCCTTTGGAATCCCCTTCAGCGAGATGCTTCGCATTCGCTGCAAAAGGATGGAGTGAATCCGGAGGATTTTCCTCCGAACCCCTTCGCGCAAGCGAAGGTTTTTAACCCCCGGTCTGGTCGCGGAACGGGTTATTTTGGAGTAGTAAAAATGTCTATCGAATTTAACGCAACGAAGCGTACCCTGCAGGGCACCGGAGCGAGCCGCCGCCTGCGCAACGCTGGCCGTTTCCCCGGCATCGTTTATGGCGCCGACAAGGCTCCGCTCGCAGTCGAGTTTGACCACAACGAGCTGTATCACCTGCTGCGTCAGGAAGCCTTCCATTCGTCCGTGCTGACCATGAATCTGGAAGGCGCCAAGGAAACCGTGATCCTGCGCGACGTGCAGCGTCACCCCTTCCGCCAGCTCGTGCTGCACATCGACCTGCAACGCGTCGACGCCACCCACAAGATCCACACCAAGATCCCGTTCCACTTCGTGAACGCCGACATGGCGCCTGGCGTCAAGCTGCATGGCGGCATCATCTCGCACGTTTTGAACGAGCTGGACGTCAAGTGCCTGCCGGGCAATCTGCCTGAGTTCATCGAAGTCGACCTGAAGGATCTGGATGTCGGTCACTCGATCCACGTTTCGCAGCTCAAGCTGCCGAATGGCGTCGAAGCCAACCTGCACAAGGGTGAAGACCCCGTCGTCGCAGCGCTGGCGATCCCGCGTGGCGCGCTGGCCCAGGAAGCAGCCGATGCTGAAGCAGCCGCACCGGCCGCAGCCGACAAGAAGTAATACCGATTGATGACGCAAGCCAACTTGCGTTTGATCGTCGGCCTCGGGAACCCCGGGGCCGAATATTCCGAAACCCGGCATAACGCCGGGTTTTGGTTTTGTGAGCGGCTCGCGCGCGAACTTGCCGCACCGCTGAATCACGAAAACCGATTCCACGGCATTGCCGGCAACAGCCGCAGCGCCGGCATGTGGATACTGCTCCCGCAGACTTTCATGAATCGTTCCGGTCTGGCGGTTCGAGCCTTGGCGCAGTTCTACAAGATCGCACCGCAGGAAATTCTCGTCGTCCACGACGAGCTTGACATCCCCCCGGGCCAGATGCGCCTCAAGTTCGGCGGCAGCTCCGGCGGCCATAACGGCCTCAAGGACATTACTGCGCACCTCGGCACCCAGGACTATTGGCGCTTGCGTATCGGCATCGGCCATCCGGGCGACCGCAGCGAGGTTGTGAATTTCGTACTCAAGCCGCCGCGACGCGAAGAACGGGAGGCAATTGATGCCGCCCTCGACCGCGCCCTGTTAGCATGGCCCCATTTGCAAGGCGCAGACTTCAGCGCGGCCATGCAGAAACTGAACAACCGCAACTGAACGCAGGGGAGAGCTGGCCCGAGGGCCTGCCTGCGCCCGGTTTGTGGCGGCATGGCGACAGGAAAAAAGAAACGGGGGGAAGTGTTGAGTCACGCGGCATGGCGCCAGCGCGGGCTGGCGTTGTTGATCGGAGCGGGAACCAGCCCGGCATTGGCCGAGATCCCGCCGCTGGCGGAAGGCGGTTATCTGGGCGACCTGCCGGTGGTATTGTCGGTGACGCGCCTGGCTCAGTCGCTGGCGGATACGCCCGGCGCAGTCACGATCATCGACCGGGATTTCATCCGGCGTTCCGGCGCGCGCACGGTGGCGGAGCTACTGCGTTTCGTGCCGGGCTTCCGGATTTCCGGATGGAATGGCGCGAACGCAATCGCCGCCTATCATGCGCGACTCGACGAATACGGCTCCCGGCTGCAGGTATTCGTGGACGGCCGTTCGGTGTATTCCTCCCTTTACCTCGGCGACACGCATCGCGGCATGGCGGAGGTCGCGATGGAGGATGTCGAACGTATCGAAATCCTGCGTGGCTCGAATTCAGCGGCCTACGGCGCCAATGCCTTCCTGGGCGTCATCAACATCATTACCCGCAACAGCGCCGACACACGAGGCGCCCTGATTTCCGTGAATCAGGGCGACCACGGCATCAGCGACCAGACCGTGCGTTACGGATGGGGTAGCGAGGATGCCAGCTACCGCATCACCGCGGCGCGGCGCAGCGACAGCGGCTATGTAAGCAAGCAGGCATATCCTGCGTACTATCCGCCTGCCTCGGACGACACACGCCTGTCCCAGTTCGCTTTTCGCGGCGACCTGCATTTGCCTCAAGGGGACGAGCTGCAGCTCCAGTTCGGCAGCACGCGTCACCAGGCGGACGACGGCGACAGTACGGTGGGCAATGCGCCCTACTCGACGCTGAACGAAACAACCTACGTTCAGGCGAAATGGAATCGACAGATGTCGTCCACGAGTTCGGTTTCCTTGCTGGCGACCTTCGACGATGAGCGCTACAGCGCCTATAAGGTCGAAGACCCAACGCGTATCCCCGGTCTGGCTGCACTGTTTCCTTTCCCTATTCCCGTCGATACGGGCGGCAAGTCGCAACGGTCCCAAATCGAATTCAGCCATACGCAGCAGCAGTCCGACACGCTACGTACGGTCTGGGGTGCCGCGTGGCGGCGCGAGTCTGCGCAATCGCGGGAGCTGTTTTTCAGTGACTATGTCTATTCGCAGACCCAACATCGCATTTTCGGCAATCTGGAATGGCGATTGTCGCCGCAGTGGTTGCTGAATGCCGGTGGCCTGTCTGAGCACAACAGCGAGGTGGGTGAAAGCCTGGCGCCGCGCATCATGCTCAACTATCAGCCGCACCCCGCACATACCTTGCGGATCGGCGCCACGAAGGCCACGCGCACCCCTTCGCTGTTCGAGCTGTACGGTAACAGCCCGATGATCAATCCGCAGACCGGAGCGCCAGCGATGCTTCCCGGTGGCCGTCCGCTTGACTGGAAGGTCCGGGCTACCGGTGGCGCCAGGCCGGAACGTATTTATTCGCAGGAAGTAGGCTGGCTCGGCGACTTCCGCAAACAGGCGCTCCTGATCGATGTGCGCGCCTACAAGGAGCAGATACGCGGCCTGCTGACGCGCCGCCACCTGCCGCTGCCGAACACCTACGATATCAATGACTATGTGAACGCCATCGATGCCGATCTCCAGGGGCTCGAATATCAGGTGCAGTGGCGGCCCCGAGCGGGAACCCGCCTGTGGTTTGCGCAGGCATTCACCAGCACGAGATCGGATACCCAGCGCGACCTGCAGGACGGCACGCCGCATAACAGCTATTCGGCGGCATGGTTCCAGGATTTGCCGGCGAATTGGGAGTTCGCGCTGATGTATTCTCACGTCGGCGCCGCAAACTGGCGCTGGCGGCCAAGCCAGCGCCTGGATGCTTATGGCGTGACCAATCTGCGTCTGGCCAGACATTTCCGCCTGGCGGGTGCGAGAAGCGAGATTGCGGCCACGATACAGGCGCTGGAAGGAGACCACTATGAGTTCATTCAGCCCGGCGTCGATGATCCCGTCGTCCCGGTTGTGCCCCGACGGGCTTTCCTGACACTGCGTACGGAGTTCTGAGCCTTGTTCAAGTGCTACCTGCTGCTATTGCTGAGCATGAGCATTGCGCTTGCATCGTCGGCACAGGCGGCGGTGTGGATTGCCGTCAGCGAGGGGAGCGCCGACTATGGCTCTGTGGCGGAAGAGGTGCGTGCCGGCCTGCTGCGCGCAGATGCGCAGGCCGACGTGTCGATCCGGCCATGGACGGAAGTCGCCCAGGGCATCCCCTCGCAGGTGAAGCTGTTGGTCAGCGTGGGCAGCCCGGCATTCATCGGCCTTGCAGAGGCGTCGGCCGGCGGCCGTCTGGGGCGGACGCCGATTGTCGCGACCTTGCTGCAGCGCGCAGTATTCGAAGCGCAGCGTCGCAGATTGGCGGGGCCCGTTACAGGCATCGTGCTCGATCAGCCGCCGGTGCGCCAGATGGCCTTGCTGCGTTATGCCTTTCCGCACATGCGGCGGGTAGGCATCATGCTCGGACCTGAATCCCAAGCCGTTCAGGCCATACTGGAAAAGGCCGCCACCGATCTGGGTTTGCAGGCCAATATCTACAAGGTGGACGGCGAGGCCGATCTGTATGCGGCGCTGCGTCGGGTGCTCGAAGAAAACGACCTGCTGCTGGTGGTTCCGGATGCCGCCGTCTATAACGGCGGCTCGATCCAGAATATTCTGCTCGCCTCCTACCGGCAAAAGGTTCCCCTGATCGGTTTTTCTCCGGCCTATGTGCGCGCAGGCGCCATGCTGGCCCTGTATTCGACGCCAGTTCAGATCGGCAGCCAGACCGCGCGCACCGTGCGCGCGCTGCAGGTGGACGCGCCTGTGCCGGCTGTTCAAAGCCCGGTCGAATTCGTGGTCAGCGTAAACACAAGCGTGGCCCGCTCGCTGGGTTTTCGTCTGAGCGAAGATGCCCTGCGCCTTCAGCTGCAAAATCGGGAGGGCATGTGAACGGTCTGGGCTTTCGCAATCACATGCTGATGCTGGCGTTGCTGCCGGCGATTCTGGTCGCTGCGCTGCTCTCCGTCATCTATGTGAGCTGGAACTTCCATGAAGTCGAGGTGGCGCTCAAGGATCGCGGCCGGGCCATCGCAAAGCAGCTCGGCACAGCTGCCGAATACGGAATCTTCTCGGGCAGCCGCGAAATGCTGCGCACGCTGGCGGATGCAGCGCAGAAGGGCGATCCCGACATCCTGGGCGTGGCCATATTGAATGAGCGCGGCCAAGTACTGGTGCGAACGGGCGACAGCATTCCGTTGCCGCTGGAGCTGCCGGAAAGTGAAGCCCTGTTGGAAAAGCCGGACCGCATCGTACTGGTCGTTCCGGTCAACCGCACCGTGCTGCCGCTGGACGACATCTACAGCGAACCGACGCCGGGCGGACGCTCGCTGTCGCGAACCTCGGGCTATGTCGTTCTGGATGTGTCGCGTCAGCGTCTGGTGGAAGTCCGCAATACGCAGATGCTCATCGGCCTCGATATCGCGCTGGGCGGCTTGCTGCTCGGCGTGTGGCTGGCCTTGCGCATGGCGCGCGGCATTACGCGGCCCTTGATCCATATCATCGATGTGGTCGAGCGCATCGGCCGCGGCGAACTCGGGGCGCGCGTGATTCCGGAAGAGGCGCGTACGCTGCAGTCGCTCGGTCACAACATCAATGCCATGGCCGAACGCGTCACGCTTGCGCATGGTGAGCTGCAGCAGAAGGTCGCCCAGGCGACGGAGGAGTTGCGCAAGCGCAAGGAGGAGGCCGAGCTGCTGGCGCGCATGGACGTGCTGACGGGCATCCCCAATCGCCGCGCCTTCATGCAGGCAGCGGAGCAGGAGGTGCTGCGTGCCCAGCGTTACGGCAGCTCCCTGACGGTGGCCGTGCTGGACCTCGATCATTTCAAGACCATCAACGATACCTATGGCCATGCGGCTGGCGACCATGTGCTGATCAACCGGGCCGCCCTGCTGGAGGCGTCGGTTCGCGAGATCGATACGGTCGGCCGTCTCGGCGGGGAGGAGTTTGCCATCCTCATGCCGGGCACCCCGCTGCCCGAGGCAATTCAGGCGGTTGAGCGGATTCGCCAGGCTTTCGAACAAAATCCGATCAGCGACGGGGACCAGTTGATCCGTGCGACGGCCAGCTTCGGCGTGGCCGAGTACCCCGGTGCCGATCCTACCGTGGACGGCCTTCTGGCCAAGGCCGACGGCGCGCTCTATCTGGCCAAGGCGCGCGGTCGCAACCGCGTGGAAATTCCGGCCCAGAAAACCATAGACGGCGTTTGAGGGGGCGCAGACCCCCAATACCCTTGGGCAGTATCAGGAGGCTTTAGTCTTTTTCCTGCCCAGTGGTTTTTGCGCCAGTACTTTGGCCAGATAGCGTCCCGTGTGGCTCAGTGTGTTGGCCGCGACGTCTTCCGGCGTGCCCGTCGCAATGATGCGGCCGCCCCCATCGCCGCCCTCGGGGCCCAGATCGACGATCCAGTCGGCCGTCTTGATCACGTCCAGATTGTGCTCGATCACGACGACGGTGTTGCCGTCGTCGCGCAGGCGATGCAGCACCTTGAGCAGCATCTCGATGTCCTGGAAATGCAGGCCGGTGGTCGGTTCGTCGAGGATGTAGAGCGTGCGGCCAGTATCGCGCTTGGACAGCTCCAGCGCGAGCTTGACGCGCTGGGCCTCGCCGCCCGACAGCGTGGTGGCCGACTGCCCCAGCGTGATGTAGGAGAGCCCGACATCGACCAGCGTCTGCAGCTTCTTGGCGATGACCGGCACGGCATCGAAGAATTCGCGCGCCTGCTCGACGGTCATCTGCAGCACTTCGTGAATCGTCTTGCCCTTGTAGCGGATTTCCAGCGTTTCGCGGTTGTAGCGCTTGCCGTGGCAGACGTCGCACGGCACGAAGATGTCGGGCAGGAAATGCATCTCGACCTTGATCATGCCGTCGCCCTGGCAGGCCTCGCAACGGCCGCCCTTGACGTTGAAGCTGAAGCGGCCGGGGCCGTAGCCGCGTTCGCGCGCCGCCGGCACGCCGGCATAGAGTTCGCGGATCGGCGTCAACACGCCGGTGTAGGTGGCGGGGTTCGAGCGCGGCGTGCGGCCGATCGGCGACTGGTCGACGTTGATGACCTTGTCGAAATATTCAAGGCCGAGGATGGCATCGTGCGCCGCCGGTTCTGCCGACGAGCCGTAGAGATGACGGGCTGCTGCTGCGTACAGCGTGTCGTTGATCAGCGTGGACTTGCCCGAGCCGGACACGCCGGTGATGCATGTGAGCAGGCCGACCGGGATGCTCATGTTCACTTGCTTCAGGTTGTTGCCGCTGGCGTTGTGGATCACGAGCTGGCGCTCGGAGTCGGGCGCGGTGCGTTTTTTCGGTGTGGCGATGCAGCGGCGGCCGGACAGGTAGGCGCCGGTCAGCGAGTTCGGGTCGGCCGTGACTTCCTGCGGCGTGCCGTGCGAGATGATGCGACCGCCGTGCTCGCCGGCGCCGGGGCCGATGTCCACCACGTAGTCGGCGGTCTCGATGGCTTCCTGATCGTGTTCGACCACGATCACGGTATTGCCCAGATCGCGCAGATTGGTCAGGGTTTCGAGCAGACGCGTATTGTCGCGCTGATGCAGGCCGATCGACGGTTCGTCGAGCACATACATGACGCCGGTGAGGCCCGAGCCGATTTGCGAGGCCAGCCGGATGCGCTGCGCCTCGCCGCCGGACAGCGTCTCGGCCGAGCGGTCGAGCGACAGATAGTCGAGGCCGACATTGATCAGGAAGGACAGGCGACTGGTGATCTCGTTGACAATCTTTTCCGCCACCTGGGCGCGGTGGCCTTCGAGCTTCAACAGATTGAAATAGTCGCGTGTATTGATCAGCGAGAGGTGACTGATCTCGGCAATGTTCTTGTCGCCAATATGAACGTGGCGAGCTTCCTTGCGCAGACGCGTTCCGGCGCACTCGGGGCAGGGCTTGTTGTTGAGGTACTTGGACAGCTCCTCGCGCACCATGACCGAGTCGGTTTCCTTGTAGCGGCGTTCAAGGCTGGGGACGATGCCTTCGAAGGCATGCGTCTTGGTGGTGCGTTGGCCGCGTTCGTTGAGGTAGGTGAAGCGCAACTGGTCCTTGCCGGAGCCGTTCAGCACGATTTCCTGCGCCTTGGCGGGCAGATCCTCGAAGGCGGCGCCGACATCGAACTCATAGTGAGCGGCGAGGCTTTCGATCATCTGGAAGTAGAACTGGTTGCGCCTGTCCCAGCCCTTGATGGCACCGGCGGCCAGCGACAGGTGGGGATAGGCGACCACGCGCGAGGGATCGAAGAACTGGATCTGGCCGAGACCGCCGCAGGTCGGGCAGGCGCCCATCGGATTGTTGAAGGAGAACAGGCGCGGCTCGAGTTCGGGCAGCGAGTAGCTGCAGATCGGGCAGGCGAACTTGGCCGAGAACAGATGTTCGACGCCGCTGTCCATTTCGAGCGCAACGGCGCGGCCTTCGGCGTGGGTCAGTGCCGTTTCGAAGGATTCGGCCAGACGTTGGCGCTGGTCGGCGCGCACCTTGAGGCGATCGACGACCACATCGACATCGTGCTTCTGGCTCTTGGTCAGCTTGGGCAGCGCGTCGATCTCATAGACTTCGCCGTCCACGCGCAGGCGCACGAAACCCTGGGCGCGCAACTCGGTGAACAAGTCCTGCTGCTCGCCCTTGCGGCCAGACACAACCGGCGCGAGGATCATCAGCTTGGTGTCTTCGGGCAGTGCCAGCACATGATCGACCATCTGCGCAACGCTCATGGCCGTGAGCGGCTGGCCGTGCTCGGGGCAGTGCGGCGTGCCGGCGCGGGCGTAGAGCAGGCGCAGGTAGTCGTGAATCTCGGTGACGGTGCCGACGGTCGAGCGCGGATTGTGGCTGGTGGCCTTCTGTTCGATCGAGATTGCCGGCGACAGGCCTTCGATCAGATCGACGTCCGGCTTCTCCATCAGTTGCAGGAACTGGCGTGCGTAGGCCGACAGCGACTCGACATAGCGGCGCTGGCCTTCGGCGTAGAGCGTGTCGAAAGCGAGCGAGGACTTGCCGGACCCGGACAGGCCGGTGATCACGGTTAGTTGATTGCGCGGCAGGTCGAGATTGACGTTCTTGAGATTGTGCGTGCGTGCGCCGCGGATCTTGATCGAGTCCATGAGGGAGAAGCGTGTGGCTAACTGCTGGAAGAACCAGCTAATATAACGCTTTTCCCTCCGTATCACAGGCATGACTTCTGCCGTCAAGATGTCCCCCCACGAAACCCGAGCAACCCTGGCATTGGCATTGGTATTCGCCTTGCGCATGTTCGGCATGTTCTCCATCCTGCCAGTGCTTGCCCTGTACGCCAAGGACCTGCCGGGCGCCGCCGGCCCGACGCTGATCGGCGTGGCCTTGGGCATAGACGGATTGGCCCAGGCTCTGCTTCAGATTCCCATGGGTCTCCTGTCCGATCGCATCGGCCGCAAGCCCGTCATCTACGCCGGCCTGGTCCTGTTTGCGCTGGGCAGCTTCGTCGCCGCCAGCGCCGACAGCATTGCGCTGATCATCGTCGGCCGCCTGATCCAGGGCACCGGCGCGATTTCCTCGGCGGTGATCGCCCTGATCGCCGATCTGACCCGCGAAGAGCACCGCTCCAAGAGCATGGCCGTGATCGGCATGAGCATAGGCCTGACCTTCGGCGCCTCCATGGTGCTCGGCCCGGCGCTCAAGCACTGGATAGGCGTGTCGGGTATCTTCGCCCTGACAGGGGGGCTGGCCCTGGTGGCCATGGCCGTGGTGCGCTTCGTCGTGCCGACGCCATCCATCAGCCGTCAGCATGCCGACGCCGGCACCGTTCCCGGCCAGATCGGCGCCGTGCTCAGGAACACCGAGCTGCAGCGCCTGAACTTCGGCATCTTCAGCCTGCATGCCTCCATGCGCGGGCTTTTCGTCGTCGTGCCCTTCCTGCTGGTCAGCGTCGGCGGCTTGTCTGTCGACCGCCATTGGATGGTTTATCTGCCCATCCTGGTCGTTTCCTTTGTTGTCATCGTGCCCGCCATCATCGTTGCCGAAAAGTACGGCAAGATGAAGCAGGTGTTCTGCGGCGCCGTGGCTCTGCTGTTTCTGTCGCTATTGTTGATGGCGGTGTTTGCCAATGCTTACGTGGGCGTGCTGACGACCCTGTTCCTGTACTTCGTTGCCTTCAATCTGCTTGAAGCAACGCTGCCGTCGCTGATATCGAAGATTGCCCCGGCGGGCAGCAAAGGTACCGCCATTGGCGTATACAATAGCTTCCAGTTTTTCGGCCTCTTCCTCGGCGGCGCGCTCGGCGGCTTTCTGTCCCAGCACGTTGGCTCGGAGTCGGTCTTCGTGTTTTCTGCCGGCTTGGCCGTCGCCTGGCTGCTGCTGGCGATCTCCATGCGCGCGCCACCGGCGGTACGCACCCTGCTGTTCCATGTCGAGCCTATGGATGGCGCTGCCGCGCAGCGTTTGTCTGCGGCTTTGGCGAGGGTTGACGGCGTCACGGAGGCAGTGGTGATTCCGGATGAGGGGGTTGCCTGCCTCAAGGTAAAAATCGGCGGCTGGGACGAACCCGCCGCCCGCACACTCATGAAACTAGGGAGTTGAGATGGCTTCGGTAAATAAAGTGATTCTTGTCGGCAATCTCGGGGCGGACCCGGAGTCCCGCTACATGCCCAACGGCGATGCCGTCTGCAATGTCCGTCTGGCGACGACCGAAAGCTGGAAGGACAAGGCAAGCGGCGAGAAGAAGGAAATCACCGAATGGCATCGTGTGGTGTTCTACCGCCGCCTCGCGGAAATCGCCGGCCAGTACCTGAAGAAGGGCACGCCGGTCTACGTCGAAGGCCGCATCCGTACCCGCAAGTGGCAGGACAAGGATGGCCAGGACCGTTACACCACCGAAATTGAAGCCACCGAAATGCAGATGCTGGGCCGCCGTGAAGGCATGGGCGACGCACCGCGCGAAGGCGGGGGTGGCGGTTACGGCGGCGGTGCTTCGGGCGGTTACGGCAGCGGATCGGGCGGCAGCGCCCCGCGCAAACCGGCCGGCAACAGCAATCCGGGCGATTTCGAAGACGATATTCCCTTCTAAGCCCCTGATTATTGCCGCGACATGGCGGGGCGAATGCTTGACAGCCCTGTCAGGTGGGCACTAGTATAGAAAGTCTCCGGACCGGCTCAGGTTCTCAATCAGGCCACACCGGACATACCGAATGGACGAGCCCCAGGCCCGTGCCGGCCACCTAGAGGATTTCAAGGTGGAGTTTTCACTTCCTGAAGCAAACAATTCCCCCATGGAAGCCCGTTTCAGGAACCAAGCTAACGATTGATAAGGAAATTACCGATCATGAGTAACAAACCGCTCGAAGGCATCAAGATCATCGACTTCACCCACGTGCAAGCCGGCCCGGCCTGTACCCAGCTGCTGGCATGGTTCGGCGCTGACGTGATCAAGGTCGAGCGTCCCGGCTCTGGCGACGTGACCCGTTCGCAACTGCGCGACATCGCTGACAAGGATGCGCTGTACTTCACCATGCTGAACAGCAACAAGCGCTCGATCACCCTGGACACCAAGACCCAGCAAGGTAAGGAAGTCCTGGAAAAGCTGATCAAGGAATCCGATGTCATGGTCGAAAACTTCGGCCCGGGCGCACTGGATCGTATGGGCTTCACCTGGGCCCGCATCCAGGAACTGAACCCGAAGCTGATCCTCGCTTCGGTCAAGGGCTTCAGCGAAGGCCACCACTATGAAGACCTGAAGGTCTACGAAAACGTTGCTCAATGTGCTGGCGGCGCTGCTTCCACCACCGGTTTCTGGGATGGTCCTCCGACCGTTTCCGCTGCCGCCCTGGGCGACTCGAACACCGGTATGCACCTGGCCATCGGCATCCTGACCGCCATCCTGCAACGTCAGAAGACCGGCAAGGGCCAGAAGGTTGCTGCCTCGATGACCGACTCCGTGCTGAACCTGTGCCGCGTCAAGCTGCGCGACCAGCAACGTCTGGACAAGATCGGCTACCTGGAAGAGTATCCCCAGTACCCGCACGGCAAGTTCTCCGACGTCGTGCCGCGTGGCGGTAATGCCGGCGGTGGCGGCCAACCGGGTTGGGTTCTGAAGTGTAAGGGCTGGGAAACCGACCCGAACGCCTACATCTACTTCACCATCCAAGGTCACGCTTGGGAACCGATCTGCCGCGCTATCGGCAAGCCGGAATGGATCGACGATCCTGCCTACAACACCCCGCGTGCTCGTCAGGACAAGATTTTCGACATCTTCGCCTACATCGAAGGCTGGTTGGCCAACATGACCAAGTTCGAAGCCGTGGACGTCCTGCGCAAGTTCGACATCCCCTGCGCTCCGGTTCTGACCATGAAGGAAATCGCCGAAGACAAGTCGCTGCGTGAGTCCGGCACCATCGTCGAGGTCTATCACCCGGATCGTGGCGAGAAGTACCTGACCGTCGGTTCGCCGATCAAGTTCTCGGACATGACGCCGGAAATCAAGGCTTCCCCGCTGCTGGGCGAGCACACCGACGACATCCTGAAGGAACTGGGTTACTCGGCCGACCAGATCAAGGCCATGCACGAAGCCAAGGCTGTCTGATCGACACTCTGGCAACATGCTGAAGAACGGCGCCCTCGGGCGCCGTTTTTTTTCGACCTGACTTCGGGGTCGGCCGTTCTGCAAGCGCCGTGACACGGCTGCGCCGATTTGGGCACAGGCTCGATTAGACTAACGATATATCAAACATGCGGGAAGCCGATGACTACGCTGACCAAACGTGAGCAACTGATACGCAAGCTGCGCCTGCGCGCATATTCGCCACGCGATCTGATTGCGATTGCCTTGCCGGCCCTGGCCATCATCGCCCTGGGCTTCTATGTGACCGCGCAGTTCATCAAGCCGGCGCCACCGCACCAGATGACGCTCTCCAGCGGCGCTGCCGGCGGCGCTTATGAACGCTTTGCGCTCAAATACAAGGATGTGCTGGCGCGCTACGACATCGAGCTGGTCATCCAGCCGTCCGCAGGTGCGATTGAAAACCTGGACCGCTTGCGTAATGGCGAGGCCGAAGCTGCCTTCATTCAGGGCGGCAGTACTCAGGCCAATCCGGAAGAAACCATACGCTCGCTCGGCAACCTGTATTACGAGCCCTTGTGGATTTTCTATCGCGCCGGGCCGGAGCAGGCAATTCTGACCCACCTCAGCGATTTGCGGGGTAAACGCATTGCCGTCGGAACCGAAGGCAGCGGCACGCGCTATCTGGCGCTGGAGCTGCTGCATGCCAATGGCGTCAACGAGCGCAATAGCCGTCTGCTGGCGCTGAGCGGCGTGCCGGTTGCCGAACGCCTGCAGAAAGGCCAGCTCGACGCGGCGCTGGTCGTCGGCACCCCGACTTCGGCCCTGGTCTGGCAACTCCTCTACACGCCCGGTGTGCGGCTCATGAGTCTGAGCGAGGCCGAGGCCTACACGCGCCGCTTTCCTTCCCTGGCCCGTTTGACCCTGCCTGCCGGCAGCATCGATCTGATCCGGCACATGCCCGAGGACGACGTGCAGCTCGTCGCTCCGGCGGCCACGCTGGCAGTCAGCGAGGAGCTGCATCCGGCGCTCATGGGTCTGCTGCTGCAGGCTGCCAGCGAGATACATGGCGAAGCGGGCATTTTCCAGGGCCCCAAGGAGTTTCCCAAGGCCAGCAGCGTGGACTTCCCGCTGGCGCCGGAGGCCGAACGCTACTACAAGTCGGGCAAGCCCTTCCTGCAGCGCTATTTGCCGTTTTGGGCGGCGATTCTGGTGGACCGCATGGTGGTCATGCTGATTCCCCTGCTGGCCTTGCTGGTGCCGATATTCAAGCTGGCGCCCAGTCTGTATGGCTGGCGCATCCGTTCACGCATCTACAAGCGCTACGGGGAGTTGAAGTTCCTGGAGGCCGACATCGAGCGTAATCCGGAGGCGCATAGCCAAGCCGAATGGCTTGAACGGCTCGACGCCATCGAGTCGCACGTGAATCGCCTGCCGACCCCGCTGCCCTTTTCCGACATGCTGTACACGCTGCGCATGCATGTCGAACTGGTACGCGAGGCCATATTGAGAAAGACCAGCCCCTCACCGCAGAAGGATGAAGGTGCTACAGACTCCTGATCTTCTTCAGCAGAGCGGTGGTTGAGCGGTCGTGAAGAAACGGGATGGACACGACCTTGCCCCCCCATTCGACAACCTCCTTGCCGCCGACGATTCTGTCCACGGTCCAGTCGCCGCCCTTGACCAGCACATCGGGCCGGCATTCGAGAATGCGTGCTATCGGCGTGTCCTCCTCAAAACTGGTCACGAGATCGACGCACTCCAGCGCGGCGAGCAACGCCATGCGGTCTGCCAGCGTATTGACCGGCCTGTCGTCGCCCTTGCCCTGTCGCTTGACCGAAGCATCGCTGTTGGCCGCGACGATCAGACAGGCGCCAAGGGCACGCGCCTGCGCCAGGTAAGTGACATGGCCGCGATGCAGGATGTCGAAGCAGCCGTTGGTGAACACCAGCGGACGAGGCAGATCAGCCGCGCGCCGGGCCAGCTCCGCCGGCGCGCAAATCTTGCGTTCGAAGTCCGGCATGCCGCTTATGACTTGGCGGCCGGCTTGTCCTCGGGGGAGCCCCTGCCACCCGAACGGTCGATCTGGCGTGCCCGTTCGTCGCTGATGATTTCGAACACGCGAATCACGCGTTGCACGCCGCCGGTGGTGCGTGCGATTTCGACGGCGGCGTCCGCCTCACTCTGCGTCACCAGGCCGAGCAGATAGACCGAGTTGTTCTCGGTCACGACCTTGACGTGATTGATCGAGAAGCGGGCCGCATCGAGGAAGCGCGCTTTGACCTTGGACGTCAGATAGGTGTCGTTGCTGCGCGCCGTATAGCTGCTGATACCGCTGACCTGCAGTTCATTGGTGACACGCTTGATCTCGTTGCTGTTGGCGATGGCGGTTCTCTCGACCAGATCCTTGGTCGCGGCATCCGGCACTTCGCCGGTTAGCAGCAGCATGCGGTTGTAACTGGTTGCATTGACATGCACCTTGTCGCCGATCTGCTGGCCGATGGCATTGCCGACGCGAATCTCGATGGCTTCGTCGGCCAGATAGACTTCGGTGTTGCGGCGATCGGTCGCCACCAGTACGCCGGTGCCGGCGCCGACGGCGACCGCACCGAAACAGCCGGCCAGGGAGGCGGCCATGACGAGCAGGGAGATGCAGGAGGTGAAGCGGGAAGCGGAGTTGCGCATGGCGTTTCCTTATTGTTCGAGAATCAAATGGTCAATCCCGTCGCACAGACAATGCAGCACGACCAGATGCACTTCCTGAATGCGAGCGGTACGATCGGCCGGCACACACAGATGTACGTCGTTTTCCTTGAGCAGCCCCGCCATCTTGCCGCCCTGCTTGCCGGTCAGCGCAACCACGTGCACACCGCGCTGGTGCGCTGCGTGGATGGCTTCGATGACGTTGGGCGAGTTGCCGCTGGTGGATATGGCGAGCAGCACGTCACCCCTGCGGCCGAGCCCAAGCACCTGCTTGGAGAAAACCTCCTCGTAGCGGTAGTCGTTGGCGATCGAGGTCAGCGTCGAACTGTCCGTCGTCAGCGCAACGGCTGCCAGCGGCGGGCGCTCCATTTCGAAGCGGTTGAGCAGCTCCGCGGCAAAGTGCTGCGCGTCCGCCGCCGAACCGCCGTTGCCGCAGGCCATAATCTTGCCGTCGGCCTTGAGGCTGTCGACCATCAGGCGAATGGCGGCTTCAATCGGCGCCGCCATGTCTGCGACGGCCTTCTGCTTGGTGGCGATGCTATCGGCGAATTGGTGGTGTATGCGTTCTGAAAGCGACATATTGTTTTGGCGATGCGCGGGCGAAACTTCGATTATCCGATTTTAGCCCGCTTGCGTACAGAAACGTACGACCGGGAATGGCGCTCAAATCCCGATAAAAACGTCGATCAGGACTCGTTGCCAGGGATTTCTTGCCTCGCGCAGGCGCGCAATACGGGCTTCGACCCTGCTGCCGCGGTCGAGTTCAACCGCAACTGCCTGGTTCTCGGCCCTGGGCAGATAACCGAGCTGCCGGCCCTGCCATTCGACGCGCACTGCATTGGGGTCGTGCGGATTGTCGGGCTCGCGTACCAGCGTCAGCGCATCGCCAGTCTGCAACTGGCTCCAGAGCTCGTTGCCGGCGTGGTACTGATAGCCCGCCAGTGGGGAGCTCTGGATGAGCACGCGGATCTGCTGGGCGTGCGCGGCGAGCGTCCAGCATAGTGCGAACAGACTAAGCAGGCTACGCACTGAAAGCCCCCTTGAGCCACTCCACGGCGCCGGCGTCGAGCGCGTCGAGCAGCACGGCGTCGAAGCGGCAGGCTTGCTCACCGTGCGCCTGCAGATAATGAGTTGCAGCAAGAATGATGCGCTGTTGTTTCCGGACGGTGATGCTGGCGGCCGCGCCGCCGAAGTCGCTGCGGCTGCGCAGGCGCACTTCGACAAAAACCAGCGTCTTGCCGTCCTTGGCGATGAGGTCGATTTCGCCGCCGCGGACGCGAAAGTTTCGCTCCACGATGCGCAGGCCGTGCGCCAGCAGATGGCGGGCAGCCAGTTCCTCGGCGGCGGCGCCTATGCGCTGCCGGACGGCATCCGTGCTCATCGCGCTTGCCCCAAAGTCCTGCAGACGGGACAATGCCGAACCTCAATGGACATTTCCAACATGAGCATGCCTCCCGTTCAGCCGCTTGTTCAGGACTCCTACTCGGAGCATTTCGTCGCGCCTGCATTGTATGTGGTCGCCACGCCGCTGGGGAATCTCGGCGACATCACCCTGCGCGCATTGGCCTGCCTGCGCGCCGCCGACGCGATCGCCTGCGAGGACACGCGCCACAGCCGACCTCTGCTCGATCACTTCGGGATACAGGCCGCGTGCTTCGCCCTGCATGAGCACAACGAGAACGAGGCCAGCGAAAAACTGCTCGGGCTGCTGGCCGATGGCAAGAAAGTGGCCCTGATCTCCGACGCAGGGACGCCCGGGATTTCCGACCCCGGCGCACGGGCCGTGGCGGCGGCCCATGCCGCGGGGTATCGCGTCATTCCCATGCCGGGCGCCAGCGCCGTGGTGTCCCTGCTCAGCGTGGCCGGCCTGACCGACAGCCGCTTTCTGTTCGCCGGCTTCCTGCCGCCAAAGACCACGGCGCGGCGCGGCGCCATCGACGCCCTGCGGGCGGTGCCGGCAACGCTGGTTTTTTACGAGGCGCCGCATCGCATCGCCGAGACGGTTGCCGATCTGGCGGCGGTGCTGGAGCCCGCGCGTACCCTGGTGGTCGGACGTGAGCTGACCAAGCGTTTCGAGGAGATTGCGCGCATGCCGCTGGGCGAGGCTGAGGCATGGTTCAAGGCCGATGCCAATCGCGAGCGCGGCGAGTTCGTGCTGGCGGTGTCCGCCGCGCCTGAGCAGCAGGGGCTGGATGCCGACAGCGAGCGTGTCTTGCGCGCCCTGCTGGGCGAGTTGCCGACCAGGCAGGCGGCCAAGCTCGCCGCCGAGATCACCGGCCAAAGCAAGAACGATCTTTACGCGCGTGCCCTGCAGCTCAAGGACGAGTAGCAGCGGGATGAGCGACCGAAGGATGAAGCGGCCGGGCACAGACGCCGGCCCGGTATAATCGAACCCATGGAAACCCTCAAGATCATCCGGCCCGACGATTGGCATCTGCACCTGCGCGACGGCGCGGCGCTGGCCGCCGTGCTGCCCGACACGGCGCGCCGCTTCGGCCGCGCCATCATCATGCCCAACCTCAGGCCGCCGGTCACCACCGTGGCGATGGCAGCGGCGTATCGCGATCGCATTCTGGCCGCCTTGCCGGCCGGCTCGAAGTTCGAGCCCTTGATGACGCTGTACCTGACCGACAACACGCCGCCCGACGAAATCGATCGCCTCAAGGAAAGCGGTTTCGTACATGCCCTGAAGCTTTACCCGGCCGGCGCGACCACCAACTCCGATGCCGGCGTAACCAGTCTGGACAAGTGCCGCGCCACGATTGCGCGCATGGAAAAACTCGGCGTGCCGCTGCTCGTGCATGGCGAGGTGACCGACCTTGCGATCGACGTCTTCGATCGTGAGGCCGTGTTCATCGACAAGATCATGACCCCCTTGCTCAAGGACCACCCGGAACTGCGCGTCGTGTTCGAGCACATCACGACCAAGAACGCCGCCGAATTCGTTGCGGCTGCGGGCGACAATATCGGCGCCACGATCACGGCGCACCATCTGCTGCTCAATCGCAACGCCCTGTTCGTGGGCGGCATTCGTCCGCACAACTACTGCTTGCCTGTGTTGAAGCGCGAGGTCCATCGCGTGGCGCTGGTTGCTGCCGCGACCTCGGAGAGCAAAAAGTTCTTCCTCGGCACCGACTCTGCGCCGCACGCACAGAGCACCAAGGAGGCTGCATGCGGCTGCGCCGGTTGCTACACCGCGAACGCAGGCATCGAGCTGTACGCCGAGGCGTTTGCGCTGGCCGGCAAGCTCGATCGACTCGAGGCGTTCAGCAGCTTCAACGGCCCCGACTTCTATCGTCTGCCGCGCAATGTCGACACCATTACCCTGGCTCGTGAGGATTGGACGGTACCGGCTTCGCAGCCGTATCTCGAAGGCGATGCCCTCGTTCCCTTCCGCGCGGGCGAAACCCTCCCCTGGAAGCTTCTCGACTAGGAGCTCAGATGCGCCTTTCCTTTGCTCTTGTACTGACGTCCTCCGTATTGGTGGCCGGATGTGGCTCGACCGACATGGCCTCCATGCCGATACAGGGCAGCGATCATTCGCTGACCCTGGTGCGCGAGAAGCAATTTGCCTGGAGTTCGGGTTGGGATCTGGCGGTGGTCGTGTCGCGCATGCCGGAATGCCAACGCCGTCATCATCTCAAGCATATGGGCGACGGGACTTTCAAGGTCGAGGTGTTCCGCACCCCTCAGGCGCGCTGGATCCTGCACCAGGGCAAGCGTTGGTACATCGCCGATACGGAGAGCTGCCTCCTGCAGCAATTCGAGGAAAAGCCGGCCGATCCCGGCACGCTGGTCGGCGTGTTCGATGACAAGAGCGGGGCGCTGACCTTCACGCAAGACCCCAACCTCACGAAGCCGGCGGAGCCCGCTGCCGACGCACAGCCCGGACAAGCCGGCAAATAATCGCGTGCTCGCCTGCTGCAGGCGGTAAAATCCGCGCCGGAAGTTCGCCAGGCAGTCGCTGCATGCTTTTGCATGTGGAGGAAAGTCCGGGCCCCATAGAGCAGGATGCCGGCTAACGGCCGGGCGCAGCAAGCCGTCGCAAGATGGCCCAAGGCGACAGACAGTGCAACAGAAAGATACCGCCTGCCTGACTTTGACGCCGCAAGGCGGCAAAGTCTCTCTTAAATGAGAAAGGCGCCGATCGCGAGATCGGGGTAGCGTGCTTGCACGATGCCGGTAAGGGTGAAATGGTGGCGCCTGACAAGGCGCCGTTCATGCGCAAGCATGAACGGGGTAAGAGCCCACCGCGTCCACGGTAACGGCGGACGGCATGGCAAACCTCATCCGGGGCAAGGCCAAATAGGGAAGCAATGACGTTGCTCGCGTCGCTTCCGGGTAGGCTGCTAGAGCCTGTCGGTAACGGCAGGCCCAGAGGAATGACTGCTCACGACAGAACCCGGCTTATCGGCGAACTTCCAATCTCCTCAGGCGTTGAAAACTTCACTTATAAACATGTGATTGTTTCCCTGCTTATGGCTTCTTATGGCGTCATAAAAACATTGATTTTTTTGAAATTTTCTTTGCATAAGGCCATGGTTGCTGGGGCATTTATGACCGTGATGTTGAGATAAAAACAAGTGAGATGACTCGTTTAAATGGCAGGCGTATAAAGCGCTCATCCCAGCCTTGTTTATGGCTGTTTTTCTAGGAGATGCACCATGTTCGTTACCGCCATCGCTATTCTGTTTGCCGGCCGCGTCTATCTGCGCAACGCCGCTTAAACGCAGCAACTAGCAGTCGCCTCTGCGCCGGGCTCAAGGCGCGACCAATGAAACGGCCACCTCGGTGGCCGTTTTGTTTTGCGCTGAATCCGTGGTCCATGGAAGTCGGCCAGTTTCTCTTGTCTGAATCGCGTTTTGCGTCCCTTCGCATCCAGTGCTAACAAAGCACTTTCAAAACAAATTCCCTAGTATTGATTTTCAAGGAAAAATTTTTCTTGAAATGGCCTTGGCTTTGCTTTCTAAGTCATTGTCATATCTCGGAAAAGTGCCATTTGGCTATTGACCGGGACAAAATGATCCTCTAAAGTGGGAAAACGTGGGAATAAGTGGGAATCGATGGGTCCAGGGCCCTGATTCCGATGAACTGCATGCTGCCGCGGGTGGCCGGTTACCACGCTCTACACAGGGATGGAGCAAAGCGGGATGTTCCAAGGGGCAACGTCACTCAGTCTGGATGCCAAGGGGCGCATGGCCGTCCCGGCGCGGCATCGCGATGCGCTGACGGCGATCGCCGGCGGCCGGCTGGTGCTGACTGCTCATCCGCATCAGTGCCTGCTGCTTTATCCCGAAAACGCCTGGGTGCCGATCCGCGACCGGATTCTCGCCGCGCCCAGCTTCGATCCCCGTTCCGCAGCCACCAAGCGCGTGTTGCTCGGTAACGCGCTTGACGTCACCCTCGATGCGGCCGGCCGTCTGCTGATCACGCCCGAATTGCGCGAAGTCGCCGCATTCGAAAAGCAGGTGTGGCTGGTGGGTATGGGCAGCCATTTCGAAATCTGGAGCGACGCCGGCTGGAAGCGTCAGCACGAGGCAGCCTTCGAGGCGTTGTCGTCGACGGAACCGCCGCCCGGCTTCGAGGACTTTTCTTTGTGAGCAACGGGCAGGCAGGCGCGCATGTCAGCGTGCTGCTGGCCGAAGCGGTCGATGCGTTGGCGATACGGGCGGATGGCGTCTATGTCGACGGCACCTTCGGTCGTGGCGGCCACAGCCGGGCGATTCTCGAGCGGCTTGGCCCGAGCGGTCGACTCATTGCGCTCGACCGCGATCCCGCGGCGATTGCCGCCGGCGCCGCCATTGTGGACCCGCGCTTCACATTGATACATGCCGCCTTCAGCGAGATGAGCGAAGTGCTCGGTCGGCTGAGCGTGGGCGCCGTGGATGGTGTGCTGCTGGACATCGGCGTTTCGTCGCCGCAGTTCGACGACGCCTCGCGCGGCATGAGTTTCCGTTTCGATGCGCCGCTGGACATGCGCATGGATACGACCAAAGGAGAGACTGCGGCGGAGTTTCTGGCGCAGGCGTCGCAACGCGAGATAGAAAGGGTGGTGAGGGACTATGGCGAAGAACGGTTTGCTCATGCGATTGCAGCAGCGGTTGTTGCTGCTCGGGCCGAACACGGTATTGGGACAACACGACAGTTTGCCGCGCTCGTGGAAAAAGCCGTCCGCACGCGTGAGCCGGGCCAGCACCCGGCGACGCGCAGCTTTCAGGCTCTACGGATTCACGTCAATCGGGAGCTTGAGGAGCTGTCGCTGAGTCTGCCGCAAGCGGCCGCAGCGCTGGCTCCCGGTGGGCGCCTCGTCGTGATCAGTTTCCATTCGCTCGAAGACCGCATCGTCAAGCGCTACATGCGCGATGCGGCCAATCCGCCGCAGCCGGACAAGCGCCTGCCGCTCAAGGCGGCCGACCTGCCGAAGCCGACGCTCGCCCTCGTGGGCAAAGCGGTGAAGCCGGGCGCCTCCGAAGTGCAGACGAATCCCCGTGCGCGCAGCGCCGTGATGCGCGTCGCAGAAAAGCTGGCGAGCTGACTCATGGCCAGGCTCAACCTCATTCTTCTCCTGATTGCCGTCGGCTGCGGGCTGGCCACGGTGAACGCCAATCACCGGGCGCGCAAGCTGTTCAGCGGCCTGGACAAGGAGCAGCAGCGCATGCGCGCGCTCGACGTCGAATGGGGTCAGTTGCAACTCGAGCAAAGTACTTGGGCGGCCCACGCGCGCATCGAGAAGATCGCCAAGGAACGTTTGCAGATGAAGGCGCCGCAACCGGCGCAAATCATCGCGCTGGAGCCGAAGCCGTGATCGGGGCGCTCGCATGAAGTTCAGTCAAAGTCCGGTCCTCAAGGATGAGCTGGCGCCGTGGCGCGCCCGGCTGGTCCTGATTCTTTTGCTCGGTGCCATGGCGGCCTTGATCGGCCGCTCTTTGTATTTGCAGGCGATCAATAACGAGTTCCTTATCAGCAAGGGCGAATCGCGCTACGAGCGCATTCTGGAAGTACCGGCTACGCGCGGCCGCATCATGGACCGCAACGGCGATGTCCTGGCGATCTCCACGCCCGTGAAGTCGGTCTGGGCGATTCCGGAGGATGCGCGGCTGCAACCGGCGGATGCTCGCAAGCTGGCGCAACTGCTGGACATGGACGTGCGCGAACTCAATCGCAAACTCGCCGAAGACAAGGGCTTCGTCTTCGTCAAGCGCCAGATTCCGCCGGAGCTTGCGGATCGGGTGATGGCCATGAAGTTGCCCGGCATTCACCTGCAGAACGAGTATCGCCGCTACTACCCGTCCGGCGAAGTGCCCGCCCATGTGCTTGGCTTCACCGGCGCGGCCGATGCGGGTCAGGAAGGCATTGAGCTGGCGTTCAACGAGCAGCTCGCGGGCCAGGCAGGCAGCCGTCGCGTCATCAAGGACCGTCGCGGCAATATCGTCGAGGACGTCGAGCACATCAAAAAGCCGATCGAGGGCAAGGACGTAATGCTGTCGCTGGATGCCAAGATCCAGTATCTAGCCTACTCGAGCCTCAAGCAGGCCGTGACTGAAAATCGCGCCAAGGCGGGCGCCGCGGTCGTGCTGGATGCCAAGACCGGCGAGATCCTGGCGCTCGTCAATATGCCGACCTACAACCCGAATAACCGTACGAATTTGGCCGGCAGCCAGTTGCGGAATCGTGTCTTCACCGACACCTTCGAGCCCGGCTCGACGATGAAGCCTTTTACTGCAGCGCTTGCGCTGGAGGAAGGCAAGGTTCGTTTCGATACGCCGATTCAAACGGCGCCGGGCAAGCTCACCATCGGACCGGCCACCATTTCGGACTCTCACGCGCACGGCGTTCTGACCGTTGCGCAGGTGATCCAGAAGTCGTCCAACGTCGGCGCCGCCAAGATGGCGCTGTCCATGACGCCTGCAGACATGTGGCAGATGTTCGATTCATTGGGTTTCGGTACGCCGCTGAAGCTGGGCTTCCCCGGCGAGGCCGGTGGCCGCCTGCGCCCGGCCAAGACCTGGAAGCCGATCGAGCAGGCCACGATGTCCTACGGGCACGGCATCTCGGTGACGCTGATTCAGCTTGCGCACGCCTATATGGTGTTTGCGCGCGACGGCGATCTGGTTCCGCTGCTGCTGACCAAGGCCAACGGTCCGGTCAGCAGCGACAAGAACGTGTTTTCGGCGCAGACCGCCCGCGAGGTACGCGCCATGCTCGAGCTGGTGGTCCAGCCGGGCGGCACGGCCCCGCGTGCGCAGATTCCGGGCTACCGCGTTGGTGGCAAGACCGGCACCGCGCACAAGGCTGAGGCGGGCGCCTATACCAACAAGTACATCGCGTCCTTCGTCGGCCTCGCGCCAGCCTCCGACCCGCGCCTGATCGTCGCGGTCATGGTCGATGAGCCGAGCGCTGGCAAGTACTACGGCGGCGACGTAGCCGCACCCGTGTTCGCGCAACTGATGGCCGGCGCGCTGCGTACGCTGGGTGTGCCGCAGGATGCGCCCATGAAGCCGATCGATCTGGGCAACGAGGACGTCAAGGAGAGCATGTAATGCACATGAGCGTTCCCGATATTCTCGCCGCCCTTCGCACCGCCGGCGTTCCCATGCGCCGGCTGGCCGCCGACTCGCGCCGGGTGGGGCCGGGCGACGTCTTCCTGGCCTATCCGGGAGAGCTGAACGACGGTCGCCAATACATCGAAACCGCGCTTGAGCGTGGCGCCGCCGCGGTGATTTACGAGGCCAGCGGCGCGGACATCGGCGCGCTCGACGTACCGCAGATTGCGGTGGAGAATTTGCGCCACATTGTGGCGCCGCTGGCGGCCGAGGTCTACGGCAATCCTTCGCGCCAGCTATGGCTTGCCGGCGTGACCGGCACCAACGGCAAGACCTCCGTGAGTCAATGGCTCGCCGAGAGCTTCAAACAGCTCGGCAAGCGTTGCGCCATTGTCGGTACCCTGGGCAACGGCTATCCGGGCGCGCTGGTGCCGAGCCCGAACACGACGCCGAATGCATTGAGTCTGCAGCAGGCCTTGAGCGATTTCGTCGCCGATGAGGCCGACGCCTGCGTCATGGAGGTTTCGTCGATCGGCATAGAGGAAGGCCGCGTCGATGCGACGCGCTTCGCCGTGGCCGTGTTCACCAATTTCACGCGCGACCATCTCGATTACCATGGCAGCATGGAGGCTTATGCAGCCGCCAAGATGCGCCTGTTCGACTGGCCCGACCTGAAGGCTGCCGTCATCAATCTCGACGATCCCTTCGGCTTGCAGATTCTGGCGCACATCAACCGTCGCATTCCCTGCATCGGTTACACGCTCAACAGTGTAAAAGCGCCGGTGGACGAGTACCTCTCGGCCGAGCGCCTGCTCATGGACGGCAGCGGCTTGAGCTTCGAAGTGAACGGCCTGCGCCTGCAATCGCGACTGATCGGCCGTTTCAATGCCTCTAACGTGCTGGCCGTGATCGCCGCCTTGCGCGCCTACGGTATCGGCTTGCAGGATGCGGTTCGCGCCTGCGCCGGATTGCTGCCGCCACCGGGCCGCATGCAGACGCTGGGTGGCGAGGCCGACAGGAACCGCCCCCTGGTTGTGGTCGACTATGCGCATACACCGGACGCGCTGGAAAAGGTTTTGCAGACCCTGCGCGAAGTGGCCGCCGCGCGCGGCGGTCGCCTGCACTGCGTCTTCGGCTGCGGCGGCGATCGCGATGCCGGCAAGCGCCCCCTGATGGGCGCGGTGGCCGAAAGGCATGCCGATGCGACGGTGGTCACCAGCGATAATCCGCGCAACGAAGAACCCGCCGCGATCATTGCCGCGATTGTCTCCGGCATGTCCGCAGCGACTGCCATCGTGCCTGATCGCGCCGATGCAATACGCACCGCCATCGCCGGGGCCGGGGCCGCCGATGTGGTCTTGCTGGCCGGCAAGGGGCATGAGGATTACCAGGAGATCAGGGGACAGAAGCTGCCGTTCTCCGATCTTGCCGAAGCCGCCAAGGCACTGGAGGCGCGTCCATGATGAGCGTGGCTTTCGCTGTGGCGGCGCTGGCAGGCAACGATGTGCGCCTGTGCGGTACGCCGTCCGACTTCGATTCGGTCTCAACCGATTCGCGCAATATCAAGCCGGGCGAGCTGTTCCTGGCATTGCGCGGCGAGCGCTTCGACGGCCATGCCTTCGTGCGCGATGTGCTGAAGGCCGGCGCGGTCGCGGCCGTGGTCGACAGCGCCTGGGCGGCAGAAAACGTTACTGAAGGTTTGTCGCTGTTCGTCGTCGACGACACGCGTCTCGCCTTTGGCGCGCTCGCGGCGGCGTGGCGGCGCACTTTCCGGATTCCTGTCATCGGCGTCGTCGGCAGCAACGGCAAGACCACGGTCAAGGAAATGATCGCCAGCATTCTGGCCGCCGAAGTCGGCGCCGAACACCGGCTTGCAACGACGGGCAATCTGAACAACGACATTGGCGTCCCGACCATGCTGCTGCGCCTCAATGCCATGCATCAGGCTGCGGTCATTGAGATGGGAATGAATCATCCGGGCGAGACCGCCGAGCTCGCCGCCATGACCGAGGCCACGGTCGGCATCATCAACAACGCCCAGCGCGAGCATCAGGAGTTCATGAAGACTGTCGCCGCGGTCGCCGAGGAACATGCCGCGCTGATCGCCGCGCTGCCGGCCGACGGCATCGCGGTACTCAATGCCGACGACGAGTTTTTCGAATACTGGAAGGGCGTTGCCGGCGGCCGCAGAATCATGTCCTTCGGTTTCGGTGCGGCGGCCGATGTGCGCTTTGTCTCCGCCAGTGCCGCAACGCAAGGAACGGATGTGATCCGGTTGGCAACGCCGCAGGGTGATTGCGAAGCGAGGCTGGCTACGGTCGGCGCACACAATATTCGCAATGCGCTCGGCGCCGCCGCTGCCGCGCTGGCCGCCGGTTGCAGTCTGGCCGGCGTGATGGCCGGTCTGGAAGCCTTTCGCCCGATCAAGGGGCGTCTGCAAAAGCACGCGGCACAGGGCGGCAGCACCGTCATCGACGACAGCTACAACGCCAACCCCGATTCTGTTCGTGCGGCCATCGATGTGCTCCACTCATTTTCCGGCCCGCGCGTGCTGGTGCTGGGCGACATGGGCGAGGTCGGCGACGCAGGCGAGCAATACCACACGGAAATCGGCGCATATGCGCGCGAGCGCGGCATCGATGCGCTGCTCACGCTTGGCGAAATGACGCGCGCCACGGTAACGGCCTTTGGCGTCGGCGCCACCCACTTCGATTCCGCCGAGGCTTTGTTGCAAGCCCTCCAGCCCATGTTGTCTGAAAAAACCACGGTCCTGGTCAAGGGCTCGCGCTTCATGCGCATGGAACGCATCGTGGAAGCCTTGCGTCTGCCCGTTCAGCCCGAACCCCATCAAAACTCTTCCGAAGGAACACATCATGCTGCTTGAACTGGCGCAATGGCTCGCGCAGGACATGCGTGCCTTCAATGTCTTCAACTACATCACCCTGCGGGCGGTGCTGGCGACCATGACAGCACTGGCCATTTCCTTCATCGCCGGCCCGTCCTTCATCCGCTGGCTGACGGAAAAGAAGATCGGCCAGCCGGTGCGCAGCGACGGCCCGCAGACGCATCTGACCAAGTCCGGCACGCCGACCATGGGTGGCGGCCTGATCCTGATCTCGCTCGGCGTCTCTACCCTGTTGTGGTCCGATCTGTCCAACCGCTTCGTCTGGATCGTGCTCATCGTCACGCTGGGCTTCGGCGCGGTCGGCTGGGTCGATGACTGGCGCAAGGTGGTGTACAAGAATCCGGACGGCCTGTCCGCCCGATCCAAGTTCTTCTGGCAGTCGCTGATCGGTCTGGTGGCCGCGGTCTATATCGCCTTCTCGGTTTCGGCGCCGAACAATGAAAAGGTTGTCAGCCTTTTCATCCAGTGGGTGCTCTCCGGCTTCACGCTGCAGTTGCCGACCAATGCGGACCTGATCGTGCCCTTCTTCAAGCATGTCGGGTATCCGCTGGGCGTGTTCGGTTTCATCGTGCTGACCTACTGCGTGATCGTCGGGACCAGCAATGCGGTCAATCTGACCGACGGCCTCGACGGCCTTGCCATCATGCCGACGGTGCTGGTCGGCTCGGCGCTGGGCATCTTCGCCTACGTCGCCGGCAACGCCGTATTCTCGAAATACCTCCTGCTGCCCTACATTCCCGGCGCCGGTGAGCTGACGGTGTTCTGCGCTGCATTGGCCGGGGCGGGGCTGGGTTTCCTCTGGTTCAACGCCTATCCGGCCGAAGTCTTCATGGGCGATGTCGGCGCATTGTCGCTGGGCGCGGCGCTGGGCACCGTGGCCGTGATTGCGCGCCAGGAAATCGTGCTCTTCATCATGGGCGGCGTCTTCGTTGCGGAGACGCTTTCGGTGATGTTGCAGGTGAGCTGGTTCAAATACACCAAGAAACGCTATGGCGAGGGCCGCCGCATCCTGCTGATGGCACCCCTGCATCACCACTACGAAAAAAGCGGCTGGAAGGAGACCCAGGTCGTCGTGCGCTTCTGGATCATCACCATCCTGCTGGTTCTGTTCGGCCTGTCCACCCTGAAGATTCGTTGATGAACCTGAGCGGCAAACATGTACTCGTACTAGGCCTCGGAGAATCGGGGCTGGCCATGGCGCGCTGGTGCGCGCGCATGGGCGCGCGCGTGCGCGTCGCCGATACGCGCAGCCCCCCCCCGTATGCGGCGCAACTGCGCGAGACGGTGCCCGAGGCCGAGCTGGTGACGGGCGAGTTCAGCGATGCACTGCTGGCCGGCATCGATACCCTGGCCCTGTCGCCGGGACTGCCGGCCGGACAGATGATCGTATTGCAGGCGCGCCTCAAAGGCATTGCCGTCGTCGGCGAGATCGAACTCTTTGCCCATGCCCTGATTGCCCTCCATTCCGCGGCAGAAATGCCGCGTGTGATCGCGATTACGGGAACCAACGGCAAGACCACGACCACGGCGCTGACCGGCCACCTATGCAAGGCGGCGGGCTACGACACGGAAGTGGCGGGCAATATCTCGCCGGCCGCCCTGAGCGCGCTGCTTGATCGTATCGACCGCGATGCGCTGCCGCGCATCTGGGTGCTCGAACTCTCAAGCTTCCAGCTGGAAACCCTGAACTCGCTCAACGCCGACGCTGCGACCGTGCTGAACATCAGCGACGATCATCTCGACCGCTACATCAATCTCGAAGAGTACGCCGAAGCCAAGGCGCGCATCTTTGGCAAGGGCGACGGCTGCACCCGGCACGACGGCACGCAGGTCATCAATCGCGACGATCCGCGCGTGCGCCGCATGGTGATCGCCGGCCGTCCGTTGCTGACCTTTGGTCTCGATGTGCCGGCCCACGCCCATGATTTCGGCCTGGTTTACAAAGGGGAGGAGGCCTGGCTGGCGCGAGGCGATCAGGTACTGATGCCGCTGTCGAAACTGCCGATCAACGGGCTGCACAACGCAAGTAATGCACTTGCGGCACTCGCACTGTGCACAGCGCTGGGTTTGCCGATGGACCGGTTGCTGGCTGGCCTGCAGACCTTCCGCGGCTTGCCGCATCGTGTCGAATTCGTCAGCGAGGTAAGCGGCGTTCGTTATTACGACGACTCCAAGGGTACCAATGTCGGCGCGACGCTGGCCGCGCTTGAGGGACAACTGGCTGGGCCGGATCACAAGGTTGTCCTGATTGCCGGCGGCGACGGCAAGGGGCAGGATTTTTCGCCGCTCAAACCAGCGGTGACTTCTAGCGCGCGCGCCGTGGTGCTGATCGGTCGCGATGCGGGCGTGCTCGAAGCGGCGCTCGAAGGCTGCGGCGTCGCTCTGCACACCGCGGTCGATCTGCCGTCCGCCGTGCGCCTGTCCGCTGGGCTTGCCGAGCCGGGCGACGCAGTACTCCTGTCGCCCGCTTGCGCCAGCCTCGACATGTTCCGCAATTACGCGCATCGCGCCGAGGTCTTCATCGCCGCCGTGCGCGAACTTCAGGAGGGCGGGGCATGATCGCGTCTCTGCTGCAGCGTTTTGGTATCGGCGGGGAGAGCACCTCGAGGCAGATCGTTCCTCCGTCTGAAGTGGACTCGGTGTTGCTCTGGTGCGGCCTCGGATTGTTGATGTTTGGACTGGTCATGGTTTACTCGGCCTCGATCGCCATGGCCGAGGGCAGTCGTTTCACCGGTTATCAAGCCAGTTACTTCCTGATTCGCCACAGCCTTTTCCTGGCGATCGGAACGATCTGTGGCGTAGCTGCCTTCCAGATCCCGATACGCTTTTGGCAGCAGGTTGCGCCCTACCTTTTCATTGCCGGCGTGCTCCTGCTGGTGCTGGTCATCGTGCCGCATGTGGGGCGCTCGGTGAATGGAGCGCAGCGCTGGCTGCCGCTCGGCCCGATCAATCTGCAGCCCTCCGAGCTGATGAAGCTGTTTGCCGTGCTCTATGCCGCCGACTACACCCATCGCAAGCTCGCCGAGATGGGCAGCTTCAAAAAGGGCTTCGGCCCGATGGCGGTGGTCATGCTGCTGGTCGGCTTCCTGCTGCTCAAGGAGCCTGACTTCGGCGCCTTCGTCGTCATCGTCAGTATCGCCATCGGCATCCTTTTCCTCGGCGGCATCAACGTCCGCATCTTCGGCACGCTGCTCGTTGTGCTGCTGATCGGCTTCGTGCTGCTGATCTGGTTTTCTCCGTACCGTCGCGAGCGCCTGTTCGGTTTCATGGACCCCTGGCAGGATGCGTTCGGCAAGGGCTACCAGTTGTCCCACGCGCTGATTGCCTTCGGCCGCGGCGAATGGTTCGGCGTCGGCCTCGGCGCCAGCGTTGAAAAGCTGTTCTATCTGCCGGAAGCGCATACCGACTTTCTGCTCGCGGTAATTGCCGAGGAGCTCGGCTTCGTCGGCATCTGCGTG
Source organism: Rhodocyclaceae bacterium (assembly GCA_028869135.1). Classification (GTDB taxonomy): domain Bacteria; phylum Pseudomonadota; class Gammaproteobacteria; order Burkholderiales; family Rhodocyclaceae. The sequence continues at coordinate 107,614 of JAGWTC010000002.1, forward strand.
GTCGTCTTCATGTTCGCGCTGCTGGTGCAACGCTGCTTTGCCATCGGCAAGACGGCGCTCGGTCTGGGCCGCATCTACGGCGCGCTCGTCGCACAGGGCATCGGCATCTGGATCGGCGTGCAGTCCTTCATCAATATGGGCGTGAACATGGGCCTCCTGCCGACCAAGGGCCTGACCCTGCCGCTGATGAGCTTCGGCGGTTCCGGCATCGTCGCCAACTGCGTCGCGCTGGCGATCCTCCTGCGAGTGGATTGGGAAAACAGGCAACTCATGCGAGGGAACCGAACATGAGGAGGTTGCCTGTTTCGGTGAAGGCTCACTTCGGCGCAGCCGAAGTTAAGGCACGTAGTGCCGGCCGCAGCCAAAATCGTCAATTGATGCGAGGGAACCGCGCATGAAGACCCTCCTGATTATGGCTGGTGGAACCGGCGGCCACATCATGCCGGGCCTCGCTGTCGCCGCAGAAATGAAGGCGCGCGGCTGGAAGGTTGTCTGGATGGGGCATCCCGACGGCATGGAAGCGCGGCTTGTGCCCAAGCACGGCATCGAAATGTGCTGGGTGCGTTTCGGCGCCTTGCGGGGCAAGGGCCTGCTGCGCAAGCTTATGCTGCCGTTCAATTTGCTCGGCGCGCTGTCTCAGGCCAAGCGCGAATTGGAGCGCATCCGGCCCGACGTCGTACTGGGCCTGGGCGGCTTTATCAGTTTTCCAGGCGGCATGATGGCGAAGCGCCTGGGCATTCCGCTGGTGCTGCACGAGCAGAATTCGATCCCCGGACTTTCCAACAAAAAGCTGGCGCGCATGGCAGCGCGCGTACTGACCGGATTCCCCGATGTCTTTCCGGCCAGCGAGTGGGTCGGCAATCCGGTGCGCGCCGAAATCGCGGCGCTGGCCCCGCCGGCCCAACGCTTCGACGGGCGTCAGCCACCCCTGCACCTGCTCGTCGTCGGCGGCAGCCTGGGGGCGCAGGCGCTGAACGAAATCATTCCGGCGGGCGTGGCGCTGATGCCGGAAGACGAGCGGCCGGTCATCGTCCATCAATCGGGCGAGAAGCAGATCGAGGCGCTCAAGGCCAATTACGCAAAGGCCGGCGTCAACGCCAATTGCGTGGCCTTCATCGACGACATGGCCGGCGCCTATGAGTGGGCCGATATCGTGATCTGCCGCGCCGGCGCGCTGACCATCGCCGAGCTCGCGGCGGCCGGCGTCGGCAGCATTCTTGTGCCGTACCCGCACGCGGTCGACGATCATCAGACCGCGAATGCGCGTTTCCTCGCCAACGCCGGCGCCGCCATTCTGCTGCCGCAGAGCGAGCTGACCGCCGAGAAACTGTCGCTAATCCAGAACCTCAGCCGTGCCCAGTTGCTGCAGATGGCCGAGCGTGCCCGCGATCTGGCGCGCCCCGATGCAGCCAGGGCCGTTGCCGATGTTTGTGCGACGCTGTCGCCGAATGTGTCACTCACCATTCCTCACTGATCGAGGCGCCCCATGAAGCACAAAGTAAAGAACATTCACTTCGTAGGCGTGGGCGGCGCCGGCATGAGCGGCATTGCCGAGGTGCTGGCGAACCAGGGCTTCAAGGTCAGCGGTTCCGACCTCGCCGACAATGCGACGACGCGCCGCCTCAAGGGGCTGGGCGTGAACGTGATGCAAGGCCATGCCGCAGAAAATGTGGCGATGGCCGACGCACTGGTCGTGTCCACTGCGGTCAAGGAAGACAATCCGGAGGTCGTCGCAGCGCGTGCGCGCCATGTGCCCATCGTGCCGCGTGCCCAGATGCTGGCCGAGCTGATGCGCATCAAGCAGGGCATCGCCATCGCCGGCACCCACGGCAAGACCACGACCACCAGCCTGGTCGCCAGCATCCTCGGCGAAGCCGGACTCGACCCCACCTTCGTCATCGGCGGCCGCCTCAATTCCGCCGGCGCCAATGCGCGTCTCGGGCAGGGCGAATTCCTTGTCGCCGAAGCCGACGAGTCGGACGCGTCCTTCCTGTTCCTGACGCCGGTGATCTCCATCATCACCAATATCGACGCCGACCACATGGAGACCTACGGCCACGACTTCGGCAAGCTGAAACAGGCCTTCATCGACTTCATCCAGCGCCTGCCTTTCTACGGCGTGGCGGTTCTGTGCGTGGACGATCCGGAAGTGCGCGAAATTCTGCCCAGCATCACCAAGCAGGTGGTGACCTACGGCATCGAGCAGGCGGCGAATATCCGTGCCGAAAATGTGCGCGCCGAAGGCTCGCAGATGCATTTCGACTGCGTGCGCACCAACGGCAAGGTCACGCGCTTCCCCGTGGTGCTCAATACGCCGGGCATGCACAACGTACTCAACTCGCTCGCCGCGATAGCGGTCGCCACCGAGGTCGGCGCCAGCGATGCCGCGATCCAGAAAGCACTGGCCGAGTTCAACGGCGTTGGTCGCCGCTTCCAGCGCTACGGCGAAGTGCCTTGCGTCGACGGCGCGGGCAGCTTCACCCTGATCGACGATTACGGCCATCATCCTGTCGAAATGGCCGCGACCCTGGCCGCCGCGCGCGGCGCCTTTCCCGAGCGCCGTATCCTGCTGGCTTTTCAGCCTCATCGCTACACGCGCACGCGCGATTGTTTCGAGGACTTCGTCAAGGTGCTGTCCACCGTCGACGGTCTCTTGCTCGGCGAGGTTTATCCTGCCGGCGAACAGGCGATCGTCGCCGCCGACAGCCGAACGCTGGCGCGCGCGGTTCGCGTGGTCGGCAAAGTGGAGCCGGTGTTCGTCGAAGACATTGCCGAGATGCCGCAGGCCATCCTCGACGCCGCCCGTCCGGGCGACGTGGTCATGACCATGGGCGCCGGCTCGGTCGGCGGCGTGGCCGCCCGCGTGGTGGAGCTGAGCGCCGGTCGATGAACGCCATTCCCGGATTTCGCGGCGAGCTGCGCAGCGACGAGCCCATGTCGCGCCATGTTTCCTGGCGCGCCGGCGGCGCTGCGACACGCGCCGCCTGGCCGGCTGATCTGGACGACTGCGCAACCCTGCTGGCAGCACTGCCAAAAGATGAACCCCTGTTGATGATCGGTCTTGGCTCCAACCTGCTCATCCGCGACGGCGGCTTTCGCGGCACGGCGATACTGACGCATTCGGCCCTCAAGACCCTGCGCCTGGAGGCGGACGGCAGCCTCTACGCCGAAGCCGGCGTGGCCTCGCCCAAGGCGGCGCGCTTTGCCGCGACACACGACCTGGCGGGAGCGGAGTTTCTGGCCGGCATTCCCGGCACGGTGGGCGGCGCGCTGGCGATGAATGCGGGCTGCTATGGCAGCGAAACCTGGCCCTTCGTTGAGAAGGTGCTGCTCTTGAATCGCCGCGGCGAGAAGGTGGTTCGTACGCCGGACGATTTCGAAATCGGCTATCGCCATGTCAGGCCGCTGATGGCGGATGACGAAATATTCGCCGGCGCCTGGTTCCGTTTTCAGCGCGGGCATGGCGACGAGTCGCGCGAGCGCATTCGCGCCCTGCTGGAAAAGCGCATCAACAGTCAGCCCCTGTCCTTGCCGAACGCCGGATCGGTGTTTCGCAACCCGCCCGGCGACCACGCGGCGCGGCTCATCGAGGCGGCCGGTCTGAAGGGGCTAAAGCTAGGCGGGGCGCAGGTTTCGGAAAAGCATGCCAATTTCATCGTTAATCCACAGGGTGCGGCGAAGGCAAGTGAGATAGAAATGCTAATCGGCCAGATTCAGGCTGTAGTGATGCAGAAATTCGGTGTCGCACTCGAATGCGAAGTGCGCATCGTCGGCGAAAAAGTGCACGGAAAGTCAGAGGTAGAAGCTTGAGCGGGAAGGGATTCGGCAAAGTGGCTGTATTGTTCGGCGGAACGTCGGCGGAGCGCGAGGTGTCGCTTAAGAGCGGCGGCGCCGTGCTGTCTGCATTGCAGGGTGCCGGCGTGGACGCCCATGCCTTCGACCCGGCCGAGCGTCCGCTTGAGGATTTGAAGCGTGATGGCTTTGAGCGCGCCTTCATCGCCCTGCACGGTCGCGGCGGCGAGGACGGCTCGGTCCAGGGCGCGCTCGACCTGCTCGGTATTCCCTACACCGGCAGCGACATCCTGGCCTCGGCCCTGGCCATGGACAAGTGGCGTACCAAGCTGGTGTGGCAGGCCGCCGGCCTGCCCGTGGCCGACTATGTGATGCTCGACGCCGACAGCGATTTCGCCGCCGTGGAAGAGCAACTGCGGCTCCCGCTCTTCGTCAAGCCGGCCAATGAAGGTTCGAGCATCGGCATCAGCAAGGTCAAGACGCCGGGCGGGCTAAAGGCCGCCTATGAGGAAGCGGCCAAGTACGACAGCATCGTCATGGCCGAAGGTTTCCTGGCGGGCGGCGAATATACCGTCGGCATTCTGGGCACCGGCAAAAATGCCCGGGCGCTGCCGCCCATCCGCATCGTGCCGACGACCGAGTTCTACGATTTCGACGCCAAGTACCTGCGCGACGATACCGAGTACCGGATTCCGTGCGGTCTGTCCGAGACCGAAATCAAGGCCATGCAGGACATGGCGCTGCGTGCCTACGCCGTGATCGGCGGGCGCGGCTGGGCGCGCATCGACGTGATGCTCGATGCCGCAGGCAAGCAGTACTGTCTCGAAGCCAATACCGCACCGGGCATGACCGACCATTCGCTGGTGCCGATGGCGGCAAAGGCCGCCGGTATCCCGTTCGCCGATCTGGTGGTGCGCCTGCTGGAGGACACCGTTGATGCTTGAACGTCTGCGCGCATCGGGTGGCAAGTCGGAGCGCTACGGCGCTTCGCGGCCCGCGCGCGCATCCCGCCCGCAGAAGGCGGCACGTCAGCAGAAGCCGGCGGGTGAAGGCTTCTGGCATCAGCCGTCGCTGCTCAATCTTTGCGCCGACGTGCTGATCATCGCAGCCAGCGTGGCGCTGGCGTGGACGGCGGTGATCGCCTTGCAGCGCCTGCCCTTTTATCCGCTGCGCGAAGTGCGCGTGCTGGGCGAGCTGTCCCAGGTGCAGAAAAGTCAGATCGAAAGCGCCGCCCGAGGCGTGGTGCAGGGCAATTTTTTCACCGTGAATATCGATGCGGCGCGCGCCGCCTTCGAGAAGCTGGCCTGGGTGCGCCGCGTCGAGGTGCGTCGCCAGTGGCCGGATCGCCTTGAGCTGCGCATCGAGGAACATGTGCCGGTGGCGCGCTGGCGCGGCATCGACGATGAACCGCGCCTCGTGAACAGCTACGGCGAAGTGTTCGCCGGCAGCATCGATCTGCCGCTGCCCATGTTCTCCGGCCCGGAAGGTAGCTCGGCCGAAGTGCTGGCGCGTTACAAGCAGTTCGAAAAGGCGCTGGCCAGGATCAATTTGCACCCACGGGCAGTCGCGCTTTCCGCGCGCGAAGCCTGGCAGGTGCGTCTGGACAACGGGCTTTTGCTGGATCTGGGCCGCGACCAGGCCAAGTTGCCGCTGGCCGAACGGGTCGCGCGTTTCACCGAGTACTACCCGAATGCAATCAAGCGCAGCCAGGCACAGATCGTCGCTGTGGACATGCGCTATCCCAACGGTTTCACCCTGCGCCCCGCGCGTAACGGTTAATAATGAGCAAAGAAAAACAAAGAGATCTGATCGTCGGCCTCGACATCGGCACCTCCAAGATACTGGCGGTGGTGGCCGAACTCACGCCCGAGGGGGAGATGACGCTGCTGGGTCTCGGCACCCAGGAGTCCAAGGGGCTCAAGAAGGGCGTCGTCGTCAATATCGAATCCACGGTCAACGCGATTTCGCGTGCCATCGCCGAGGTCGAGATGATGGCCGGCTGCAAGGTGACGCGCGTGTATACGGGCATTGCCGGCAGCCACATCAAGAGCAAGGATTCCAACGGCATGGCCGTGGTGCGCGACAAGGAAGTCACGCAGTACGACGTCGAGCGCGCCATCGAAGCCGCCAACGCCACGCCGATTTCGGCCGATGACCAGATCCTGCATACGCTGGTGCAGGAGTTCATCGTCGATGGTCAGGACGGCGTCAAGGAACCGATCGGCATGGATGCGCGCCGTCTCGAAGTGCGCGTGCACCTCGTTACCGGTGCTGTCACTGCCGTGCAGAACATCGTCAAGTGCGTGCACCGCTGCGGGCTTGAGGTCGTCGATCTGGTGCTGCAGCCGCTCGCTTCGGGCTACGCGGTGTTGACCGAAGACGAGAAGGATGTCGGCGTCTGCCTCGTCGATATCGGTGGTGGCACGACCGATATCGCCGTGTTCACGCAAGGCGCGATCCGCCATACGGCGGTGATTCCGATCGCTGGCGATCAACTGACCAACGACATTGCGATCGCCCTGCGCACCTCTACGCAGGACGCGGAGGACATCAAGATCCGCTACGGCGTGGCGCTGCAACAGCTTGCCGATGCGGACGAAATGCTGGAAGTGCCCGGCGTCGGCGACCGCCCGGCTTCCACGCTGTCGCGTCAGGCGCTGGCCGGCTTCATTCAGCCGCGCGTCGAGGAGATTTTCCAGAAGGTGCAGGAAGAGCTGCACAAGAGCGGCTATGAGCGCCTGCTGCGCGCCGGCATCGTGCTGACCGGCGGTTCCGCCGCCATGCCCGGCATGGTCGAGCTGGGCGAAGAGATTTTCCACAACACCGTGAAGTTGGGCGTGCCGCAGTACGAGGGCAATCTGCGCGACTTCATGAAGAACCCGCGCCACTCGACCGCCATGGGCCTGTTGCTGGAAGGCACAGCCCAGACGCGGCGCGGCATGAAGGTGCAGGACCCGACGAGCTTTGCCCAGGTACTCGGGCGAATGAAGGCTTGGTTTGCGAAAAACTTCTGATGGAGGTTCGGGTAAAGCCCGCCCAGTTTAAGACGCAGAGGGGGCAGCCCCCTCTCGACTCCCCCGCGGTGCGGAACTCGCGCTTCGCAGTGGGACAGGTTTTTGAGGTTTGTATTTTTAACTTTTGGCAGTAACCCTGAAGGAGGCGAAGATGTTTGAGTTTGTTGATAGTGAAGAAAACGCCGGGCAAGAAGACGGCGTAACGATCATCAAGGTGATCGGTGTCGGCGGTGCCGGCGGCAATACCGTCGAGCACATGATTCGCGAAGGCGTGAAGGGCGTCGAGTTCATTTGCGTGAACACTGACGCGCAAGCGCTGGCCAAGTCGAGCGCGCCGGTCAAGCTGCAACTCGGCCCGGGTCTGGGCGCAGGCGGCAAGCCAGCCAAGGCGCGCGGTCTTGCCGAAGATGAGCGCGAGCGCATCGCCGAAGTGCTGCAGGGCGCGCACATGGCCTTCATTACCGCCGGCATGGGCGGCGGCACCGGTACCGGCGCTGCACCCATCGTTGCCGAAGTGGCCAAGGAGATGGGCATTCTGACCGTGGCCGTGGTGACCAAGCCGTTCGAATACGAAAACCGCATGCGCCTGGCTGAAGAAGGCATGAGCGAGCTGGCGTCCAACGTCGACTCGCTGATCGTCATCCTCAACGAGAAGCTGCAGGAAGTCCTGGGCGAAGACGTCAGCATGAAGCAGGCCTTCCGTGAGGCCGATAACGTGCTGCGCAACGCCGTCGGTGGCATTGCCGAAATCATCAATATCCCGGGTCTGGTGAACGTCGACTTTGAAGACGTGAAGACCGTGATGAGCGAAATGGGCAAAGCCATGATGGGTTCGTCTTCCGCTGCCGGCGTAGACCGCGCCCGCATCGCCGCCGATCAGGCCGTCGCCAGCCCGCTGCTGGAAGGTATCGAGCTGTCCGGCGCGCGCGGCGTGCTGGTCAACATCACCGCCAGCGACGAACTGGGCATGAAGGAAGTCCGCGAAGTCATGAACACCATCCGCACCTACGCGGCGCCGGATGCCACCATCATCTTCGGTACCGTCTTCGACAACGAGATGGAAGACAGCCTGCGCGTAACCGTGGTCGCCACGGGTCTGGGCGGCGCCGTCATGAAGGGCGCCAAGCCGGTGCTGAAGACCGTGATGAACGAAGGCATGGGTCTGCGTACGGGTACCGACAATCAGATCGTCGATATGGGCGGCGAAGTGGGCGGCATGTTTACCAGCGCCCGCGGCAGTGCCCGCAACACTATGGTCGATTCGATGACGGCCAGCGGTGTGGACAAGTACGACATCCCGGCTTTCCTCCGTCGCCAGGCGGACTAAGCCGGTTCTGGCAGTACGCCGGCAATAGTCTGGATGCATGGGGTCGATTCGCCTCCTCCCCATGCATCCGGGCCGCGCTGCGCTAAAATACAACATCTGAAACAGGCCCTTGCCCTGTCCCCGTTCGCGGGAAGTCAACCAAAAACACGTTCGGGCGCTATTAGCGAGATGTTGAAGCAACGCACACTGAAAACCCTGGTTCGCGCCACCGGCGTCGGCTTGCACTCGGGCGTCAAGGTCACCATGGTTCTGCGCCCGGCGCCGGTCGATACCGGCATCGTGTTCCGTCGCGTTGATCTCGACCCGCCCGTCGATTTGCCCGCCCGCCCCAACGGCGTCGGCGATACGCGCATGGCCTCCACGCTGCAGCAGGGCGAAGCCAAGCTTTCCACCATCGAACATCTGATGTCCGCACTGGCCGGTCTGGGCGTGGACAATATTTACGTTGACGTCGATGCGGCCGAGCTGCCCATCATGGACGGCAGCGCCGCGCCCTTTGTTTTTCTGCTCCAGTCCGCCGGCATCGAGGAGCAGAACGCACCCAAGAAGTTCATCCGCATCAAGAAGACGGTGCGCGTGGAAGAGGGCGACAAGTGGGCGCAACTGGATCCCTACGAGGGATTCAAGCTCGATTTCTCCATCGTGTTCAATCACCCGGCGGTGGATCAGACCGGCCGCCAGGTCTCGGTGGATTTCGCCGACAACGACTACATCCGCGAAGTGGCGCGCGCGCGCACCTTCGGCTTCATGCAGGACGTGGAATACATGCGCGCCAACGGCCTCGGCCTTGGCGGCAGCCTCGACAATGCCATCGTCATGGACGAGTATCGCGTGCTCAACAGCGACGGGCTGCGTTACAACGATGAATTCGTGAAGCACAAGGTGCTGGACGCCATCGGCGACCTCTACGTGGCCGGCCATCCTATCCTCGGCGCGTTTTCGGCCTTCAAGTCGGGCCACGGCCTCAACAACAAGCTGCTGCGCGCCGTGCTCGATGACGCCGCCGCCTGGGAGTGGGCCAGCTTCGCCGATCCGAAGGCCACGCCCGAGCGCATCCTGCATCTCTACCCGCAAGCGGCGTAATCGTCCAAGCTACGGAGAGACTGCCCTCTGCGTAGCTTTTGCGCCGGGCCGTCCCAAGCAAAACGAAGTTTCAGTGCAGGCTAATGTCCGCGTAGCGGACGTTATGCCGTAGCTAAAAGCGGTCCGTTCGCGGAGCGAACACGCGCATAAACCCATAATACGAAGCGCCCCTTACTTGGGGAGCGGCGAACGGAAATCACCTCCTTTCTCGGAAAGGAGGTTGGGAGGTAAGCCGCTACTTCTTGGCGGCCAGCCGCTCCAGCGCCAGTCGCAAAGGCGCGTCCGGGGGCAGGCTGCGGGCGAGGTTGGTTAGTCCTTGCTTTGCTTTATCGCCAATAACCGCAACCTGCTCTTCCCTTGGCTTGATCTGAACGGGATTCATGGGTTGCACTTTTATCTCTATTTCATTAACCTCTGCCCCGTTTTGCCGATACTTTTCGACAAGACCGGGGACTAATTGCCGCACCTTGGCGGCGACCGCGCCGTTGACGGCGTGGATAACAACCTTCCCCAAACGATAGTTGGCCACCCGCACCACCTTGGTCAACTGCCTGGGCAGAGCGAGCTCCAGTTGGCGCTGCAACTGCAACAGCCGGCCTGCATGAGCGGTGAGTCGGGCGACATGGGCTTCCGATTCGAGAAGCGTAGTCACCGTTGGCGGCGTGCCGGATTTGCGGCTGGCTGACATGGGGTTCTGGAGTACAAAGGGAGTCAAGGCGTGCATATTATTCTCGTATCCGACAAGCTGGCAACGGCGCGTACCCTCGTAATCACCGGTCGCCATGTCCTGTTGTCCGTTCTTGCCCTGTCGCTGCTTGTCTTCAGCCTGTCCTCGCTGATTTCCTATCTGGCTGTTCAGCATGCCGCCGATGTGCGCTTGCCGGTGCTGAACAGCGTGCTGCGCGCCATTCAGGCGGAAGAAACCGAGCGTCGCGATACCCTGGTTCGCGAAAATCTCAATGTCATGGCCATCAAGCTCGGCCAGATGCAGGCGCAACTGTCGCGTCTGGATAGCCTCAGCGACCGCCTGACCCAGTCGGTCGGTTTGAAGGCTCAGGACATCAAGCAGGTGGCCGACGGTCGCGGCGGACCGCTGGTGCGCGAGCAGGTGTTGACCACGCCGGAACTGGAGCAGCTGGTGGATGCCTTGTCAGAGCGGGTCGAGGAGCGCGGCGACGCCATGGCCCTGATCGAGGCGCAGGTGCTGGAAAGCCGTATCCGTCACGCCATGCTGCCGACTTCGCTGCCGATCAACTCGGCCTGGAATGCATCCACCTACGGCTGGCGCATCGATCCTTTCACTGGCCACCGTGCCATGCACGAAGGCGTGGATTTCCCGGCCCAGACCGGCACGCCCATCTACGCGGCGGCCGCGGGCATCGTGAGCAATGTCGAGCAGCATCCGCAGTACGGCAATATGATCGAAATCGACCATGGCAACGACATCACGACCCGCTATGCGCATACCTCGCAGATCTTCGTCCAGCCCGGCGCGCTGGTGAAGCGCGGCCAGAAGATTGCCGCGGTCGGCACGACCGGCCGTTCCACCGGGCCGCATCTACATTTCGAGGTTCGCGTCGGCGGCGTGGCGCAGAATCCGAACCGTTTTCTGCAGGAAGCGGCGAGGTACGCGAGCCGCTGAGTTTGCCGTCCCCCCAACCCCTTCCCGGGAAAGGGGGGGGGCCGGTTTACTTCCAGTACGTATTGCGCCATCCGGTGCGTGCCGTCTTGGCTTGTCCCACGGGATTTCCTTTGGTCAGGGCGGCCCTGCGCCAAGGCTGCGTGGGGTGTTCTTTCTCCGCATTGCTGGGGCTGACTGCAACCGGCCGGCAATCAGCCACATGTTAGAATCGACGTTTCGAATTCAAAGCCAGTCTTGGCTGCACATCAATGATTTCCGGCGTTCTCAAGAAGCTTTTCGGCAGCCGCAATGACCGGCTGATCAAGCAGTATTCCCAGGCCGTCGCCCGCATCAATGCGCTTGAGCCCGCCATGCAGGCGTTGGACGACGATGCCTTGCGCGCCAGGACCGACGAATTCCGCCAGCGTCTTGCCGCCGGCGAGTCACTCGACGACATCCTGCCCGAAGCCTTTGCCGTGGTGCGCGAAGCCAGCGTGCGCGTCTACGGCATGCGCCACTTCGATGTGCAGCTGATCGGCGGCATGGTCCTGCATGACGGCAAGATTGCCGAAATGCGCACCGGCGAAGGCAAGACCCTGGTCGCCACGCTGCCTGCGTATCTGAATGCATTGTCCGGTAAGGGCGTCCACGTCATTACCGTGAACGACTACCTGGCCAGCCGCGACGCCGAATGGGTCGGGCGGGTGCATCGCTTCCTGGGCCTTTCCGTCGGCGTCAATCTGTCGCAGATGCCCCACGACGACAAGCAGCAGGCCTATGCTGCCGACATTACCTACGGCACCAACAACGAATTCGGTTTCGATTATCTGCGCGACAACATGGTGTATTCGGCCGGCGAGCGCGTGCAGCGCAAGCTGAGCTATGCCATCGTCGACGAAGTCGACTCCATCCTCATCGACGAGGCACGCACGCCGCTGATCATCTCGGGCCAGGCCGAAGACCACACCGAGATGTACATCAAGATGAACGCCGTGCCGCCGCTGCTGGAGCAGGGCGAAGCGGCCAAGGGCGAAGGCGAGGTCGACACCGGCGACTTTACGGTGGATCTCAAGGCGCATAGCGTGCTGCTGACCGAGCAGGGCCACGAAAAGGCCGAGGAAATCCTGACCCGACTGGGCATCCTGCCCGAGGGCAGCAGCCTCTACGAGCCGGCCAATATCTCGCTGATGCACCACCTGTACGCTGCCCTGCGTGCGCACAACCTGTTCCACAAGGATCAGCATTACGTCGTGCAGAACGGTGAAGTCGTCATCGTCGACGAATTTACCGGCCGCCTGATGGTCGGCCGGCGCTGGTCCGACGGCTTGCACCAGGCCGTGGAGGCCAAGGAAGGTGTGGCGATTCAGGCCGAAAACCAGACGCTGGCGTCGATCACCTTCCAGAACTACTTCCGCATGTACGGCAAGCTGGCCGGCATGACCGGCACGGCCGACACCGAAGCCTTCGAGTTCCAGAGCATCTACGGCCTCGAAACCGTCGTCATCCCGACCAATCGCCCGGTGCGGCGCAAGGACGAGAATGATCTCGTCTATCGCACTGCCGCTGAAAAGTACAAGGCCATCATCGACGACATCCGGTCCTGTCGCGAGCGCGGGCAGCCGGTGCTGGTCGGCACGACTTCGATCGAGAATTCGGAGCTGTTGTCCAACCTGTTGTCGCACGAGAAGATCGAGCATCAGGTCCTCAACGCCAAGCAGCATGCGCGCGAAGCCGAGATCGTCGTTCAGGCGGGCCGCCCCGGCATGATCACGATCGCCACCAATATGGCCGGTCGCGGCACCGACATCGTGCTCGGTGGCGCCATCGAGAAGCGCATCGATGCGATCCGCGAGAACGCCGAACTGTCCGATGAGCAGAAGCAGGCGCAGATCGATGCGATCCGCACCGAATGGCAGCCCTTGCACGACCAGGTCGTTGCTGCCGGCGGTCTGCACATCATCGGTTCCGAACGTCACGAGTCGCGCCGCATCGACAACCAGTTGCGCGGCCGTGCCGGCCGTCAGGGCGACCCGGGCTCCAGCCGCTTCTACCTGTCGCTCGAAGACCCGCTGCTCAAGATCTTCGCCGGTGACCGTCTCAACGCCATCATGGTTCGCCTCAAGCTGCCCGAAGGCGAAGCGATTGAACACGCCATGGTCAATCGTTCGCTTGAAGGCGCGCAGCGCAAGGTCGAGCAACGCAACTTCGACATCCGCAAGCAACTACTTGAATACGACGATGTGTCGAACGACCAGCGCAAGGTGATCTACGAGCAGCGCAACGAGCTGCTGGAGAGCACGGATATCTCCGAAACGGTAACGGCCATGCGCGGCGGCGTGATCGAGGAACTGTTCCGCGGCCATGTGCCTGCCGACAGCATGGAGGAGCAGTGGGATCTGCCCGGCTTCGAACATGCGCTGGGCGGCGAATATCAGCTCCATCTGCCGGTCGCGGCATGGCTGGCCGCCGACAGCAATCTCGACGACGACGATCTGCTGGCGCGCGTGATTGCGGAAGCCGATCAGGCGTATTCGGACAAGATTGCGCAGGTGAACCTGGAGGCCTGGCACGGCTTCGAGCGCAGCATCATGCTGCAAAGCCTGGACACGCACTGGCGCGAGCATTTGTCCGCGCTCGATCAGTTGCGTCAGGGCATCCATCTGCGCGGCTATGCGCAGAAGAATCCCAAGCAGGAATACAAGCGCGAGGCATTCGAACTGTTCGAGGCCCTGCTGAACACCGTGCGCACGGACGTTACGCGCATTCTGATGACCGTCCAGATCCAGTCCGCCGAGGAGATTCAGGAGCTGGAGCAACCCGCGCTCGAAAACGTGCAGTACCAGCATGCCGAATTCGACGACGACGGCGCGGGCGAGGAAGCGCAAGCGTCGGTCCCCGCAGGCGCGCCGCAGCCGGTGCAACATCATCAGCCCAAGGTCGGCCGCAACGATCCTTGTCCGTGCGGCAGCGGCAAGAAGTTCAAGCACTGCCACGGCGCGCTGAACTGAAGGGCTCAGCATGCTGAATAGCGGATTCAGCACGATAGTCGAGGATGGCGATGCCGTCGTCATCCTCGATCAGACGCGGCTTCCCGCTGAAGTTTCCTATGTCCGCCTGACCCACATCGACCATGCGGCGCATGCGATCCGGGTCTTGCAGGCGCGCGGCGCGCCGCTGATCGGCGCGACCGCGGCCTACGGGCTGGCGCTGGGGCTCAAGGATGGGGCCGACGACGACAGGCTCGCCACCGTTTGCTCCCTGCTTCTGGCAACCCGGCCGACCGCAGTCAATCTGCAGTGGGCGCTGTCACGGATGCAGTCCGTTCTGAGGGGGCTGCCCGAGGCCGAACGACTGGCTGCGGCCTGGCGCGAAGCCAAGACAATTGCGGAAGAAGACATTGCGACCAACGCCGCCATCGGCCGTCACGGCCTGCCCCTGATCGAGCATGCCGCCGCCCGCACCGGCACCGCGCAAGTCATGACGCACTGCAATGCCGGCTGGCTGGCGACGGTGGCGCATGGCACGGCCCTGGCGCCGATCTACGCCGCCCATGAAGCAGGCTTGCGCCAGCACGTCTGGGTCAGCGAGACGCGCCCGCGCAATCAGGGACAACTGACCGCCTGGGAGCTGGGACAGGCCGGTGTTGCGCGCAGCTTCGTCGCGGACAATGCGGCGGGCCTGCTGCTGATGCGCGGCGAGGTCGATATCGTCATCGTCGGCGCCGACCGCATTGCCGCCAACGGCGATGTCGCCAACAAGGTCGGTACCTATCTGAAGGCACTGGCCGCACGCGCGCATAACGTGCCCTTCTATGTTGCCGCGCCGGTATCAACCATCGATTTTGCTTGCCCAGACGGCGCTGCGATTCCGATTGAGGAGCGCGAGCCGGAAGAGCTCGGCATTCATGCGCTGGGCCTTGCCGACTGCGCGGTGCGCAATCTTGCCTTCGACGTGACGCCGGCCGGATTGATTGCCGGCATCATCACCGAACACGGTATTTTCCCGCCGCAGCAATTGATGCAGTTACGGGCTCGACTCACGCAGTGAACGAGCTCAAGTCCGCCGTGCTCGAATGCGCGCTGGACATGAACGCCTGCGGCATCAATCGCGGCACGGCCGGCAATGTGAGCGCACGTTGCGGCGACGGTTTTATCGTCACGCCGACTGGCATGGATTACGCCAAGTCCCTGGCGGTCGACATGGTGTTCATGCGCATCGACGGCACCACGGATGGCGTGCGCAAGCCTTCATCCGAATGGCGTTTCCATCGCGACATCTATGCGGCCCGACCCGAAATCGGCGCAGTCGTGCATACCCACTCGCTATTTGCCACCAGCCTGGCCTGCCTGGGCATGGAGATTCCGCCCTTCCACTACATGATTGCGCGCTTTGGCGGCGAGGAGATGGAAAAGGTGCTTGCCCTGTTCAGGAGCTACGGGCAACAGTAAGCATGAGGTTTCGAGAAAGAAAAAACCCGCCATGCGGCGGGTTTTTTCTGGCGGAGGAATCCAGCGCTCAGACTTTACGACGCGCAAATGCCAGGCCGGCAAAGGCCAGACCGAACAGGGCCAGCGGGCTCGGCTCCGGCACTTCCTCACGGAACGCGTAATTCACGAACTGATCCGTGCACGGGGAGTTGATGTCGCTGTAGCGGTTGGAGCAGCTATTGTCCAGGATGTAGGCGGAACGAACGCCCGGCGTGTACAGATTGCCGTTGTCGAAGTTCTGCGCAAAGATGCCGGTGATGCCGAGACCGTAGCCGTCCATCCAGGCGCTGAAGTTGATGTCGTTCACCAGATTGGAAATGGTGGAGATGCTGTAGTCGGAGGCATTGCCGCCGAACAACAGGGCTGCGGCTTCCTGGCCGGAATAGGCGATCTGGGTCTGGTCGGACCACTTCGGACCATCGCCAACGTGCCAGGAACCCACAAAAACCAGCGCGGCGCTGGCGGAAGCGGAGGCGGCAATCAAGGCGGCAGCCACCAAACCACGGATCATCTTCAATTGAGTCATCGTTATCTCCCTAAAAATGGTATGCACTCGGGAGACTGATTAGCAAGTCGGATGCCACAATTACAAGTTGATGATAAATATAAACAAAATTGTTTGGTTCTATTTTTTCTGTTAAAAATTTCGACACCTTGACGGGCGGCGGCGTCGAAAAGAAAAAGCAGCCCGGAGGCTGCGATGAAATGAAGAAGCGGCCGCGTAGGGAGCCGGTCCGGGCCTTACAGACAGCCTGCGGCGGCGGCGCGGCTGCGAATCTGTGCCAGTGCCTTTTGCTTCTGGTCGCTGTCCATCTGGCCGTCCGCATAGGCGCTGTCGGCCTGGCGGGCCAGGTCCTGACAGACCGGGTCGCTGCTCATGTTGTTGCGGAACGCATAGGCGTTGACGACGTCTGCATCGCTGATCGGCGGCGGCGCACCCAGCGGGGCCCTGCTCGGCGTGGGCGGCGGCTTTGCGGTCGACGCGGGCGGAGCGGAAGGGGCGGCGCTGGTCTGGGCGAAACCGCTGAGCGCGGCGCTGCAGAGAAGCATGCCGATCAATGCCGGGAATGCGGGACGCATGCGCATGACGAGCCTCCAGTGATGTGGAGTCTGCATCATAGCCGCTTTTTTCCGCCAATAAAAAGGGCAGCCCGCAGGCTGCCCCTTTCGTGAAGCGGAGATTCAGGCTCAGGCGGCTTCGAGGCCCACCAGCACTTCGTCCAGCATCTTCTTGGCATCGCCGAACAGCATGCGATTGTTTTCCTTGTAGAAGAGCGGATTGTCGACGCCGGCGTAGCCGGAAGCCATGGAGCGCTTCATGACGATCGAAGTCTGAGCCTTCCACACCTGCAGCACCGGCATGCCGGCGATCGGGCTGTTGGGGTCGTCTTCCGCCGCCGGGTTCACGATGTCGTTGGCGCCGATCACCATGACCACGTCGGTATCCGGGAAGTCCTCGTTGATCTCGTCCATTTCCAGCACGATGTCGTACGGCACCTTGGCTTCGGCCAGCAGCACGTTCATGTGGCCGGGCATGCGGCCGGCCACCGGGTGGATGGCGAAGCGCACATTGGTACCCTTGGCGCGCAGGCGCTGGACGATGTCGTTCACGGTGTGCTGGGCCTGGGCCACGGCCATGCCGTAACCCGGGACGATCACGACGCTCTTGGCTTCGCGCAGCAGCTCGGCGGTTTCGGCCGCGCTGACCGGGGTCACTTCGCCTTCCGGCTGGGCAGCATCGCCCGCTGCCGGCTTGGCGGCGGTGGTGCCGAAGCCGCCGGCGATCACCGAGATGAACTGACGGTTCATGGCCTTGCACATGATGTAGGAAAGGATCGCGCCGGAGGAACCGACCAGGGCTCCGGTCACGATCAGCAGGTCGTTGCTGAGCATGAAGCCGGTGGCCGAAGCGGCCCAGCCGGAGTAGCTGTTCAGCATCGAGACCACGACCGGCATGTCGGCGCCGCCGATGGCCATCACCATGTGGATGCCGAACAGCAGCGCGATCACGGTCATGACGATCAACGGGCGCATGCCTGCTTCAACGCTGGGTGCGTTGATGAACTCGCGACCAAAGTAGATCACGATGATCAGCAAGGCCAGATTCAGCCAGTGGCGTGCCGGCAGCAGCAGCGGCTTGCCGCCGATCTTGCCGTTCAGCTTGCCGAAGGCGATCAGCGAGCCCGAGAAGGTCACCGCGCCGATCAGGATGCCGACGTAGATTTCGACTTCGTGGATGACCTTTTCAGCGCCTTCGAAGTGCATCGACGGATCGATGTAGCTGGCGTAGCCGACGAGGGCGGCAGCGAGGCCGACGAAGCTGTGCATCATCGCGACCAGCTCCGGCATTTCGGTCATCTTGACGACCTTGGCGGCGTAGAGGCCGACGGCGCCGCCGACCACGAGGGCGAGGACGATCCAGGCATAGCCTTCGGCGCCGACGCGCGGGCCGAACACGGTGGCGATCACGGCCACGGCCATGCCCACCATGCCGTAGAAGTTACCGCGGCGGGAAGTCTCAGGGTGGGACAGACCGCCCAGGCTGAGGATGAAGAGGATGGTTGCTCCGATGTAGGAGACAGTAGCCAGATTTGCAGACACTAGTATCTCCTTAGTTCTTGCGGAACATCTCAAGCATGCGACGCGTCACCGCGAAGCCGCCGAACATATTGATCGCAGTCAGGGCGATGGCAACGGCAGCCAGCACCTTGATCAGCATTTCGGGACGGGTGATGCCGTCGGCCAGGGGCGGGGCCACCTGCACGAGGGCGCCGATCACGATGATCGAGGAGATTGCATTGGTCACGCTCATCAGCGGCGTGTGCAGCGCGGGGGTCACGTTCCAGACCACCATGTAGCCGATGAAGCAGCCGAGCACGAACACGGTCAGGTGGCCGAGGAAGGCGGTCGGGGCACCGTAGCCGATCAGGCCGAACAGAATGGCGGCGATGATGAACATGGTGGCGACGCGGGCCGGCGAGGACACCGTGGTGCTCGGGCCGTGGCCGTGTGCCGCCGGTGCCGGGGCTGCCTTGGGCGCAGCCGCCGGTGCGGCCGAAAGCTTGGGCGCCGGGGGCGGCCAGGTGACGTTGCCCTGGTCGATGACGACGGTGCCGCGAACGACTTCGTCTTCCATGTTCATGTGGATGGCGGCAGCGCCGGTGTCGGCGGCCGGTTCCACGCTGTTCGTCTTGATCAGGTCTTCCGACAGACGGAACAGATTGGTCGAATACAGCGTCGATGCGGTCTTGGCCAGACGCGTCGGCAGATCCTTGTAGCCGATGATGGTCACGCCGTGCTGCACGGTGACTTCGCCCGGAACGGTCAGCTCGCAGTTGCCGCCTTGCTCTGCAGCCAGGTCGACGATGACGCTGCCCGGCTTCATGGACTTGACCATGTCGGCGGTGATCAGCTTCGGAGCGGGCTTGCCCGGGATCAGGGCGGTGGTGATGATGATGTCCACTTCCTTGGCCTGTTGCGCGTAGGTATCGCGCTGAGCCTTCTGGAAGCCTTCCGACATGACCTTGGCGTAGCCGCCGGTACCGGCACCGTCTTCTTCATAGTCGACGGTGACGAATTCGCCGCCCATCGAGATGATCTGGTCGGCGACTTCCTTGCGGGTGTCGTTGGCGCGAACGACTGCGCCCAGATTGGCGGCGGTGCCGATGGCGGCCAGACCGGCCACGCCGGCGCCGACCACGAAGACCTTGGCGGGCGGAACCTTGCCGGCGGCGGTGATCTGGCCGGTGAAGAAGCGGCCGAAGGCGTTGGCGGCTTCGATCACGGCGCGATAGCCGGCGATATTGGCTTGCGAGGACAGCGCGTCCATTTTCTGGGCGCGCGAGATGCGTGGCACCGAGTCCATGGCCAGCACGGTCGCCTTCTTGGCGGCCAGTTGCTGCATGAGTTCGGGGTTCTGCGCCGGCCAGATGTAGCTGACCAGCGTGCCGCCGGTCTTCAGCAGGCCGACTTCGGTGGCGTCAGGGCCGCGCAGCTTGAAGACGATGTCGGCCTTGGACCAGACTTCTGCGGCCGAGCCGAGAACTTCTGCGCCAGCAGCACGGTATTCGTCATCGCTGATATTTGAAAGATTGCCGGCGCCGGATTCGACGACGATCTGGTAGCCCTGCTTGATGAGCTTCTGTACAACCTCGGGAACTGTCGCGACGCGGGTTTCGCCGGCGAAAGTCTCCCTTGGCACTCCGATGATCAGAGGCATGTTTCCTCCATGGGATGGTGGTTATTTTGAAAGCGTTGGAATTCGGGGCCAGGGCGCGCTCATGTCTCGCAAAGGAGCGGCAGCGTCTCTCGGGCCAAGCGCGCAATTATAACTCAAAGGCCGGATCCGCTTCCAGCACGCCAAGGCCCGTTAACCCAATGGTTTAGCGATGAATTCCTGGATCAGCGCCGGCTTGGGGGCCGATACTTGCTGTGAATTGAATAATCCGATTGTCTTATGAGGACTATCGGCCTTATCGATCAAGACGCCAGAGTCCTATGCTGCGCAGCAGCGGCTCCCAGGCGATGTCTTGAAGCCCCCCTGCCCGGAGGCGTTCCAGCAGACGTTGCACATCGACCGACAGCGCTTCGGAATCGAGCTGCGCGCGCAGCCCGCCGAGCCCGCCGCATTGCAGCTTCAGCTCGTCGCTGTTGCTGGTCCGGCCGCTGAGGGGGTCGTTGCGCAGGCCGAGCGCAAAGCGCGCCTTGTCGCGCAGGGTGCCGTGCAGGCTGGCGCAGGCGGCGCGCGCCAGTGGTTGGGTGCATAACAGCGCGCCGCTATCGCTGCGCGCCAGGGCGCAGACGGCGCAACGCTGCCTGAGCGCCGCCGCGAAAACGCAGGGCAACTGGTTGATCTCGCCACGGGCGTTGTGCGTGAATCTGGACTGCATGCCTAGAACCAGTGCGCGAGCAATCCCAGTGTGAGCAGCAACCAGCCTGTGACCGCGGCAAGCATGTGCGGATCGGTCAGCAGGGCTTCTGCGGCGTCGCCGCCGTTGCCACGCCGGTGCAGCAGATACAGGTGGCGGAACATGCCGTAGAGAACGAAGGGTATGGTCACCCACAGGTGGTTGCCGTGCAGTGCGACGGTTTCGGGGCTGACTGTATACAGGCTGTAGGAAAGCACGGTGCAGGCAACGGCAACGGTGATCAACTGGTCAAGCAGAGGCGGCGAGTACTGTTCCAGCACGCGCCGATGAGCTCTGGCTGCGCCTGCATCGGTACGCATTGCGTTGAGCTCGGCGCGACGCTTGGCAAAGCCGAGAAACAACGTCAGCATCAGGCCGCACAGCAGCAGCCATCGCGAAGGCGGAATGCCGAGCGCCAGCGTGCCGGCCAGCAGGCGCAGCATGAAGCCGGCCGAGATCATGAATACGTCGAGAATGACGATGTGTTTCAGGCGCAGGGTATAGGCGACATTCACGCAGAGGTAGGCGAGGAACACCCACTGCGCCCGGCCGATGATGCCGAACACGATGTAGAGCGAAATTGCCAGACAGGCCGCGAGAAGAAGCAGCGCAAAAGGCAGGCCGATGACGCCGCTGGCCAGCGGACGGTGGCGTTTCTGTGGATGCAGGCGATCCTGTTCGCGGTCGATGATGTCGTTGAACACATATACCGAGGATGACAGAAGGCAGAAGGCGAGTGTTGCGGCGAGCGCCTTGGCGATCAGGGCGGGGTCGCCCCATGCGTGGGCAAAGAGCGGGCCGACGAGGACGAAGCCGTTCTTCAGCCATTGATGCGGCCGCAGCAGTCTCAGCCAGGGGGGGAATCGGTTTTTCAGCGACATGGTGTCAGCGTAGGCAAGGCTGTCCGGGGAAATAGCGGCCGCAGAAGTCGCACGCCGTCTGCGGCAGGGGCGGCGGTATTGCATAGTACAGGTGCTTGTTGTCGGCGAGTACGCCGTCGCGATGTTGCGCGCAGTTGAAGTCCCGGCCCCGGATCAGGTAGAAGGTGGCGCCGCTGCTCGCAAAGGTCTTCTGTCCGGCCTGTCCGAAGTCGGGGCGGCATTCGGCGTCGAGTGCGCGCAGATCGGTGAGGATGCCGTCCTGGCGTGTGTGGCCGGAGCTGCGCCGCCGTCACTCCGGCGAGGATCGCAGCTTGCAGAGTCGCAGGCAGGCTCAGCCGCCATTCGCTGCAGCCGAACTTGAGCGGCAGCGTCAGTCACCAGCCGATCATGGGCGCGTGATCGTAGATGCCCCAGTCGGGCCATTGGCCTCACCGGATGAAACAGGCTTCGTCGCCGGTGACGGGCAGAGCGACCGGAAATCTGCGGCGGAGACTCCAGTCGCTGCCGGCGAACGACATGTGCAGATCAGTTTTCGGCGGCGACCAGGCGACGTTTGCGTACGCTCTCGGCCAGCAGGTCGAGCACGGTGAGGCTGTCCTCCCAGCCGATGCAGGCATCGGTGATGCTCTGGCCGTATTCCAGTGCCACGCCGGGCTTGAGATCCTGACGGCCTTCCTTGAGATTCGATTCGACCATGACGCCCATGATGCGCCCGTCACCGCCGGCGATCTGCGTGCCGATGTCCCCGGCGACATCGACCTGGCGCTTGAACTGCTTGCTGCTGTTGGCGTGCGAGAAGTCCACCATCAGGCGTGCCGCCAGGCCGGCCTTGCCGAGATCGGTGCAGGCCGCTTCGATGCTGGCTGCATCGTAGTTGCTGCCGTGGTTGCCGCCGCGCAGGATGATGTGGCAATCCTCGTTGCCGGCCGTCGAGACGATGGCCGAACGGCCGGCCTTGGTGACCGACAGGAAATGATGCGGGCTGGACGCCGAACGAATGGCGTCGATGGCGATCTTGACGTTGCCGTCGGTGCCGTTCTTGAATCCGATCGGGCAGGACAGGCCGGAGGCGAGCTCACGGTGCACCTGCGATTCCGTTGTTCTTGCCCCGATCGCGCCCCAGCTTACGAGGTCGGCGGTGTACTGCGGTGTGATCACGTCGAGGAACTCGGTGGCGCAGGGCATCTGCATTTCATTCAGGTCCCACAGCAGCTTGCGCGCGGTCTTCAGACCGGTGTTGATGTCGTAGCTGTCGTCGAGATGCGGATCGTTGATCAGCCCCTTCCAGCCGACGGTGGTGCGCGGCTTTTCAAAATAGACACGCATGACGATGATGAGGTCTGCCTTCAGTCGCTCACGCTGCTCCTTGAGGCGCTCGGCATATTCGAGCGCGGCCTTGGGATCGTGTATCGAGCAGGGGCCGATGACTACCACTAGGCGGTCGTCGGCGCCGTGCAGCACGTGGTGGATATCCTGGCGCGCTGCGTAGGTGGTTTGCGCGGCGGTCTCGGTCGGCGGGTAGTCCCGCAGGATGGCCTCCGGCGTCAGCAGTTCCTTGATTTCCTTGATGCGTACATCATCGACAATGGGTTTCATGTCCGGGTCCGGCGAATAGGCAGAAAGAGCCTTGCATTCTACAACGCCCCTTTGCCCCTACGCTGCCGCCTGGCCTTATCATTCCCCCATGACTGCCGCTCCCGCCCTGACTGCGCCCGATGCCGAATATGGACAGGGCCCTCGCCGCTTCCGGCTTGCCACCGGCAGCCCGGGCGAGCTGGGCCTGCTTGGTGCGCTGGGCGAGGTCTTCGCGTGCCGCGCCGACGCCACCCTGCTCTGGCACAAGCACGGCACCGGCGAGTCGCTGCAACTGCTCAAGGCCGGCCTGATCGACATGGCCATGGTGCATGCGCCGGCCGACGTCGATCGCGCCGTGGCCGCAGGCTGGGCCGCCGGCAAGCGCCTGATCGGCAGCAACGAGTTCTACATTGTGGGACCGGCGCACGATCCGGCCGCCATTGCCGGCGCCGCGGGCGCCGTTGAAGCCTATCGCCGAATTGCGGACAGCGGATCATCTTTCATTTCGCGCGGCGACGGTTCAGGCACGCACCAGAAGGAGCTGCAGCTCTGGGCGGCGGCCGGTGTGAGCCCTTCGGGGCCCGGTTACATCGTCACGTGCGACTTCATGACGGCCAGCCTCCGGCGTGCGAATGCGGAGAGCGCCTATTTCATGACGGATTCGAGCACCTGGATCATGGAACAGGCTGTTGCGCCACAACTGAAAGTGCTGTTTCGCGGCGACCGCCGCCTGGTGAATGTCTACCACGCCATCAGCGCGCTGCCTGGCGGGACTCCGGGCAGCGAAGTCGCGCAGGCATTTGCGAGCTTCGTCGCCGGGCACGAAGGACAGAACATCATTCGCGAATACGGCGCCGGCCGATATGTGCAGGCGCTCTACAATGATGCCGAGTACGCCCGCCAATACGACTGAAGCATTACAGAGCAATCATGCAAGATATCTCCCATGAAATCGGCCGCGACAAGGTGGCCGAAGTCGTCACCGACTTCTACGCGCAGGTGCGCCGGCATCCCACGCTTTCCGTCCCGTTTGCCCGAGTGCACGACTGGCCGCACCACCTCGAAATCCTGACCCAGTTCTGGTGGGTGACGCTGGGCGGCGAACGCTATATCGACTACAGCTATCAGGTGCCTTCCAAGCACGCCGAAGCCGGCTTCACGCCCGAACTGCTGGTCGACTGGCTGGCCCTGTTCCGCAAGGCGCTCGATGCGCACCTGCCGGCGGCGCAAGCCGACGCGTGGTTTGCGCGTGCAGAGAAGATAGGTCGGTCGTTGAACCTTTTACATGAACTCGGCCATTTGCACGGTCCCGCCACGCCCAAGGCGCACCGCCTGCAATAGCGCGCTGCATGAATTTGTAAGCGGCTCACCCCATGAGCCGCGGCGGGTGTTTAATCGGGGCATGGACGACGCGTTTGATGATCCTCCCCCGCCGCAAATCGTATTGCCGCCGCTGAGCCGCAAGGGGCGTGGCGCAACTCTCAATATGGTGGGTCGCTACGATGCGCAGCAGCGCGAACGCATCGACGATGGCTGGTGGATGGAAGAGGAAACGCCGCCGCTCCGGACCGAACTGATCGTCGATACGAGCAGGAGTATCATCGCCCGCAACGATTCGCCGGACCTGCCCTTCGACCGCAGCCTCAATCCCTATCGCGGCTGCGAGCATGGCTGCATCTATTGCTATGCGCGGCCTTCGCACGCCTACCTGGGCTTTTCGCCCGGCCTCGATTTCGAAACGAAGATCGTCTACAAGCCCGATGCCGCCGCCCTGTTGAAGGCGGAGCTGGCCAAGCCTTCCTATGAATGCGCGCCGATCGCGCTGGGCATGAATACCGACGCCTGGCAGCCGGTGGAAAGAAAGCTCGGCATCACGCGCGGCATTCTCGAAGTGCTGGCCGAATGCCGCCATCCGGTCGGCACCGTCACCAAGTCGGCGCTGATTCTGCGCGATATCGAGCTGCTGGCCGACATGGCGCAGCAGCGGCTTTGCCATGTCGCCGTGACCATCACCACGCTGGATCCCGAACTCGCCCGCATGTCCGAGCCGCGTGCGGCGAGCCCGGCGCGGCGTCTGGAGATTGTGCGTGAGCTCAGTTCCGCAGGCATTCCCGTCGGTGTTTCAATCGCGCCGATGATTCCCGCGCTCAACGATCACGAGCTGGAAAGCATCATGGCCGCAGCGCTCGAGGCCGGTGCGAGCAATACCTGGTACACACTGCTGCGTTTGCCGCATGAGCTGAGCCCGCTGTTCCGCGACTGGCTGGAAACGCACGTTCCCGGCCGCGCCCGACATGTGATGAGCGTGATTCAGCAGATGCGCGGCGGCAAGGACTACGACAGCGACTTCAGCACGCGCATGCGCGGTGAGGGCGAGTTCGCGAGGCTATTGCAGCAGCGTTTTCGCATCACCGCCAAGCGTCTGGGCTTGGAGCGCCATCGCACGGCGTGGCCGCAGCTCGATTGCTCGCGCTTCGTCAAGCCGCGCAAGCCGTCGCCGCAAGGCGAACTCTTTTAAGCAGCATTCCTCCCATCCTCCCTGTCGGGCAGGGAGCGATGGCAGTTCGCCTTGTCTGCAACAAGGCTTCCCCTGCCTTAGACCTTCGGCGCGGCAATCACCGTCAGGCTGCGCACGCCCTGCGCGCCGCGAATCAGCACGCCTTCGATATCGGCCGTCGCCGAAGGGCCGCTCATCAATACGGCATAGCGCGCTTCGTGGAATTCACGGCGCTGGTAGGCGCGATGGAGGTTGGGCTCGATATCGGCCGTATCCAGCAACACCACCAGATGCTGCGGCAGGTAGCCCAGCGCATTGACGCGATACTCCGCTTCCGACAGGAACAGCGAGCCGGTCTCGGCTACGCCGAAAGCGGCTCGCACCACGCCGACGTCGACGTCTTCGAGCGTGCGGGGATCGCTTACGTCCTCGATGCGACGTGTCCCGGCAACTTCCGGCACCGCCGAGCAGACCACTCTGGCGTCGGGAAAGCGCGCGCGGATTTCAGCCTCGATGTCGGCAACTGTGCCCGCCCATTTGCCGCCCATGCGTTCGAAGGTGGCGATGAACTGCGGCAGCGTTTCAGGCAGGCCGACGTCGAACATCGGCACGTCCGGCAGCGCCTTGGCGGCCGGCGCGTGTTCGCGCAGCGCGGCGAGAATAGAGTCTCGGCTGTTCATTTATTTTCCTTTTTGCGATTCTCGGCATACCACTCGTGGAAGCTCTGTTTGGGCGCTTCCGGCATTTCTCGCTGCTTGCCCCAGGCGTTCATCGGGTTGTAGAGGAAGGCGCGCGGCAGCTTGGCCAACAACTGCGGGGCGCCGCCCATCCATTTGCGATAGCGCTTGGGGTCGCCGAGCAGCTTGCCGGCGAAGCGCATCGACATCTTCTTGCTGAAGCTCAGATAGCCGGCTTCGGCAACGATCTGGCGCCACTTGTAGATCTGCTCGTGGATATTGATCTTCACCGGGCAGACATTGCTGCAGCTGCCGTTGAGCGTACTGGCGAAGGGCAAGGCGCTGTACTTCTTGAGGTCGAAGGTCGGATTGATGATGGCCCCGATCGGGCCCGCATACACGCCGCCGTAGCTCAGGCCGCCGCTGCGGCGATAGACCGGACAGGTGTTCATGCAGGCGCCGCAGCGTATGCACTTCAGCGAATACCAGAAGTCTTCCATCGCCAGGCGCTTGCTGCGGCCGTTGTCGACGAGGATGTAGTGCAGCTCGCTGCCTTCGCGCGGACGACTGAAGTGCGAGGTGTATTGCGTGATCGGCGAACCGAGCGCACTGCGCGAGAGCAGGCGGATGAAGACGCCGAGGTCGCTCATGCGCGGGATCAGTTTCTCGATGCCGATGCTGGCGATATGCAGCGGCGGCACATTGGCGCTAAGGTCGCAATTGCCTTCGTTGGTGCACACCGTCACCGTGCCGGTCTCGGCCACGGCGAAGTTGCAGCCCGTCATGCCGGCGCCGGCGCGGATGAACTTGGGTCGCGTGGCCTGGCGCATGCTCTCGGCCAGATAGTGCGGGTCGGCGTTGTTGCGGTCGGTGCCGATATGGTCGGCAAACACCTCAGCCACGTCGCGCGCGAGCTTGTGTATCGGCGGCACTACGATGTGGCTGGGCGGCTCGTTGTCGAATTGCTGGATGCGCTCGCCAAGGTCGGTCTCGACCACCTCAATGCCGCGCTCTTCCAGATATGGCCGCATATCGCATTCTTCGGTCAGCATGGACTTGCTCTTGACCAGCAGATCGACGCCGCGTGAGCTCAGGATTTCATGGACGATACGATTATGCTCGGCCGCGTCGGCGGCCCAGTGCACGATCACGCCGTTGGCTTTGGCCTTGCGCTCGAATTCCTCGAGGTAGCCGGCCAGGTTGGACAGCGTGTGTTCCTTGATTTGCGATGCCAGTGCGCGCAGATCTTCCCACTCGGGAATGCCGTGCGCTTGCTTGTCGCGCAGCTCGCGCATGCTCCACAGTCGCTTGTCGTGGAACTGGATATGGTCTTCGTCGGCGATGAATTTGCGCGCGATATTGACGTGATCGACGGGCTTGCTCATTCTTTCACCCCGTTCAGCACCTGCGCAATGTGCAGGAATTTCAAAGGCAGGCCGAGGCGGTCGGAGCAACCCTTCTGGTGCATCAGGCAGGACATGTCGGCCGAGACGATGTATTCGGCACCGGCATTGCAATGATCGCGTACCTTGTCCTGGCCCATGCGCGCCGACACCGGCTCCTCGCCCACGCTGAAAGTTCCGCCGAAGCCGCAGCATTCGTCGGGCCGCGCCGGCGTGGCGAAACTGATGCCGCGCACGCCCTGCAGCAGCTCCAGCGGCTTGGAGAAGAAGGGCAGGTTGAGTTCGCTCGGTTGTGCGTGGCCAAGACGGCGCAGTGTGCCGCAGCTATTGTGCAGGCCGACCTTGTGCGGGAATTCGGCCCACGGGAACTCGCGTACCTTGAGCACGTCATACAAAAACTCGACAAGTTCGTAGGTGTTGCTGCGTACCTTTTGCGTCCTTGCATCCTGCGGCACCGCGGTCAGGTGGTCGCGCACATGGTGCACGCAACTGCCGGACGGTGACACCACATAGTCGAAGTCGGCGAAGTTGTTGACGAACAGCGTCTCGCAGGCACGCGCGTCGTCCTCGCAACCGCTGTTGCCCAGCGGCTGGCCACAACAGGTCTGATTTTCCGGATAGACCACGGTGCAACCGAGGCGCTCCAATAGTTCGAGCGTGGCGACGGCGACTTCGGGGTAGTAGGCGTCGATGAAGCAAGGAACGAAAAGTGCGACTTGCATGAGGAGCGATGAATGACTATGAATGTAAAAAGCATACGCCATTCGCGCGCCCTGTGCCGCTGCTGCGGATTTGGAAGCGGACTTCGCCGCTGTTCCCCGTTTTGCCGATTTTCAGCGCAGAGTATGGTGCAAGCGTCTTTCGTCGCAGGAGGTGCGAGATGAAAACCGAAGACCTGTTCGGCCTGTTGCTGCAGATCGAGTCGGAAGACCCCATCGACTACGCAGACCTGCCCTTCGACGAGGACAATCTGCGCGAGCTCGCCTGCTGCAATGTCAGTGAGCTCATGGACTCGGAAATCTTCCAGTCCCTGACCTACGCTGACCGTGAACTGATGGCGGCGGCGACGATTACCAAGCTGGTGCTCGAGAACATGGTGCTGAATGCGCGCTTGTTGCAGGCGGCGCATTACAAGATGGAGTTCTGAGTCTGGTCGCTTGACCGCCAATGTCGGGAGTTCGTCCCGACAGCCGACTTACTTTCTTTTGCTTCGCCAAAAGAAAGTAAGCAAAGAAAAGGTGCCCCCGTCTCGGCCCTGCGGGCTACCCTCACTCCGGGCGAACCCTGCGGCCGGCTTGGAACTCGCTTCGCTCAGACAGCCAAGCCGGAAAACTCCGCAGGATTCACCCTGCGTTCGGCGAGCCAGAAGGGGATGAAAAGCAAACCGAACGGAAATCTACCGCTTGGTTGTCCCCCTCTCCCCTGGAGGGAGAGGGGCGGACAGCAGCGCTGTCCCGTATCCCTTCTGGCTCGCTGAGCGGAGGGCAATCGGATCGGGGCAGTCCGGCCCGGCTTTTTCGATCCGGGCCGGCCGATGCGATTGCCTGGAGCGAAGGCACCGGCGCAGCAGGCGAGACGGCGGGGTACGCTTCTTTGGGTACTTTCTTGTCGTATAACAAGAAAGTACCTCGCCCGCCGGGGCGAGACCCGGCATTGGCGGTTAGTAAACCAGAAGCCTAGGCAGTGCCGCCGACGGTAAGTCCATCAATCCGCAGCGTCGGCTGCCCCACGCCAACAGGCACGCTCTGACCTTCCTTGCCGCATGTACCGACGCCCGGGTCCAATGCCATGTCGTTGCCGATCATGGAGACGCGCGTCAGCACGTCGGGGCCGTTGCCGATCAGGGTGGCGCCCTTGACCGGGTAGGTGATCTTGCCGTTCTCGATCATGTAGGCCTCGGCGGCGGAGAAGACGAACTTGCCGCTGGTGATGTCCACCTGGCCGCCGCCGAAGTTGGCGGCGTAGAGGCCGTGCTTGACCGACTTGATGATCTCTTCCGGATCCATGCCGCCGTTGGGGCCGTTTTCCATGCAGGTATTGGTCATGCGCGGCATCGGCAGATGCGCGTAGGATTCGCGGCGACCGTTGCCGGTCGGCGCGACACCCATCAGGCGGGCGTTCAGCGAGTCCTGAATATAGCCCTTGAGAATGCCGTCCTCGATCAGCACGGTGCGCTGGGTCGGATTGCCTTCGTCGTCTATGGTCAGCGAGCCGCGGCGGTTCGGCAGGGTGCCGTCGTCGACGACGGTCACGCCCTTGGCGGCGACGCGCTGGCCGATGCGGCCGGCGAAGGCCGAGCTGCCCTTGCGGTTGAAGTCGCCTTCGAGGCCGTGGCCGATGGCTTCGTGCAAGAGAATGCCGGGCCAGCCGCTGCCGAGCACCACGGTCATGCTGCCGGCGGGCGCCGGCTTGGCGCGCAGATTGACCTCGGCCTGATGCACGGCCTTGGCGGCGTAGTCCTTGAGCACCGCGTCGCTGAAGTGGCTGTAGTCGAAACGGCCACCGCCGCCGGAGGAGCCTTGCTCGCGACGACCGTCGGCTTCCATGATGACGGTGACGGAAACGCGCACCAACGGGCGTACGTCGGCGGCGAGATGACCGTCGGAGCGCGCCACCATGACCACTTCCCAGGTGCCGGCGACGCTGGCCATTACTTCGACGACGCGCGGATCGATGGCGCGGGCAAATTTTTCCAGGCGCTCCAGCAGCGCCACCTTCTCGGTGTCCTGCAGCGAGGCGATCGGGTCCATGGCGGCATACAGCGGCGCGCGCGCGACGCTGTTGCGCAGCGCGGCGGGCACGCCCTTGTGGCCCTGCGCGCCGATTGCACGCGTGGCTTCGGCAGCGCCCAGCAGCGCGGGCAGGCTGATGTCGTCGGAGTAGGCGAAGGCTGTTTTTTCGCCGCTGATGGCGCGCACACCGACCCCTTGCTCGATATTGAAGCTGCCCGACTTGACGATGCCTTCTTCCAGGCTCCAGCCTTCGGAGCGGCTGTACTGGAAGTAGAGGTCGGCGTAGTCGAGGCTGTGGCCGAACAGCGAACCGAAGACGCGATCCAGCTTGCCGGGCGTCAGGTCATAGGGCGCCAGCAGGCATTGTTCGGCGGTCTGGAGTAGGGCGGAGTTGGTGGTCATGTATGGGGGCGCGGTTATCTGTAGCGTTCGGTTTCTTATATGGGGGCGGGCGTCGGCTTATCAACGTTTAAGCAGAACCGCATGGCCGAGCGCCGGCAGATTGCTGCGCACCTTGGCGATGCGATCGAGATCCATGTCGGCAACGATAACACCGGCTTCCTTGTCGAGGCGCGAAAGGATTTCGCCCCAGGGGTCGATGATCATGGTGTTGCCGTGCGTCATGCGCCCGGTCGGGTGGCGGCCGCCCTGGGCCGGGGCCATGACGTAGCAGAGGTTTTCGATGGCGCGGGCGCGCAGCAGCACTTCCCAGTGCGCCTTGCCGGTGGTTTCGGTAAACGCCGCCGGCAGGATGAAAAGATCGATCGGCTTTGGGTTGTCGCCACTGAGGCCCGCCTGGCGGAAAAGTTCGGGAAAGCGCAGGTCGTAGCAGATGCCGAGTCCGATGCGACCGAAGGGCGAATCGAAGGCAACCACGCCGTTGCCGGCCTGGATGGTGCGCGCCTCGTTGTATTCCTCGGCGCCCTTCTTGAAGGCGAAGAGATGGATCTTGTCGTAGCGCGCGACGCGCTGGCCCTGATCGTCGAAGACCAGGCAGCTGTTGAGCAGCTTGGCCGGATCACCGCAGTCGAGCGGCAGCGAGCCGCCGACGATCCACACGCCGTGCTCCTTTGCCGCCGCCGACAGGAAGTGCTGGATCGGGCCGCTGGCGGCGTCGCAATCGAAAATCTCGCGCGCGGCGAAACGCGCCTCGTCGCTGGCGCCGATAAAGGGAAAATACTCGGGCAGCGCAACGAGCTTGGCGCCTTGTGCGGCGGCCTCTGCGATGAGGCGGCCGGCGGTTTCGAGATTGGGGCCGACTTCCGGCCCCGAGGTCATCTGGATGGCGGCGATGCGCGTGCTCATTTGCGTTCCGTTTCCTTCGGTACGTCCTTTGTCGCGTCTTTGCTGGTCGCGGGATTCTGCTTGGCGACTTCCTCGGTAATTTCCTTGTTGATATCGCGGCCGGTATTGATCTTGACGACCTTGGGGTCCTCCCATTTGCCGGTCACGCGGTACTCGAAGGCGAAAGCCTGATCGATCGGATTGCGCAAGACCTTGTGCGCCAGCCAGGCGACGGCCCCGATGGGCGGACTGACGATCATGGCGCCGACGGCCAGCGTGTCGCCAAGCACCGGCTGGACGCGCACGTGCAGGTTCTGCGTTTCTTCCGGCAGGCTGACTGTACCCGACATGCGCACCGTCGCGGCCGGGCCGAGGATGGTCAGTTCGGGCGTCTCCATGACGCCCTTGCTCACGCTCATGTCGCCGCGAATGCTGTCGAAGGCAAAGCCTTCCGAGAAAATGTCGCGGAAGTCGAGCGTGATGCGGCGCGGCAGCGACTGCAGGCTCAGCACGCCCAACAGGCGGCCGATGCCGGGCTCCAGCTTCTTGAACTGCCCGCTCTGCATGTCCACCTTGAGCTTGCCGCTCAGCGTCGGATAGTCGATGCTGAAGGGCGGCCCGTTCCAGAGCAGATTGCCCTGGAGATCTGCGGTACCGCGCCGAATGGCGTCGGGATAGCCGGCGCGCGCCAGCAGTTTTTCCACGCTCCTGGCCTTGAGCGCGAAATTGATCTGCGTATCGTGCTGGTTGGGGTCGGGCCGCCATCTGCCGTCGCCGTTGAGGCTGGCGTCTTCGTTGTTGACTGCAAACTTCGCATTCCAGTAGCCGCCGCGATTCTCGGCGTCCAGCGTAACCGCGCCCCAGTTCTGGCCGCGCAGATTGACGTTGTCGATGACCAGGGCGACGGCGGGCAACTGGCCGGTCGTGTCGTCTTGAATGCTGGCGATTTCCGTGACCTGCTGACTGGGGTCGGGAATGACCAGTTGCGGAATGCGGCCGCTGATGCGGCCGGGCTTGCTGTCCGTGCCCGGCTGCCAGTCGAGCTGCGCGTTGACGCCCTTGCTGCGGAAGTCGGCCTTCCAGACGTTGCCGTTCAATTGCGCAGCGAGCCTCACATCCTGCAGCGTGCGATTGAGCGCGACGACTTCGCCGGCGCGCAGGTCGACCTGGGTAAAGGGAAGGCTGCCGTCCTTCCGGTCGCTCTTGGCGCCATTGCCGCCGCTCGACCTGAGCATTCGCCGCCAGAAGTCGATGTCGAAGCGGGCCAGATTGGCGCTGAAAAGTACGCCGCGCTCGGGCAGACGTGCCGTCTCCGCACCGTTGCCCAGCGCCATGTAGCCGCGCTGCACTTCGCTGCTGCCGACATTGCGCTGGAACTGCCCACGCAGCAGCTTGCCGACCACAAACTCCTGCATTTCTCGCGTCGGGCCGACCGGCGCCCGGGCCTGTTTCCTGTTTGCTGGCGGGGCTGGCATGGTCCTGCGTTCGACGCGCAACTCCAGCGGCGTGGCGGCGCTCTTGTTGAACGGCTCGGGCAGGCTGCTGGAAAGGCCGAGCAGGTCCGAGGTGATGCGCACATCCACATCGTTCTTGCGAATCGAGAACAGGCCTTTCCAGCGCCCGCTTCCGGCAAGGTGATCGAACAGGGGCATGGGGTAGAGCTTCTTCAGCGCGGTGATGCTGAACTGGCCGTCGGCATTCACTTCGATGCGGCCGTCCTTTTCCGTCGCCACCTTGATCAGCACCGGCGCCCCGAGCATGTTGGCACGGGCTTCCTTTACCGTGATGCCGTTGTCGGTGAAGTCCAGTCTGCCCTTGACCTCGGTCAGTTGCGGCAGGTTCGGGTCCGGCGCGAGCTTGTTGTTGTCGAAGAGATAGCTGCCCTCGACGGTTGTGTGGTCGATATTGTGCAGCGCGAGCCTGAGCTTCAGGTCGAGTTCGCCATTGCCTGCCGCCGTCATCGGCGCGGTGAAGTGGTTGATGCGGTCGCCGACCGGGCTGCTTTCGATGAACTTGAGAAACTCCTGCGTCGCCCCCCTGGCCTTGCCGGTGACAGTAAGCGTCTGGTCGGTAATCGAGTCGAGGTCGGCGATCTCGGCTTTGACGTTGGACAGGCTGGCCCCCATGATCTGGCCCTTGTGCGCATTGATCGACATGCCCACGCCGATGAAGGCGATATCGCCGTCGATACCGGTGATATCGGGCCAGCCGGGTGCCGGGTGCACGGTGGCGTTCTGGGCCTTGACCAGTACCTTGAAGGTGCCGGAGTTATCGGCAAAGGGGAATTTCTCCAGCGGCCCCTTGAGGGTCAGCCTGACATCGTTGGAGTGCCCGCTGGTAACGCCTTGCCTGACCCAGTTGCGGGCGTCGATATTGACGCTCGCAGGCAGGTAGCGCCACACCGCCGTGCCGTCGGCGCGCGTGAGCTGGGCCGTCAGGTCGATGTCGCCGGCTTTGCCGACTTCGCCGTGATAGTGCCCTTGCGCCGCGCCTTCGGCATCGGCATTGGCAAAGCGCAATGCATCGATATTGACGTCGTACTTGTCGCCGTTGCGCTTCCAGTTCAGCTTGGCTTCGAGCTTGTGCAGGGGAATATTGGGCTCGGGAAAAACCGACGGCAGAGAAAGCCCCGCATTTCTGCTATCGAGGGTGATGCTGCCGCCCTGATCGGTCCCGTCTATGCTGCCGCTGAGTTTGCGCACCCCGGGCAGATTGTCGTAGGAGGCGATGCCAAGATCGTGGAAGCGCCCCTTGATTGCGTAGCGCTGACGCTTGCCTTCCCAGTGCATGTCAAGATTGTCGATGCGGCCTTCGAGTTCGAGCCTGGCGAGCAGGCGCTCATATTCGGCCGGCAAGGGCAGGTAAGACGCAAGCGCGTCGAGCTTGCCCAAGTCGAGGCTGTTGCAGCGCGCATCCATGCGTTCGGGCTGTCCGTCTTCGCCCATGCGCAGCGCGACGTGAAAATCGGCCGGGCCAAGGTCGAGCGCGCCTGGGCCGCCGGCTGTCGCTTTGGTGGACAAGGCCAGCTTCTTGCCGTCCACCACGTAGTCGTCGCCGTCCCGACGCGCGCTGAAGCGGCCATGCAGGCGCTGCAGATCGAGTACGGGCAGCTTGCGGCCGAGCTGTACCTGCACATCGGCGAGCGCCACGTCGGCAGTGATGCCCGTGATCTGTCCTCCGGCAAAGTCGGTCCACAGGCGCAGGCCGCCGCTGCCGCGCGGCAGGGCAATCGGGTAGTCGATCCAGGTGCGCCAGACGGCCAGATCGGCGTAGTCAAGCTCGGCATAGAGCTGGCCCTTCCAGCGATCGAGCCGGCCGAGATCGCTGCCCTTGACGTCGCCGCGCATATCCAGCCGCGTTGCCAGCGCGGTGGGCGGCTCGGCGGTGAGGCCGAAGCGGTGGCGACGGCCGCTGTTGTTCAGATTGAAGTTGACCTTGTTCAGGGTCAGCGTCGGCGCCTGACGCAAGGCATCGTCCCACTGCAGCGTGGCATCGCGAATCACGATCTGGCCCTGGGCCAGGACCCAGTCAGACAGGCGCGTATCGCTGCTGTCTGCCTGGTTGAGCGGCAAGCCCGCCACGAAGATCTGCCCGTTCGCGTCGCGGCGCATGCTCAGCACGGGCGCATCGATGGCCAGCCGCCGCAGGCGTACATCGAAATGCCACAGCGACGACCAGCCGAGCACCGCCTCGATCCGGTTGAAGCCCAGCGCCGGGCGTCCCTCCCTGTCGGAGACCTGTACGCCGCTCAGCAGCAGCTTGGGACGCAGACCTTGCCATTCGGCCTCGATCCCGGCAATGGTGACCGGCAGTTTGACGGCCTGGCTGATTGCCTGTTCGATATCGGGCCGGTACTCGGCGATGTGCGGCAGGATCGCGTAACGCAGCGTCAGGAACACCGCCGCAAAGGCGAAGTACGCGCTCAGCGCCAGCCACAGCAGCGGGCGCTTGAGCTTCTGCCACAGGCCGGGCAGGGGCGTGCGGGCGAACAGGTTCAGGCTACGTTGGAAAATCGAGTTCAAAAAAGAATCCAGTAGGGAATCAGGTGTCTTCGACGGGAGTTTCTATGCGAGTCGGACAGGGTCGGAGGCGATTGGTTTGCAGCCTGGCAAAAACTGTTTGCAATCTCCGCTTAACGCGCGACCCCGGCGCGCCGCTGACGCTAGAATGCATGCTTCGCATTTTACCCCACGCCATCGGCCGATTTCGCCGGTCTGGAAGCCTGGAGCGCCATGCCCTCACTCGCCGAAGCCCTGTCTCTGTCCCGCTATCTCAGCCGTCTTGCGGAAGCCCGCCCCGAACTGGCGGCTGAGGTCGATGCGGCCTGGTCGAAACCGCTGAGCGCCGACCAGCTCCGGGCCTGGCTGGCGGCGCAGGAACTGACCGAGGACACGCTGAAGCCGGTACTGCGGCGCATGAAACAGCGCGCCTACCTGCAGATTGCCGCCCGCGACCTGGCCGGCCTGGCCGCGCTCGACGAAGTGACCGAAGGCATGACCCTGATCGCCGAGCTCGCGGTCGCGACGGCGTTGCGCGTCCTGACCGCAGCGCTGACCGATCGCCACGGCCATCCGCGCAACGCCGCCGGCGAAGTGCAGCCGCTGATTGTCATCGGTATGGGCAAGCTCGGCGGGCGCGAGCTGAATGTCTCTTCCGATATCGATCTGATTTTCGTCTACCCCGACGACGGCGAGACGGACGGCGAGCGCAGCATTTCCAATTTTGAATTTTTTACGCGACTGGGGCGGCAGTTGATCAATGCGATCGCCGACGTCACCGAGCATGGCCAGGTTTTTCG
This sequence comes from Rhodocyclaceae bacterium, assembly GCA_028869135.1. Taxonomy (GTDB): domain Bacteria; phylum Pseudomonadota; class Gammaproteobacteria; order Burkholderiales; family Rhodocyclaceae. Next base: position 143,692 of record JAGWTC010000002.1, read on the forward strand.
TGTGGACATGCGCCTGCGGCCGAACGGCGATTCGGGGCCGCTGGTGTGCAGCTTCGAGATGCTGGAAAACTACTTCATCACGCAGGGCCGCGAGTGGGAGCGCTACGCCTGGATCAAGGCGCGGCCGCTGAGCGGCGCCGATTCCGGCCGCCTCGACGAGCTCGAGGCCATCCGCCGGCCCTTCGTGTTCCGCAAGTATCTCGACTACGGCACGATCAACGCGATGCGCGAACTGCACGCGCAGATCCGTCGTGAGGTCGAACGCAAGGACATGGCCGACAACGTCAAGCTCGGGCCCGGCGGAATCCGCGAGATCGAGTTCATCGCCCAGGTTTTTCAGCTCATTCGCGGTGGTCGCGACCAGAGCCTGCAGGTCAAGCCGACCTGCAGAGTGCTGGCGCGGCTGGCTGAGCGGGGCCTGCTGCCGCGCGAAGAGTGCGCGGCCCTGACCGAAGCGTATGTTTTCCTGCGTCGCGTCGAGCATCGCCTGCAGTATCTCGACGATGCGCAAACCCACAGCCTGCCCGTACGCGCCGACGATCGGGAGAGCGTCGCCGTCAGCATGGGCTTCGCGGACTATGCCGCCCTGCTCACCAGGCTGGACGAATACCGCAGCTTGGTGTCCAGGCATTTTCATGCGGTGTTCGACGACCCCAACCGAGAAGAGCACTCGCTAGTCGAGGTATGGCAGGCAGCAGAGGACGACAAGGCCTGCGGCAGCCGGCTGGCCGAGCTCGGCTACAGGGATGCTGAGGCGGTGGCGCAGCGTCTGGCGCAAATGAAAAAGGGCAGCCGCTATCAACAGCTACCAGCAGATGGGCGGGCGCGCATCGATGTGCTGGTGCCGCGCCTGGTCGAGGTGGCGACAACGACATCCGACCCGGACGCAACGCTTGCGCGCGGGCTCGATCTGCTCGAAGTGATTGCCCGCCGCAGCGCCTATCTGGCCCTGCTTGAGCAATACCCGCAGGCACTCGAAAAAGTGGCGCAAGTCATCGGCTCGGCCTCCTGGGCGGCGCAGTACCTGCGCGACCATCCCATTCTCCTCGACGAGCTGCTCGATCCGCGCTTGATGGAGCTGACGCCCGATTGGCAAGCTTTCCATGACGATCTGGTGCGTATGCTCGACGACGTGGAACCCGACACCGAGCGCCAGATGGACCTGATGCGCGAGGCCCATCATGCGCAAATCTTCCGCGTGCTGACGCAGGATTTGTCCGGGCTGTACACGGTTGAAAAACTTTCCGATCATCTGTCGGCGCTGGCCGACATCATGCTTGAGGAGGCGGTGCGCCTCGCCTGGAAGAAACTGCTGACCCGGCACCGCGACGATCCGCAGTTCGCCGTGATCGCCTACGGCAAGCTCGGCGGCAAGGAGCTGGGTTACTCCTCCGATCTCGATCTGGTCTTTCTTTTCGACGACGAGGAGCCGAACGCCGGCGAGGTATATGCGCGCCTCGGCACGCGTGTGAACAACTGGTTGTCCGCGCAGACGCCGGCCGGCCAGTTGTTCGAAACGGATTTGCGCCTGCGCCCCAATGGCGAAAGCGGACTGGTGGTCAGCTCGATGGAGTCCTTCCGCAAATACCAGCTGGAGTCGGCCTGGATCTGGGAGCACCAGGCCTTGACGCGGGCGCGCTTCGCTGCCGGCGACAAGCGCATCGGCGAGGCTTTCGAGAAGACGCGGATCGACATCCTGCGCACGCCGCGCGACCGCGCCGTGTTGCGTGCCGAGGTGTTGGGCATGCGTCAGAAAATGCTCGACACGCACGCCAGCAAGGGGCTGGGCAAGGAGGTCTTCGACATCAAGCACGATCCGGGCGGCCTGATCGACGTCGAGTTCATCGTCCAGTACCTGATCCTGGCGCATGCGCACGAGTTTGCCGAATTGACCGGCAATCTCGGTAACATTGCGCTCCTGAAGATTGCCGCCGACCTGGGCTTGATCCCCGCCGAACTCGCCGAGCAGGTGCGCAATGCCTATCGCGAATATCGTCGCCGCCAGCACGCGCTGCGCCTGAATGGCGCGCGACCGCGGGTGCCGCCGGCCGAAATGGCCGAGCATATCGCCGCCGTGCGCGGCTTGTGGAAACTGGTTTTTTCCGAGGAATAGGCGGGACGGGAAGCACCCCGCCCGGTTTTTTGAATTTAAGGATTAGAGATGCCCGTCAATTACACCCCCAGCACTCCCGATCAACTCCATGCCGTCGGCGGTGTGCGACTGGGCGTGGCCGAAGCCGAAGTGCGCAAGAAGAACCGCAAGGACCTGACCCTGATCGAACTGGCGCCGGGCAGCGTTGCCGCCGGGGTGTTCACGCAGAACCGCTTCTGCGCCGCGCCGGTCACGCTGTGCCGCAGCCATCTGGCGACGGGCAAGGACATCCGCGCGCTGGTCATCAACACCGGCATCGCCAATGCCGGCACCGGCGAGCCGGGCATGCAGGCAGCCCAGGCGACCTGCGATGCCGTGGCCAAGCTGCTCGGCATCGAAGCGCGTCAGGTGCTGCCGTTCTCGACCGGCGTGATCCTCGAGCTGTTGCCGACCGACCGGGTCATCGCCGGACTGCCCAAGGCCCAGGCCAATCTCAAGGCCGCTGGCTGGCATGATGCGGCGCAAGGCATCATGACCACCGACACGGTGCACAAGGCCGCCTCGCGCCAGCTCGAGATTGCCGGCAAGACCGTGACCATCACCGGCATCTCCAAGGGCGCCGGCATGATCCGCCCGAACATGGCCACCATGCTCGGTTTCCTCGCTACCGACGCCGGCATCCCGGCCGCGCTCCTGGAAAAACTCGTCAAGGAAGCCGCCGACCAGAGTTTCAACTGCATCACCGTCGACGGCGACACCTCGACCAACGACTCCTTCATCATGATCGCCACCGGCGCGGCCGGCGTGAGCGTCGACGAGAAGCACGCGCAATGGAATGAACTCAAGAGCACGCTGATCGGCGTGGCGCGCGAGCTGGCGCAGGCGATCGTGCGCGACGGCGAGGGCGCGACCAAATTCATCAGCATCCAGGTCGGCGGCGGCAAGAACACCGAGGAGTGCCGCATGGTCGGCTATGCCATCGGCCACTCGCCGCTGGTCAAGACCGCCTTCTTCGCGTCCGACCCCAATCTCGGCCGCATTCAGGCCGCGATCGGCTACGCCGGCATTTCCGATCTCGACGTGAGCAAGACCAGGATCTGGCTGTCCTCCAACGGCGAAGAGGCGTTGGTGTCCGAACACGGCGGCCGCGCCGCCGGCTACGAGGAAGCCACGGGCTCGCGCATCATGAAGGCGGCGGAAATCACCATCCGCATCGATCTGGGTCGCGGCAACGCCGAAACCACGATCTGGTCCTGCGACTTCTCCTACGACTACGTGAAGATCAACGCCGACTACCGCAGCTGATTTGCCCTGAACCGATAAATAAAAAGCCCCGCGATGCGGGGCTTTTTTCCGGGGCGCGGCCTTGCTCAGTGCAGCACGCGCGGCATCGACAATACGAACTCCGGAATTTCTGCCTCGAACTGGGTGCCGTCCTCCGCCGTCATCTGATAACTGCCGCGCATGGTGCCGACCGCCGTGGTCAGGGCGCAGCCGCTGGTGTATTCGAATTCCTGGTCCGGCGCCAGCAGCGGCTGGTGGCCGACGACGCCGAGCCCCTTGACCTCCTGCACGTCGCCATCGGCGTCGGTAATGATCCAGTGGCGCGAGATCAGCTGGGCCGGAACGGTGCCGACGTTGCGGATGGTGATGTGGTACGCGAAGACGAAACGGTCGCCGGCCACGTCGGACTGCTCGGGCAGGTATTCGGTTTCGACCAGGACCTGAATGTCGTATTTCTTGCTTTCAGCCATCCCGGCATTCCACACGAATTTGCGCCGGCCTGCAACCGTGACGCAGTAATGAAATAGCCAGAGGTACCCGCTTCGGCCCTTTTCTCCGTGGCCAAAGAGAATCCCGCAAGGCAAGGGGAGGGTTGGGAAAGGGAGGCTATCGCGCTAAAATTGCGCTTTGCTCCGAAGCGGAACGCCATCATGTCCCATCGCATTGCTCCCAGCCTGCTTTCCGCCGATTTTTCCAAGCTCGGCGAAGAAGTGCGCAATGTCGTCGCTGCCGGCGCCGACTGGATTCATTTCGACGTGATGGACAACCACTATGTCCCCAATCTGACCATCGGCCCCATGGTCTGCGAGGCGATCCGCCCGCACACCACCGCGCCCATCGACGTGCATCTGATGGTCAAGCCCGTGGACCGCATCATTCCCGATTTCGCCAAGGCCGGCGCCAATGTCATTACCTTCCATCCGGAAGCGTCCGACCATATTGACCGTTCGCTGTCGCTGATCCGCGAGCACGGCTGCATGGCGGGTCTGGTCTTCAATCCGGCCACGCCCTTGCACTATCTCGATTACGTCATGGACAAGATCGACATCGTTCTGCTGATGAGCGTGAACCCCGGTTTCGGCGGACAGAAGTTCATTCCCGAAACCCTGGTCAAGCTGCGCGAGACGCGCCAGCGCCTCGATGCCTACAAGGAAAAGACCGGCCGCGCCATCATGCTGGAGATCGACGGCGGCGTGAAGATCGACAATATCGCCGAGATCGCCAGGGCCGGCGCCTGCACCTTCGTCGCCGGCTCGGCCGTCTTCGGCGCCGGCAAGGACAGCGACCCGCACCGCTACGACAGCGTCATCGGGGCGCTGCGCGCTGAGCTGGCGAAGCAGTAAAAGCAAGGCAAGGTCAAACGCAAGCCACCAAGTGACCAAGAACACAAAGTCTCGCCAAGAAGGGCAAAAGCAACCTCATCGTGTAGGGTGTTCTCGGTGCAAGCTTGGTGTCCTTCGTGGTGAAAGATTTTGATTTTCCCTGCCCCGATCAAATCCGTATCCCTCGACCTTGACGGCACCCTGCTCGACACGGTGCCTGATCTTGCCGTCGCGGCGAACGCCATGTTGCGCGAGCTGCAATTGCCCGAGCGCAGCGACGAAGAATTGCGTACCTTCGTCGGCGGCGGCATTCCGCGTTTCGTGCTGTGGTGTCTGCCCGAGGGCCGGCGCGAATCGACGTTCCATGCCGGCGCCATCGAAATCTTCAAGCGCCACTACGCTCTGAGCAACGGCCGGCATTCGATCCTGTATCCCGGTGTTCGGGAAGGCATGGAGGGGTTCAGGCGTCTCGGCGTCCGCATGGCCTGCATCACCAACAAGGCCGCCGCCTTCAGCGAACCGTTGCTGCAGATGACCGGCCTCTCGCCGTATTTCGAGTTCACCCTGTCCGGCGACAGCCTGCCCGAGAAGAAACCGCATCCCATGCCGCTGCTGGAGGCCTGCAAACGCCTGGGCTCCGAGTCGGCTTGTCATATGCATATCGGCGATTCCAGGCACGATGCTGCGGCCGCGCAAGCCGCCGGCTGCATCAGCGTGACGCTGCCCTACGGCTATAACGAAGGTGAGGATGTGCGCGCCTTGTTACACGAAGGAGCCACAGATGTTATAGTTCCCAGCGTGGAAGCCGCGCTGGAACTGATCCTGCGGCCGGATTAAACAAACCCATCTCCATCCCATGAGCAAAACCACCAACAAGCGCCTCATCGAGGCGGAGGCATGGCCCTGGCGCCTTCAGCGCCCGGTATGACCCTGTCCGGCGCATTCGCACAATGCGCTGTTGTTTTGCTGTGTTTGGAGCTCCCATGAACGAAACCGAATTTTCCCGGCTGGCCGCCGCAGGCTATAACCGCATCCCGGTTACGCTGCGCATTCCTGCCGATCTCGACACGCCGCTGTCGCTCTACCTCAAGCTGGCCGACGCACCCTACACCTATCTGCTCGAATCCGTGGAGGGGGGCGAGCGTTTCGGCCGCTATTCCTTCATCGGCCTGGCCGCCAGGACGCGCATCGAGGTCCGCGGCGATCTCATTCGCGTCTTCGAGGGAGGCAGCATTGCGCTGGAGGACGACCAGACCCCGCCGCTGGACTTCATCAGCAACTACATGGCGCAGTTCAAGGTGCCCGACCTGCCCGAGCTGCCACGCTCCTGCGGCGGCCTGGTCGGCAGCTTCGGGTACGACACCGTGCGCTATGTCGAGAAAAAGCTTGCCGCAAGCGCCAAGAAGGACACCCTGGGTACGCCCGACATCTCGCTGATGCTGTCGGACGAGATTGCCATCGTCGACAATCTCGCCGGCATGTTGACTCTGGTCATCTATGCCGATGCAAGCCAGGCCGATGCCTGGGCCGCTGCGCAGGCGCGTTTGCGCAATCTGGTCGGCGAATTGCGCAAGCCCTTGTGCATCCCGCAGGATGTCGGTGGCGGCGTTACCGCGCCGGTATCCGAGTTCGGCGAGGCCGAATTCAAGGCGGCGGTGCGTCGCGCCAAGCAATACATTATCGACGGCGACATCATGCAGGTGGTGCTGTCGCAGCGCATGAGCAAACCCTTCACGGCGACGCCGCTCTCGCTGTACCGCTCGCTGCGCACGCTGAATCCGTCGCCTTACATGTTCTTCTTCAACTTCGGCGATTACCATGTCGTCGGCGCTTCGCCTGAAATCCTGGTGCGGCTCGAAGACGGCACGGTGACGGTGCGGCCCATCGCCGGCACGCGCCCGCGCGGCAGGGATCAGGCGGCGGATGCGGCTTATGCCGCCGAGCTGCTGGCCGACCCCAAGGAGCGCGCCGAACACCTGATGCTGCTCGACCTCGGCCGCAACGACGTCGGCCGCGTCGCGGCCACCGGCAGCGTCAAGGTGACCGAGCAGTTCATCATCGAACGCTACTCGCATGTAATGCACATTGTCTCCAATGTCGAAGGCAAGCTGAAGCCCGGCGCAGACGCCATGGCCGTGCTCAAGGCCAGCTTTCCGGCCGGCACCGTTTCCGGCGCGCCCAAGGTGCGGGCGATGGAAATCATCGACGAGCTGGAACCGTCCAAGCGCGGCATCTACGCCGGCGCGGTCGGCTATCTCGGTTTCAACGGCGATATGGATATTGCCATTGCGATCCGCACGGCCGTGGTCAAGGATGGCTATATCCATGTGCAGGCGGGCGCCGGCATCGTGGCCGATTCCGACCCGGACGCGGAGTGGACAGAAACCCAGAACAAGGCGAAGGCCGCATTGCGCGCTGCCGAGCTGGCCGAGGAAAGAAGGGATCTGCAATGCTTCTGATGCTCGACAACTACGATTCCTTTACCTACAACCTCGTGCAGTACTTCGGCGAGCTGGGTGAGGATGTGCGCGTGTATCGCAACGACGAAATCACGCTCGAAGAAATCGCAAAGCTCAATCCGGCACGCATCGTGGTGTCGCCTGGCCCCTGTTCGCCCGCCGAAGCCGGCATCTCGGTGCCGCTGATTCGCGAGTTCGCCGGCAAGATTCCGCTGCTCGGCGTTTGCCTCGGCCACCAGAGCATAGGCGCGGCCTTCGGCGGCGACATCGTGCATGCCAAGCAACTGATGCACGGCAAGACTTCGCCCGTGCACCACAATGACGTCGGCGTATTCAAGGGCCTGCCGAATCCGCTGACAGTGACGCGCTATCACTCGCTGGCGATCAAGCGCGAGACGCTGCCGGATTGCCTGGAAGTGACCGCCTGGACCGACGATGGCGAGATCATGGGCGTGCGCCACAAGACGCTGGATGTGGAGGGCGTGCAGTTCCACCCCGAGTCCATACTGACCGAGCGGGGGCACGATTTGTTGAAGAACTTTCTGAAAAGCTGAAACCGCTAAAGCGGGCTACCAAGACACCAGGAACACCCGGAACCACCAGGAAAGCCGGATACGATTCGGGGGCTTTGCTCTTCTTGGTGCAACCTTGTGTTCTTGTTGCCTTGGTGGTTCGCAATTGATTTTGCTTGAAAGGTTTAAATGATTACTCCCCAACAAGCGCTGCAACGCGTCATTGAGAGTCGGGAGATCTTCCACGACGAGATGCTGCACTTGATGCGTCAGATCATGGCCGGCGAAGTTTCGCCCGCCATGGTCGCCGCGATTCTCGCCGGCCTGCGCGTCAAGAAGGAAACCATAGGCGAGATCGCCGCCGCCGCGACCGTCATGCGCGAGCTGGCGACCAAGGTCGAGATCGCCGACAAGACCGGCTTCGTTGATATCGTCGGCACCGGCGGCGACGGCGCGCACACCTTCAATATCTCCACCGCCTCGACCTTCGTGATTGCCGCCGCCGGCGGCAAGGTTGCCAAGCACGGCGGCCGCAGCGTGTCGTCCAGCTCCGGCAGCGCCGACGCTTTCGAGGCCCTGGGCACCAATATCATGCTCAAGCCCGAACAGGTGGCCGAATGCCTGCAGGCGACCGGTATTGGCTTCATGTTCGCGCCGAATCACCATAACGCCATGAAGAACGTCGCGCCCATCCGCAAGGAAATGGGTGTGCGCACCATCTTCAATATCCTGGGGCCGCTGACCAATCCGGCCGGCGCGCCGAATACCCTGATGGGCGTATTCCACCCGGATCTCGTCGGCATCCAGGTGCGCGTCATGCAGCGCCTCGGCGCTGAGCACGTGCTGATCGTGCACGGCAAGGACGGCATGGACGAGATTTCGCTGGGCGCATCGACGATGGTCGGCGAACTCAAGAACGGCGAAGTCAGCGAATACGAAATCCATCCGGAGGACCTGGGTTTCGCCATGTCCTCCAGTCGCAATCTGCGTGTCGCCAACCCGGCTGAGTCCAAGGCCATGCTGCTGGCCGCAATCGACGGCGGCGCGCCCTGCATTCAGGCTGCGCGCGACATCGTCACCCTGAATGCCGGCGCCGCCCTGTACACCGCCGGCCGCGCGGACTCCATAGCCGAGGGCGTCAAACAGGCCCGCGAAGCCATCACCAGCGGCGCAGCCCGCGCCAAGGTCGATGAATTTGTCCAATACACCCGGAAGTACAACTAAAGATCAAAAACATTTCACCACGAAGGGCACAAAGGACACGAAGAAATGCCGTTAGACAAAGATGCCCGAGCCGAGGAGCTTGCTGCGGCAGTCGTCGATGCGGCGATTAAAGTGCACAAAGCGCTTGGCCCTGGTTTGCTGGAGTCTGTGTATGAAGCGTGCCTGGCGCATGAGTTGGGTTTGCGTGGAATACCCGTCAAACGACAGTTGGTGTTGCCCGTGACTTACGAGGGAATGACCCTGGAAACAGGGCTGCGCATCGATATGCTGGCAGGCGATTGTGTGATCGTCGAATTGAAGTCCGTGGATACTCTGTTACCTGTGCATCAGTCACAGCTTATTACCTACCTGAAACTGTCGGGCCTTAACTTGGGGCTGCTGATTAACTTCAACGTTCGCATGTTGCGTGATGGGCTGAAGCGAATTGTCTTGTAGGGTTCTCTTCGTGTCCTTTGTGTTCTTCGTGGTGAAAAGATTTAAGGTTTAAAACTATGTCCGACATACTCGACAAGATCATCGCCACCAAGCGTGAAGAGGTTCTCGCCGCCCGTGACGCCAGGCCTTTGACGGCGGTGCGTGCCGAGGCCGAGGCGCAGGTTGCTGCTCGCGACTTCGTTGGCGCCATTCGCAGCAAGATTGCCGCGGGCCGGCCCGCCGTCATCGCTGAAATCAAGAAGGCTAGCCCGTCCAAGGGCGTGTTGCGCGAAGACTTTCGCCCCGCCGAGATAGCGGCTGACTATGCCGCCAACGGCGCCGCCTGCCTGTCGGTGCTGACGGACAAACAGTATTTCCAGGGGGCCCCCGAATATCTGCAGGCCGCGCGCGCCGCCTGCCAACTGCCGGTGTTGCGCAAGGACTTCATGATCGACCCCTATCAGGTCTATGAGGCCCGCGCCATGGGCGCCGACGCCATTCTGCTGATCGTCGCGGCTTTGCCACTGTCGGCCATGCAGGACATGGAGAAAATTGCCCACGCGCTGGGCATGGCGGTGCTGGTCGAGTGCCATGATGCCGATGAGCTGGAGCTTGCATTGCAGCTCAAAACCCCGCTTCTAGGTATCAATAATCGCAATTTGCGCACTTTCGAAGTAAGTCTGAGCACCACCTTGGACCAGTTGGCAAGGATTCCGGCCGATCGCACGGTGGTGACCGAATCCGGCATTTTGGGGCCGGCGGATGTGGCAAAAATGCAAGCCCATCAGGTGCATGCCTTCCTGGTTGGCGAGGCTTTTATGCGCGCACCCAGTCCCGGCGCGGAGCTTGCCCGACTGTTCGCCTGAATGTCGCGCCCGACCTTGTGCGACAAGCCTGACCGGCCTGTTGTTTAAATCCTACAGGCGCCGCTTCCATTCCTCCCGAATAGCCAAGAACTGCTTGGCACCACCCCGGTGCAGCCGGCAAAATAGGCCCATCTTTCCATCAGGGAAGTATCGGTACGGTAGTGATCAACCACGTGGAGTCATTACCGAACTTTCTAAATCCAAGGAGAAATCTCAATGCAAAAGAAGCTGATCGCTCTGGCAGTTGCTGGCCTCGCTAGCTCCGCCGCTTTCGCACAAAGCAATGTCACCGTTTACGGTGTCGTCGATGTGACCTTTGAAAACGTCAAGGCTGATGACGCTGCCAAGACCCCGGCAAATAACGCCGCCGCCATCAATATCCCGTCGCGCAACCGTGTGACCTCCAACTCCTCCTACATCGGCTTCAAGGGTGAAGAGGCTCTGGGCAATGGTCTGAAGGCCAAGTTCCTGTTCGAGTCCGGCTTCACTGCCGACAACGGCGGCGCTCTGAGCGGCGGCCGTGACAGCTACGTTGCTCTGGGCAGCAACTTCGGTGAAGTTCGTCTGGGTCAGTACAATACCGCTGTCCGTACTCTCGGTTCCACGATCGACTTCGCTCCTGGCTACACCGGCATCGGCGCCATCAGCAACGTCATCGGCACCCTCGGCGGCGTGAAGACCGGTTCCGACGACCGTATCTCCAATGCTGTCGGCTACTTCTCGCCGAACTGGTCCGGCTTCCAAGTTAGCGCCATCTACGGCGCCAACGAAAACAAGACCGACGGCAGCGCCGACGGTACTGTGACCTCGAAGAACAACAACCGTTACGACCTGGGCGCCAGCTACACCAACGGCGGCCTGTATGTCGGCGCAGCCTACGGTGAGTCGAAGGACAACATCACCGCAGCGAATGCTAACACCGTGACTGGCAACACCTACGGCACCAACGGTCTGAACAGCAAGCTGAAGAACACCCGTATCGGCGCCAAGTACACCTTCGCCGCTACCGGTACCTCCATCAGCGCCCTGTGGGACCAGCAAAAGGCTGAACTGAACCAGTTCAACAACGCTGCCATCTCCGGCGATGTCAAGCGTGATGCCTGGGAAATCGGCGTGAAGCAAGACTTCGGCGCTCACTCGATCTATGGCACCTTTGCCAAGGCTAACGACCTCAAGTTCAACGGTAACAAGGCTGACAACACCGGCGTGAAGTCCTACACCCTGGGCTACCTGTACAACTTCAGCAAGCGCACCTCGCTGAAGGCCTACTACACCGCCCTCAAGAACGACGCTAACATCGGTACTGACTTCTACAACAACCCGGTTAGCGGCGGTACCCCGGGTGCTGTGGGTGCAGATCCGAAGGGCTACGGCGTTGGTCTGCGTCACTCCTTCTAATCGGTTCTCCGCTTAGAAAGACCAAGGCAGTATGAAAACGGCCACCTTCGGGTGGCCGTTTTTTTTGCTTGCTGCTTGTCGCGCAAGCATTTGACCTGCATCAAAGGTGTAAAGACCATGTTTTGATCATGGTCAAATGCAGCCATAGGGAGGCGCTCTATTCTGGCTTCACATTATTTCCACATGTGTGAGGTCATTATGAAAAAGCTTTCCCTGCTGGCAACCGTGCTGGTGCCGGCATTCGCTTCCCTGAGCGGCGGTAGCGCCTTGGCGCAGCAAACCGATCAAGGCAACTGGCTGGTGCGCGCCCGTGCGGTGAAGATCGATCCGGTCAATCATTTCGAGGCCCGACAGGTGCTTGCCGATGATTCGGTCAAGGTGCAGGAAAAGTGGATTCCCGAGATCGACGTCAGTTACTTCTTCACCAGAAATATTGCTGCCGAACTGGTGCTGACCGTTCCGCAAAAGCGCTACGTCACGGTGAACGGCGCCGACATCGGGAGCTTCAAGCATTTGCCGCCGTCGTTGCTGCTGCAGTACCACTTCAACCCCGAAGGCACCTTCCGCCCTTACGTCGGCGCAGGCATCAACTACACCATTCTGGGCAAGGAGAACATGTCGGCACTGGGTGGCAATGTGACGCTCGACAACCATAGTGTCGGTGCCGCAGTGCAGCTCGGCTTCGACTACAAGATCGGCAAGGACCTGTTCTTCAATCTCGACGTGAAGAAGGTCCAGATCCGCACCGATGTCTATCATTCGGTCGCCGGCAACCTCGGCACGCTGAAGCTCGATCCGATTCTCTGGGGCGTCGGTATCGGCTACCGCTTCTAAGCGCGTTCAGACAAATAAAAAAGGCTACCCGAGGGTAGCCTTTTTTATTTCGGCGCGAGATAACTAGACCTTGGGCTTGAAGCCGCCGAGCAGTGCCGCGACAGGGGCTTTGCGGCTGCGGGCGGGTACGGACGGGGCGCGGCCCGGCTCTGCCGTTGCCGCCGCGCTGCTGCGCGACTCATACGGTTTGTTGGGATCGAAGTCGAGCTTGGGCAGGTGGGCGGAGGCGGCGTCCATGTGCGGGATGCGACGCGGCATGTCCTGCTCCGGGCGGCGCGGGCGGCGTTCTCCGCGCTCTCCCTGAGTGTGGTGGGCATCGCGGCGCTCGGTGCGTTCGCCACGACCGCCGCGTTCGCGTTTGCCGTCGCCGCGTTCCTCGGTCGAGCGCGTAGCGGTTGATTGGTCGAAACCATCGATAGTGACGCGCTCGATCTTCAGCTTGATCAGCTTCTCGATGTCCGCAAGGCGACCCGCCTCTTCGGGCGCCACCAGCGATGTGGCTTCGCCCTTCTTGCCGGCGCGGCCGGTGCGGCCGATGCGGTGCACATAATCTTCGGCGGTGTGCGGCAGTTCGTAGTTGATCACCGTCGGCAGCTCGTCGATGTCGATGCCGCGCGCGGCGACGTCGGTGGCGACGAGGATGCGGATGGTGCCGGCCTTGAAAGCCTCAAGCGCCTTGGTGCGTTCGTTCTGGCTCTTGTCGCCGTGGATCGCGTCGGCGGTGATGCCTTGCTTGCTCAGATAACTGGCGATGCGGCTGGCGCCGAACTTGGTGCCGCAGAACACCAGCGCCTGCTGCAGGTCGTTGTGTTGAATCAGCCAGGTCAGCAGGCTGCGCTTGAGATCGGTGGCGACCGGATGCATGCGGTGCGTGATGGTCTCCGACACCGTATTGCGCTTGGCGACCTCAATCAGTTGCGGCGCCTTCAGCATGGTGTCGGCGAGCTTCTTGATCTCGTCCGAGAAGGTGGCCGAGAACAGCAGGCTCTGTCGCTCCTTCGGCAGGAGCGCGAGGATGCGCTTGATGTCCGGAATGAAACCCATGTCGAGCATGCGGTCGGCTTCGTCGAGCACCAGCATTTCGACCTGGCTGAAGTTCACCGTCTTTTGCTGCACATGATCGAGCAGGCGGCCCGGCGTGGCGACGATGATCTCGCGGCCTTCCTTGAGCTCGGCGATTTGCGCCTTCATGTCCACGCCGCCGTAGATGCAGGTCGAACGCAGCGGCAGGTGCTTGCTGTAGGTGACGACGTTTTCATGCACTTGCATGGCCAGTTCGCGCGTCGGCGCGAGGATCAGCGCGCGTACCGGATGCTTGGCCGGCGAAGGGCTGCTGTTGGCGTGGCGGGCGAGCTTCTGCAAGAGCGGCAGGGTGAAGCCGGCGGTCTTGCCGGTGCCCGTCTGGGCGCCGCCCATGACATCGTGCCCTTGCAGGACGATGGGAATGGCCTTGGCCTGAATCGGCGTGGGGTCGGTGTAGCCGGCGTCGGTAACGGCGCGCAGCAATTCGGGCAAGAGCCCGAGGTCGGCAAATGACATTGATTTCTCCTGAATCGGCCTGTAGAGCCGGTTCAGGCAGCGAAACTGTGGGGTTTGCTGATGCGGCGATGTGCCGCAAGGAATGTTGCCAACCGGCGGGGCAACAACCGGAATTATACGGCAAGTAGCTGATTTTTCGGGGGGCTTGCTTGCCTCTGCATGGAGATGTCGCCCGGCCTGAATGCGTCGAGCCGCAGATGCTGTTCCCCCTGAGCTTGTCGAAGAGCCGAAGCCGGGCGCGAAGAAACGCGTCCCGCTATCTCCACCCTTCGACAAGCTCGGGGTTCAGCCCTAACAGGGTTGGGGCCCCAAGCCCGGAAAGGCAAGATCAAAAGCGGGCCACCAAGTGAGCAAGAACCCCAAGTCAGACAAAGGAAAGCCGATTCAAATGGGCCGCCCTTCCCGGTTGGCTCGTACTTGAATTTTGTTTCAAGGCAGCCGGGAAGCCGCACCTGCCCGAAACGACAGCTCAGGACTGCTTGTTCTTGGGGGGCTGCTTGTCCTCGGTTTCGGGGGCCGCTTCGGCCGGCGCTTCGGGTTCGGTGCCGCGCCGCTTTTCCTCGTCCCGTTCGGTGGCTTCGCGCGTCTGCACGACGTCGATCTTGTTTTCGCGCATGTAGACGTCCATATCGCGCCAGCCGGCATAGATCGCCGCCTTCGACATCTTGGGGCTCGATTTGTAGCAGTCCTCCAGCGCGCGGCCCGCGTGCCGGCAGGCGCCGCCAACGGCCTTGCCTTCGGACTCCTGGCGCGCGGCCGTCTGCGCCGGGGTGTCTATGCCGAGCTGCTCGCACGCGGAAAGCGTCAGTGCCATTGCAAGCGGGACGAGCAGGCGAAGCGCAAACGGTCTGGACATGGCGAACCGGGATCAAGGATAGTTGAGTGATTGTACGGCACCGCCCTTGCTTCACAAAGACTGCAAAAGCGCGGCAAAACGGCCGCAAAGATCGGTAAATACCTCAGCGAACAGCGGGGCGGCGACGCTCCAGCATTTCATCCTGCATGTCGCTTTCGCGAATGATCAGCCAGACCAGGGCTGCATTGGCGAGCAGCATGGCGATTTCGATGTACAGCACCTCGTCCACGAGGCGGCGCTGTGAATTGTCGCCAAACACGAAGTAGAAGCCTTCAAAGCTGGGAATGACGCTGCGGGAAAGAGAACGATAGTCGGAGAAGGGCGGGAACAGCATCACCAGCATCAGGTTGAGGATCAGGAAGCCGATCAGGCCGCGCGTCATCCGGCCGCGGGTATCGATGCCGCGGGCGTGGTTGATGAGCAGCCAGCCGAGACTGCCATTGATCAGGATGACCAGTACTTCCAGTGTGAGAAAGTCCTGATTGATGCGTCGGTTGAGCGGCAGGTCGAGGGCGAAGTAGAAGCCGTCGAAGGCCGGCAGCCATTGATGCGCGAGCGACAGATAGTCGCAGGGCGGGAACAGCAGCACCAGCGCAAGATTGCCGAGCATGAATGCGAGCAGAATTACATGGGCTTTGCTGGGTCCTGTTTTCATGGATGGCAGGAGCGTCGCGCGTGTATATTCTCGAAACGCCTAGACTACCAAGTCCCGGCTGTGCTGAAAACTGCATTATCCGAAATGGCGTCATTCATTTTGGATAAAAACAACGAGGAGATTGCGTGAAACGCTGGATCGTGGGTATTAGCCTTGCCGTGGCGCTGCCGCTGGCCGGGGCACAGGAAGTCACGTTGCGTCACAGCCTGCAGGGCAAGGCCCTGGATGAGCTGGCGACGATGACGCTCAAGTTCAACGACGCCCAGAAGGGCAAGGCCAAGGTCGTGCTGCAGAATACCGCCGCGCTGACGCCGAAAGACCGCGCGCAGGCGCCGACCGCCGCGCTGTTCGATCTGGATGAGTCGACCCACTATTTTTCGGGCAAGCCGCGTTTTGTCCCGCTCTATCAACTGAGCAAGGAAACCGGTGAGCGGATTTCCGCTGACGATTTCTATCCGCAGATTGCCGACGCCGTGGCCGATTCCGCCGGCCGTCTGCAGGCCTTGCCGATGGGGCTGGCGATTCCGGTCCTGTTCCGCAACAAGGACGCCTTCGTCAAGGCCGGGCTTGATCCGGAAAAGCCGCCGCGCACCTGGGCCGAGGTGCAGGACGTGGCCGGCAAGCTCCAGGACGCCGGCTTTCAATGCCCGCTGACCAGCACCTACTTTGCGCGCATGCATGCCGAAAACGTGTCCACCCAGCACGGGCAGGGCGTTTCGCTCAAGGGCGACAAGGCGGCGCTGAATACGCTGATCAACGTCAAGCATCTGGCGCTGCTGATCAGTTGGCAGAAGAGCCACTACTTCAATTACTACGGCCCGCATCGCGAGGCCGAGGACAAGTTCCTGTCCGGCGAATGCGCAATGATCACTGCCGACAGCACGCTGTTCTCGCGTCTGTCACCGACCCAGGGCGTGCATGCCGGCGCTTCGCCGCTGCCTTATCACGACGACACCTACACGATGACGCCGGACAAGGTGCTGCCTGAAGGGGCGAGCTTGTGGGTTCTGGCGGGCAAGAAGAAGGACGAGTACAAGGTGCTGGCCCGCTACATCAAGTTCCTGCTCGAACCGCAGAATCAGCGCGACTGGGTCAAGGCGACCGCCTATCTGCCGATGAGCAAGTCGGCCATGGCTGCTCTGCGGGAGGCCGGCGCCTTCTCGCCGGCAATCCTGGATGCGGCCGAGAAGCGTCTGTCCAATGTGCACAAGGACAGCGGGCTGATCCGCAACGAAGTCTCGCGCAGCCGCATGCGCCGCATTCTCGACGAAGAGGTCGAGACGGTCTGGACCAACAAGAAGCCGGCCATGCAGGCGCTCGACGACGCCATGCGGCGCTACAACAGCGGCGAAGAAAAATAGCATGAGCACTTGGCGCTATCCCCGCTTGATCGCACACCGCTGCGGCGGGGCGCTGGCGCCGGAGAACACGCTGGCCGGGCTGCGCATCGCGGCCCGGCTCGGCGTAAAGGCAGTCGAGTTCGACGTCATGTTGAGCGGCGACGGCGTGCCGTTTGTCATCCACGACGAAACCCTGGAGCGCACGAGCAATGGCAGCGGGCGTGTCGCCGACACCCCGGCGGCCGATCTTGGCGCCCTGGATGTCGGCGCCTGGCATCACGCGGCCTTTGCCGGGGAGCGCTTGCCGACGCTGGCCGCCGCGCTGGCGCTTTGCGATTCGCTGGGGCTTGCGGTTAATCTCGAAATCAAGCCGTCCGCCGGGCATGAGGCCGTCACCGGCAGCACGGTGGCGGCGCTGGCGGCCGCCTGCACGCCGCATGCCGGCCTGATCCTGTCCTCGTTCTCGCCGGCGGCGCTTGCCGCCGCGGCTGAGCTCGCGCCCGAACTGCCACGCGCCTTGCTGGTCGAGGAAATCCCGACCGACTGGCCGCGACGCCTGGCATCGCTCGGCTGCTCGGCCTTGCATGCCTGGGCGCAGAAGCTCAATCGCGATCTGGCGAGCGCGGTTATCGCGGCGGGTGTTCCGCTGGCTTGTTATACCGTCAATCAGCCGGCCGAGGCCGAGGCCCTGTTCGCGCTCGGCGTGTCGGCAGTGTTCAGCGACCGGCCGGACCTGTTGCTCACGTAACGCCGGCTTACATCTTGGCGGTCGGCAGCCGCCGTCCGGCTGCGTTGACTGAGGTGGGGGATGACCACTTCTGTATCCGACACCGCCATGAAACCGTTTGCCCTTTCCGCCAGCCTGCTGCTGCTAGCCCTGACAGGCTGCGCTGTCTATCCGACCTACGACGATCTTGGCCCGTACCCGGCCCCGGCCTACGGATATGCGCCCGCCTATGTGCCGCCGCCGGTCTATGTGCGGCCCGCGCCGATGTTCTACGGCGGCGTCTATTACCATCGGGACTACCGCGGCGGCTACCGCCATTGGCATTGAGCCGTCATTGAGCCGGCCAGACTTGTAAGGACCGTGACGAAGGCTTACAAATGCCGGGTCAGCACGCGATGTGCGCGCCGCGTTAGTGGCAGCATGGGCTTTGCCCATAATCCGAACGCCTACAGGAGAAGGTCATGAAGATGAAGCTCGCATTCGCAGCAATGATTGCCACCGCAGCAACCCTGCCCGTGCTTGCCCAGACGGCGACCCCGCATATCGACCAGCGCGAGCAGCGCCAGGAGCAGCGCATACAACAGGGCGAGCAATCCGGCAGCCTCACCAACAAGGAAGCCGCGCGGCTTGAACAGGGCCAGGCGCATATCGACAGGATGGAAAGCAAGGCGGCCGCCGACGGAACCGTCACGCACAAGGAACGGGCGCGCATGCGCCAGGCCGAACGCGTGCAAAGCCGCCATATCGAAAAGCAGAAGCATGACCGGCAACACGACTACAACCACAACGGTGTGACCGACCATCGCCGTTGAATACACTCCCGGCTTCAAAGCCCGCTTTGGCGGGCTTTTTGCCTTTCCGGGGCCTGCCTTTCCGGGGCTGGATCGCGTAAAATCAGCCCTTTACTCCCTTACTCCCTACGCTGTCATGAAAAGCGCCGAGATTCGCCAGAAATTCCTCGACTTCTTCGCCTCCAAGGGCCATCAGATCGTACCGTCCAGCTCGCTCGTTCCGCACGACGATCCGACCCTGCTGTTCACCAATGCAGGCATGAATCAGTTCAAGGATGTCTTCCTCGGCTTCGACAAGCGCGCCTACAATCGCGCCACCACCGCGCAGAAATGCGTGCGCGCCGGCGGCAAGCACAACGACCTCGAAAACGTCGGCTACACCGCGCGGCATCACACTTTCTTCGAGATGCTGGGCAACTTCAGCTTCGGCGATTACTTCAAGGAAGACGCGATCAAGTTTGCCTGGGAACTGCTGACCGTGGAGTTCAAGCTGCCTGGGGAAAAGCTTTGGGTCACCGTGTACGCTGAGGACGACGAAGCCTACGAGATCTGGAACAAGACCATCGGCGTACCGGCCGAGCGCATTGTGCGCATCGGCGACAACAAGGGCGGCCGCTACCAGAGCGACAACTTCTGGATGATGGGCGATACGGGGCCGTGCGGTCCCTGCACCGAAATCTTCTATGACCACGGCGACAAGTATTGGGGCGGCCCCCCCGGATCGCCGGAGGAAGACGGCGATCGCTACATCGAAATCTGGAACAACGTGTTCATGCAGTTCAACCGCGACGAAGCGGGCGTGATGCACAAGCTGCCCAAGCCCTCGGTCGACACCGGCATGGGCATGGAGCGCATCACCGCCGTGCTGCAGGGCGTGCATGCGAACTACGAGATCGACATCTTCCAGGTGCTGATCAAGGCCGCTGCGCGCGAGACCAGCGGCGCCGACATGGACAGCCCTTCGCTCAAGGTGCTGGCCGACCATATTCGCGCCTGCTCCTTCCTGATCGCCGACGGCGTGATTCCGGGCAACGAGGGCCGTGGCTACGTCCTGCGCCGCATCATCCGTCGCGCCATTCGTCACGGCTACAAGCTGGGTGCGCGCGCCGCCTTCTTTCACAAGATGGTGCCGGATCTGGTCGAGCAGATGGGCGACGCCTATCCGGAACTCAAGAGCGAACAGAAGAAGGTCACCGACATTCTCAAGCTGGAAGAAGATCGCTTCTTCGCCACCATCGAGAACGGCATGGCCATCCTCGAAGGCGAACTGACCGAGCTGGAAAAGAGCGGCGCCAAGGTCTTCAATGGCGAGACCGCCTTCAAGCTGCACGACACTTACGGCTTCCCGCTCGACCTCACCGCCGACATCTGCCGCGAACGCGAAGTGACGGTGGACAGCGCCGCCTTCGACGCCGCCATGGCGCGCCAGAAGGAGCAGGCGCGTGCGGCCGGCAAGTTCAAGATGAGCGCTGCGCTGGAGTACAACGGCCCGGAGACGCACTTTCACGGCTACGAAAAGCTGGAGACCCAGGCCAAGGTGCTGGCGCTGTACAAGGACGGCGTGACGGTCAACGAACTGCTCGAAGGCGACACCGGCGTGGTCGTGCTCGACGACACGCCTTTCTACGCCGAATCCGGCGGCCAGGTCGGCGACCAGGGCCAGCTGAAGAGCAGCTCCGGCATCTTCACTGTCGAAGACACACTGAAGATCCAGGCTGCGGTGTTCGGTCATCATGGCGTGCTGTCCACCGGCAAGCTGAGCGTCGGCAGCGAAGTGCAGGCGCGCGTCGATGTCGCCGCGCGTGCCGCCACGGCGCGTAACCATTCGGTCACCCACCTGATGCACAAGGCGCTGCGCGAAGTATTGGGTAGCCACGTTCAGCAGAAGGGCTCGCTGGTCGATGCCGACAAGACGCGTTTCGACTTCGCGCATAACCAGCCGGTCACCGAAGACGAGATTCGCCGCATCGAGGCCATCGTCAATGGCGAAATCGTCGCCAATGCTGCGACCCATGCCGAACTGATGGGCATCGACGATGCGCAGAAATCCGGCGCCATGATGCTGTTCGGCGAGAAGTACGGCGACGAAGTGCGCGTGCTGAGCATCGGCTCCTCCAAGGAGCTGTGCGGCGGTACCCACGTCGAACGCACCGGCGACATCGGCTTCTTCAAGATTCTGTCCGAAGGCGGCGTGGCCGCCGGCGTGCGCCGCATCGAGGCCACCACGGGCATGAAGGCGATGGAATTCGTGCAGTCGCAACTGGCCACGCTCGATGCCATCAGCGCGCAAGTCAAGGCGCAGCCGGCCGAGGCTGCGGCGCGCGTCGGCCAGATTCTCGACAACGTGAAGACGCTCGAAAAGGAGCTCAATCGCCTCAAGTCCAAGCTGGCCGCTTCTCAGGGCGACGACCTCGCCGATCAGGCGGTCGATCTCAAGGGCGCCAAGGTCCTGGCCGCGAGCATGGAAGGCGCCGATGCGACCGCCCTGCGCGAGACCATGGACAAGCTGAAGGACAAGCTGAAGAGCGCCGTGATCCTGCTTTCCGCCGTCAATGACGGCAAGGTCAGCCTGATCGCCGGCGTGACTGCCGACCTGACCGCCAAGGTCAAGGCCGGCGAGCTGGTCAACTTCGTCGCGCAACAGGTCGGCGGCAAGGGCGGCGGCCGTCCCGACATGGCGCAGGCTGGCGGCACAGACGCGGCAGCCCTGCCGCAGGCCTTGGCCTCGGTACAAGCCTGGGTGGAGCAAAAGCTCTAGGCATCTACCGCACGATCCGACGCGAAAAAGGCGGCCGCAGTTGAGGCCGCCTTTTTTGATTCAAGCGGAGGCAGCAGCAAAAGAGAATGGCTTCTTGTCGGAGCGCGCCTTGCACAGGCAACAAGCATGCCGCCGCGCCGCAACGTATCGGCATCCCGGATGCGTGATGACCGGGCCGCCGCGCTCTGCCTACTGTACTTCCACGCCGATGTTTCCCGCCCAGGCCAGTGCCTGCGCCAGGCTGCTGTTGACTGCCGCGGCGCCCAGCCCCAGACGTTGTGCCAGTTCTCCCGAGCCTTCTACGTCGTGGCTCTCCAGGCTTTCGATCAGACTGAGCAGGGCGCCCAGATCGCCGCTCTTGCTCAGCAGGGCATCGATGACCCCCTGATCGAGCGGCAGACCTTGCAACACGCTGGCCATGGGCATGCCGAGCAGGGCCGGCATCAGCGACATGATCCCCGTCAGAAAGGCATGTCCTTCGAAGTCGCGGTCGTTGGGCCGCAGACGGCTGGCCAGGAGCTCCATCAAGCGGCCGCGGGTTGCCGCCAGGTGCATCAGCGGGCTCGGAAAATCCTTGCTGTCCGGATTCGTGTAGATGACAAGCTGCAGCCAGCGCTGCAATTGCCGACGACCGAGCACGGTAATGGCGTGGCGCAGGGAGGTGATCTTCATGCGTACGCCGGTGGCGACCGAGTTGGTCAGGCGCAGCAGATTGAAGGCCAGCCCCGGCTGTTGCTTGAGCGCGTTCTCCAGGGTGTCGGTTTCTGCATCCTGCAGTACCAGCGCCAGCAGCCGCATCAGCGCGGCTTGTGATTGGCCGAGCTTTTGTCCGGCAAGAACGACAGGCCGTGCGAAGTAGTAGCCCTGGAAGTAGTCGTAGCCGATGTTTCTGCATACGTCGGCCATTTCGCGACTGTCGACTTTTTCGGCGAGCAGGCGCAGGGGGAAGCCCTGGAGCCGCTTGGTCGTCGCCAGCAGTTGGTGGCGATCGATCTGCAGCAGGTCGACCTTGACGATATCCGTGAGCAGAAGCAGGGGGCGCCAGCGCTCGGTGTCGTGTGTGAAATCGTCGAGCGCGATCATGAAGCCGGCACGCTTGAGTTCGGCGCAGCGCTCGACAATCTCGGGGGTCACCTCGACGGTTTCGAGCACCTCCAGCACGATCTTTTCCGGCGGCAGGAGGCTGGGAAGATCGGACAGCAACAGCTTTGCGTCACAGTTGATGAAGCCCTTGTAGGGCCCCAGCGCCTGCTCTATCCCGATTTCTCCGAAGGCGTGCGAAATGACGCTGGCGGTTGCGCACAAATCGCTGTCGACGGCAGCGGCATTCTCTTGGCTGGAACGAAACAGCAGTTCGTACGCAAACAGTTCCTGTCTGCGGTCGAGTATGGGTTGTCGTCCCAGGAATATGGAGTCATTGCTCTCGCTCATCCCTCGTAGTCTATCAGCAGGCCGGGCCAGCACTTCTCCAATGCCTGCTTGAACTCGGCCTGAATGCGCGTCAATGCAACAGATGTGTCGGCTTCGAAACGCAGCACGATGACGGGCGTGGTGTTGGAGGCGCGCGCAAGGCCGAAGCCGTCGGCGAATTCGGCGCGCACGCCATCGATGGTGATCAGTTGCCGGGCGTCCGGGAACAGAGACTTGGCGTCCTTCTGCAGGATTTCGACCAGCTTGTGCGGCTCGCCTTCCTGCATCTTGACGTTAAGCTCTGGCGTCGATGTCGACTTCGGCAGGTGCTTCAGCGGCCAGTTGGCGTCCTTCCAGCGCGAAATGATTTCGAGCAGACGTGCGCCGGCGTAGAGGCCGTCGTCGAAGCCGTACCAGCGCTCCTTGAAGAAGATATGGCCGCTCATCTCGCCGGCCAGTGCGGCGCCGGTTTCGCGCATCTTGGCCTTGATCAGCGCGTGGCCGGTCTTCCACATGATGGGCTTGCCCTTCTGATGGCGGATGGATTCGGCGACCAGGCGCGAGCACTTCACGTCGAAGATGATGTCCGCACCCGGCTCCCGCATCAGGATGTCGGCGGCGAACAGCATCAACTGGCGATCGGCGTAGATGATCTCGCCGTCCTTGGTGACGACGCCGAGACGATCGGCATCGCCGTCAAAGGCGAGGCCGAGCTCGGCGTCGGTTTCTTTCAGCGTGCGGATCAGATCCTGGAGGTTCTCCGGCTTGGACGGATCCGGGTGATGGTTGGGAAAGCTGCCATCGACATCGCAGAACAGCTCGACGAGTTCGCAACCGAGACGTTTGAACAGTTCGGGCGCAACGGCGCCGCCGACGCCATTGCCGCAGTCGATGGCGATCTTCATCTTGCGGTCCAGCCTGACGTCGCCGACGACGCGGTCGATATAGGCCTTCTTCACATCGGTGTGGGTGATTCTGCCCTGGCCGTGCGTCAGGTCGCCTGTTTCAATGCGGCGGCGCAGCGCCTGAATCATGTCGCCGTAGAGCGTCTCGCCGCCGAGCACCATCTTCAGGCCGTTGTAGTCCGGCGGGTTGTGGCTGCCGGTGACCGAAACGCAGGAGTCCGTGCCCAGCTCGTAAGCGGCGAAATAGGACAGCGGCGTCGGCACGCAGCCGATGTCGATGACATCCACGCCGGCGGCGGTAATGCCTTCCGCCAGCGCAGCGGCCAGGGCCGGGCCGGACAGACGGCCGTCGCGGCCGACGGCGATGGCCTTCTGCTTGCGCGCCACGGCTTCGCTGCCGATGGCGTGACCGATGGCGCGCACGGCTTCGGGCGTCAGGGTCTTGTCCACAATTCCGCGAATATCGTATGCCTTGAAGATTTCTGCAGCGGGGAGCGTCATGTCGGCCTCGGTGGGTAAATGGGACAGGCTAAATTATGCCACCCGATTGTTGCGTGCATATTGGCCCAGATGATCTAACAGCCGTTGCGGCAGCCAGTCCAGATGGCCGGGCAGGGGGCCGCCGACGAAGCCGACGTGGCCCCCCTGGGTGGAGACTTCGAGTTGCACGCAGCCGGGCAGCATGTCGGGCCGGGGAATTGCCGCGACCGGAAGGAAAGGGTCGTTGGCGGCGTGCAGCAACAAGGTGGGCACGTCAATTCCCTGCAAATGGCGGGCGCTGCTGCTGCGGGCGTAGTAGTCGCCCGCATCGCTGAAGCCATGCAGCGGCGCGGTTACGGCGGCGTCGAAATCGTGCAGGGTGCGGGCCGAGCGGATGGCGTCGAGGCGCGTATAGCCGGGGTGGCCGGGAAAGCGCCGCGCCTTGGCCAGACTGGCCGGAATCAGGCTGCGCAGGAAATGCCGCGAGTAGAGCAAGCCAATGCCGCGCGACAGCATGCGGCTGGCGGCGGCCAGATCGTAAGGCACGCTGACTGCCGCGGCCGAGCGCAGCGTGGCCTGGTTGCCGCGCTCGCCGAGATATTTGAGCAGTACATTGCCGCCCAGCGAAAACCCTACCGCATGGAGTTGCGCGTAACGCTGACTCAGCTTTTCCAATACCCAGGCGATCTCGGCCGAATCTCCCGAGTGATAGGCGCGCGGCAGGCGATTGGGTTCGCCGGAGCAGCCCCGGAAATGCACGACCACGCCGTGCCAGCCGCGTTCGGCAACGGCGTGCATCAGGGCGCGGGCATAGTGGCTGGCGGAGCTGCCTTCGAGTCCGTGGAATAAAACCACCAATGGCTTTGCCATTGGTGATGCTGTTGGCAAACTCGCCGCGCTGGCTGTGCCTGCACCTCGTGCCTGCGGCACATTGCCGTTGGCAGGCGGCGTGCCAAGGGTTTTGGCATCTCCGTCGATCCAGTCCAGATCAAGGAAGTCGCCGTCGGGGGTCGGCAGTCGTTCGCGCCGGTAGTCGGGCAGGGCAATGCCGCCGCGCAGCAGCAGCGGCCAGACCGTCTGGAGGTGGGCGCCCGGCAGCCAGGCCGGCGCAGCGTAGGCGAGGGGCTTCAGAGTCAGTGCAGAACTTGCGGCGCGTCTTCGCTGAAGGCGTCAGGCGGGGCCGGCGAAGCGTGGTGCACGATCATGCGCCAACCCATGGCGCCGCGCACATAGACGTTGGTGGCGATGACGGGCGCGCGTTGACTGGGCTCGTTATGCAGCGCGATTTCCTCGATCACGCTGTGCACGGCCGTGAGCGGATCCTGATGATGGCTCTGCAGGGTGTAGCGCACATTCAGGCGCTGCCCGTTGCTGAAGACCTGGCCCCAGGCTTCGCGAATGGCGGCGTAGCCGCTGACGCGGCCGCTGCCGGGATGGATGCAGACGATCTCCTCGTCCTCGGCCCAGACCGACATGATGGCCTCCAGGTCGCCGCGCGCGAGCGCTTCGTAGAAGGCAGCCTCAACGTCCTGCGGGCTGGCGAAGATGGTTTTCTTCAGAGTCGTCGGCACGGGTGATCACCTTCTCCCTAACCCCGCCCCGAAGGCGGGGGTAACTCAGGTCCGCCTTGCCCGAGGCGAGGCTCCGTCTGGTGCAACTTGCGCGCTATGTTACTTGCTCTGCCGCCGCGGCGACAAGTTCCGGTTTCATGTCGCGCATGCACTTGAAGTGGCCGAGCGGGCAGACGCGCTCGAAGCAGGGGCTGCATTCAACACCGAGGCTGACGATCTTCGCGCGGTCGTTCATCGGCGGCGTGTATTCCGGGCTGGAAGAGCCGTAGAGCGCCACCTGAGGACGCTGCAGTGCGGCGGCAACGTGCATGAGGCCGGAGTCGTTGCTGACGACCAGCCGCGCGGCGGCAAGCAGGTCGATGGCCTCGAACAGCGTCGTCTTGCCGGCCAGATTGCGCGCCGCGCCCTGGCTCTGGGCGACGATCTCGTCACCCGCGGGGGCGTCCTTGGGCGAACCGAGCAGCAGCACCGGGGCGTCGGGCGTGCCATAGCGCTGGGCGAGCCTGGCGTAGTGTTCGGCCGGCCAGCGCTTGGCCGGGCCGTATTCCGCGCCGGGGCAGAAGATGACGGGCTGCGCATCGGCGGGGAGGCCGTGTGCGCTCAGCGCTGCGACCTGCTGTTCGCGCGAGGACTGCAAGCGCGCCTCCAGGCGGCTGCCATCGAGCGGACCCGCCAGCGCCGCATAACGCTGTACCAGCTCGGGATGTTTGGCCTTGTCGAGCTTGTGGATGTCGTTGAGCAGGAAGTAGCGCCCTTCGCCGCGATAGCCGGTGCGTTTCTTGATCCTGGCGTGGAAGGGCACCAGGGCCGACTTCCACGAATTGGGCAGGACAATGGCCTGGGCATAATGCCCGCTGCGCAGTTGTTCGCCTATGCGTCGCCGCGTCGGCCAGTCGAGCCCGCCGTGGCGGAAGGGGCTGTCGATGACGCGCGTGACCTCGGCCATGCGCGAGAGCAGCGGCGCCACCCAGGGCGGCGCGAGAACGTCGATTTCGAGATTGGCGTACTGCCGTGCCAGCCGCTGGAACAAGGGCTGCGCCATGATCGTGTCGCCGATCCAGGACGGGGCGACGACCAAAATGCGAGTCGAGAGTCGAGAGTCGAGAGTCGAGCGCGAACCTTCGGAGGCGACAGGGGTTTTCACGCTCGACTGGAAACGCTCGATTCTCGGCTGATTGAGGCGTTCGGCCTCAATGGTGCCCCTTGGGCGCTTCGCCCGTGAAGTGATACAGCGTGCCGCAGTACGGGCATCTCATTTCGCCGGTCTTCAGCACATCAAGGAAGACACGCGGATGGCGCGCCCACAGCGGTGCTCCCGGTTGCGGGCAGTGCAGCGGCAGATCGTGGGCGGTGACGTTGACTTCGCGGGCGGTGTCCTGGGCGTTTTCTTTGGCAGCTTCGCTCATCTTGTTTTCCTTCGGGATAGTTCTCGGATGATGCTTGTTATCAGACCAGGGGCTTAAACCAGCGTGAGCCAGTGGTCGTACTCGGGCACGCGGCCGTTGACCACGTCGAAGAAACGCGCCTGGATCTTGGCGGTGATCGGGCCGCGGCGGCCTTCGCCGATCTGGCGGCGGTCGAGTTCACGGATCGGCGTGACTTCGGCGGCGGTGCCGGTAAAGAAGGCTTCGTCGGCGGTGTAAACGTCGTCGCGGGTCAGGCGCTTGCTGACGATCGAGTAGCCCAGATCCTTGGCCAGCGAGTGAATCGTCGAACGAGTGATGCCGATCAGGGCCGAGGCGATTTCCGGTTCGTAGATCTGGCCGTCCTTGATGATGAACAGGTTCTCGCCGGCGCCTTCGGCGACAAAGCCGTCGACGTCGAGCAGCAGCGCTTCGTCGTAACCGTCATCCACGGCTTCCATGTGCGCGAGGATGGAGTTGGCGTAAGAGGCAGCGTACTTGGCGCGGCACATGGTCACATTGACGTGATGGCGGGCGAAGCTCGAAGTTTTAATCCGAATGCCGCGCTCCATGCCTTCCTCGCCGAGGTAAGCACCCCAGGGCCAGGCAGCGATGGCGACGTGGGTCTGCGCACCGTGCGGGCTGATGCCCATTTTCTCCGAGCCGTAGAAAGCGAGCGGACGCAGATAGCCGGATTCCAGCTTGTTTACACGCACGACTTCCTTTTGCGCTTCCATCAGCGTTTCCTTGTCCCAGGGCATGGGCATGCGGAAGATGTGCGCCGAGTTGAACAGGCGGTCGGTGTGTTCCTTGAGGCGGAAGATCGCCGTGCCTTTTTCGGTCTTGTAAGCGCGAACGCCTTCGAACAGGGACAAACCGTAGTGCAGCGAATGGGTCAGCACGTGGGTATTGGCCTCCCGCCAGGGCACGAGCTTGCCGTCGTACCAGATGAAGCCGTCGCGGTCGGACATGGACATGGATCAATCTCCAGCAAATATGCGTAAAGACGCAGATTTTAGCCGATTTGGGCCGCCTCTCGGGAGGGTTTGCGGCAAGCCAAGTAAAATACGGGCATGGAAAGAATCTGGAAACCCCATGCGACCGTCGCCGCCATCATTGAGTGCGATGGCAAGTTCCTGCTGGTCGAGGAAGAGACCGACGACGGCATCCGCTACAACCAGCCCGCCGGCCATCTCGACGATGGCGAATCTCTGCTTGAGGCCTGTGCTCGCGAGGCATTGGAGGAAACCGCCTGGCGTTTCAATCCGACCGAGCTGGTCGGCATCTATCAATGGGGCCCTGCCAGCAAGCCGGAATTGACCTATCTGCGCTTTGCCTTCAGCGGCACGCTGGGCGAGTTCGAGGCTGGTCGCAAGCTTGATACGGGCATCATTCGCGCCGTCTGGAAAACGCCGGCGGAGATAGAGGCCGAGCAGACGCTGCACCGCAGCCCGCTGGTGTGGCAGTGCGTGCAGGACTATCTGGCCGGCCGTCGCTATCCGCTCGATCTGCTGCGGTACTACCCCAAGGCGTGAAGCGCGGGCTGCTGTTCTGTCTGACGCTCGGCATGCTCGGCGCTGCCGTGGCCGAAGAGCGCATCGAGGTCTGCTACAACTACGGTTGCGCGGCCACGGCGACAGTGCGCTATACCGAGTCCCAGCTGACCTGGGCGCGCAAGGCCATGGCGGCGGCGAAGACGCCCGAGCAGGAGCGCCAGGCGCTGGCGCCGGTGATCGGGCGCCTCTACCATTGGGCGGGGCGGCAAAGCCCCATCTATGCGGACAAGGGCGGCAACTATGCCGACGACGCGGCGCCCGGCTCCATGGATTGCATCGATCACTCGACCACGACCACGCGCCTGCTGAAGATGATGGAGCGGCGCGGCATGCTGCATTTCCATCACGTGCTGGAACCGGCGAGGCGCACGCGCTTCTTCATTTTCGACCACTATTCGGCGGTGATCGAAGAGTCCCCACCGCGCTGGCTGCCGCGTGCGAAAATCACGCTGTACGAAGACATGCCCGAGGAAATCCAGCCTGACCGCTTTGCCGTCGACAGCTGGTTCGTCGACAACGGCAAGCCGGCGGCAATACTGCCGCTGGAAGACTGGAAGGATGGAGCCGGGCCCGACGTGGAGCCGGACTGATATGCAAAACGAAATCGAGAAAATCGAGGCTGGCCAAGGCCGCACCGTGGTTGTCGGCATGTCCGGCGGCGTGGATTCGTCCGTCACCGCCTTGTTGCTCAAGCAGCGCGGCTGGAAGGTGGTCGGCCTGTTCATGAAGAACTGGGAAGACGATGACGACAGCGAGTTCTGCTCGACCCGCCAGGATCTGATCGACGTCGCCTCCGTGTGCGACGTGATCGGCGTCGATCTCGAAGTGGTGAACTTCAGCGCCGAGTACAAGGACCGCGTCTTCGCCGAGTTCCTGCGCGAGTATCAGGCCGGCCGCACGCCCAATCCCGACGTGCTGTGCAATGCCGAGATCAAGTTCAAGGCCTTCCTCGACCATGCCATGGGGCTGGGCGCCGAACGCATCGCCACCGGCCACTACGCGCAGGTGCGCGAGTTCCAGGGCAAGATGCAATTGCTCAAGGCCGAGGACGGCACCAAGGACCAGAGCTACTTCCTGCATCGCCTCAACCAGGCGCAGTTGCAGAACACGATGTTTCCGGTCGGCCATCTCTACAAGCGCGATCTGCGCAGGATCGCCGAAGACGCTAAGTTGCCCAACTTCGCCAAGAAGGATTCGACCGGCATCTGCTTTATCGGCGAGCGGCCGTTCCGCGAATTCCTGCAACGCTATCTGCCGACCCAGCCGGGCGAGATCCGCAATCTCGATACCGACAAGGTGATGGGCCAGCACCAGGGCCTGATGTACCACACCATCGGCCAGCGCGATGGCCTCGGCATCGGCGGCGTCAAGGGCGCGCCGGAGCTGCCGTGGTACGTGGCGCAGAAGGACATGGACAAGAACGTCCTCTATGTCGTGCAGGGGCACGACCATCCTGCCCTGTTGAAGCCCAGCCTCAAGGCGCAGGATCTCGCCTGGGTCGCCGGCGATGCTCCGCACACGCAGTGGGTGTACAACGCCAAGACGCGCTACCGTCAGCCGGATGCGCCGTGCGAAGTCGAGCGCGTGGATGACAAGGAGTGCGAGGTTGTTTTCGCCCAGCCGCAATGGGCGGTAACGCCGGGGCAGAGCGTGGTGATCTATGAGAGCACGGTGTGTCTCGGCGGCGGGATTATTGTTTAACCCATCCCCTAGCCCCCTGCCCCAAGGGCAAGGGGTAACTGTTGTTCGCGGCTATGCCGCTCCCAAATTTTGTGGCTCTTCGTCGTGTGCGTAAGTGAGGATGTTCGCTCTGCGAACGATCCGCTTTTGCTTGGGGCGGCCCGGCGCAAAAGCTGCCTCGATTACAACAAAAAGGCCCGCAGTTGCGGGCCTTTTTGTTTAGTCGTGCGGCACAGTATCGATGAATGACTGTCGCTGCATCAGCTTGTCGTGGAGGCGCACCAGGTTCGGATTATCGCTACGCCAGTCGAGATTGGGGTGGCGGAAAGTGACATGGTCGAGCGCGGTGCCGATGGCGATATCCGCCAGCGAGAAGGCATTGCCAGTGCACCACGGTTGCTCACCGAGGTCGGCATTGACGGCGGCGAGCGTGGTGACGATGCGCTTGCGCTGGCGCGCGATCCAGCCTTCGCTCTTTTCACCCGGCTTGCGCTTGCCTTCGAGGAAGGCAATCACCGAGGCTTCGCACAGCGCGTCGCCGAGCGCTTCCCAGCGCTTGACCAGAATCCGCTCGCGGCCGGAGGCCGGCATCAGCTTGTTGTTCGGGGTGCCGGTGTCGAGGTGTTCGACGATCACGCGCGAATCGTAGAGCGGGGTTTCATCATCGAGGATGAGCACCGGAATCTGCCCGAGCGGATTGCTTTGCGCGATGGTGTTGTCGGCGGACCAAGGAGATTCGATCTGGAATTCGTAGTCGATCTTCTTTTCAGCGAGGACAATCCGGACCTTGCGGACGAAGGGGCTGGTGTAGGTGCCGATCAGCTTCATGTTCTGGGAGGGGCGAGTGCTGCAGATATGTCTGGATTATAACATCCGGCTCCAATCTGCCCCCGGCCTGACAGCCGCGTCAGGCGCGACTGCAAGCCGCCATAGCCTGCATGATAAAATTCAGGCCTTGTGAATTTCCCCAAGCCCTTGCCATGAGCCTGACCCCGTTGACCGCCCTCTCGCCGCTGGACGGCCGCTATGCCGCCAAGCTGGACGCCCTGCGCCCCTATTTTTCCGAGTTCGGGCTGATTCGCAACCGCGTCAAGGTCGAGATCGAGTGGCTCAAGGCCTTGGCCGCCGAGCCGGCGATCGCCGAGATCAAGCCTTTCTCGGCCGCGACCCTGGCCGAGCTGGCCGATGTCATCGCCAACTTCGGCGCCGACGATGCCGAGGCCGTCAAGGAAATCGAGGCTCGCACCAACCATGACGTCAAGGCCATGGAGTACTGGCTCAAGGGCCGTCTCGCCGGCAACGCCGAAGTTACCGCGGCCACCGAATTCATTCACTTCGCCTGCACCTCGGAAGACATCAACAACACCTCGCATGCGCTGATGCTGCAGGAAGCGCGCGACCGCGTGCTGCTGCCGGCCTACGACAAGGTGCTGAATCGCGTGCGCGAACTGGCGCATACGCTGGCAGAGCTGCCCATGCTTTCGCATACCCACGGCCAGCCGGCATCACCGACGACGCTGGGCAAGGAAATGGCGAACGTCGCCGCGCGCCTGATCCGCGCCCGCTCCCGCATCGCCGATGTGCAGATGACCGCCAAGTTCAACGGCGCAGTCGGCAACTACAACGCCCACCTGTCGGCCTACCCGGATTTCGACTGGGAAGGTTTCAACAAGAAATTCATCGAGTCGCTGGGCCTGACGTTCAACCATTACACGATCCAGATCGAGCCGCACGATGCCATGGCCGAGCTCTACGACGCCATCGCCCGCGCCAACACCATTCTGATCGACGCCAACCGCGACATCTGGCAAT
The DNA here is from genome assembly GCA_028869135.1 of Rhodocyclaceae bacterium. Classification (GTDB taxonomy): domain Bacteria; phylum Pseudomonadota; class Gammaproteobacteria; order Burkholderiales; family Rhodocyclaceae. The sequence continues at coordinate 175,580 of JAGWTC010000002.1, forward strand.
ACATCTCGCTCGGCTACTTCAAGCAGAAGTTGAAGGCCGGTGAAATCGGTTCCTCGACCATGCCGCACAAGGTCAATCCAATCGACTTCGAGAATTCGGAAGGCAACCTCGGCCTCGCCAATGCGACGCTGCGCCACCTTTCCGAAAAGCTGCCGGTCTCGCGCCTGCAGCGCGACCTGACCGATTCGACGGTGCTGCGCAATATGGGCGTGGCCTTCGGCTACGCCGTGCTGGCCTACGACTCGTGCCTGCGCGGCCTGAACAAACTGGAGGCAGATCCGGAGCGCCTGCGCGCCGACCTCGACGCCTGCTGGGAAGTGCTGGCCGAGCCGGTGCAGACGGTGATGCGCCGCTACGGCGTGCCCAATCCGTATGAACAACTGAAGGACCTGACGCGCGGCAAGGGTATTACCCGCGAAGCGCTGCAGGCTTTCGTCGCCACGCTGGCGATTCCCGAATCCGAAAAGAAGCGTCTGCTCGAAATGACGCCGTGGTCGTATATCGGCAAGGCCGTCGAACTCGCGAAAAAGATTTAAGTACGGAGAAGAACAAGATGTCTGCTTTCGCAAGCAACCTCAAGAGCCTGCCCAAGGTCTCCCACATCGAATCGATCACGCTCAGCGACGCCGAAGGCAATCAGGTCGCGCTGATCGAGAACAAGCCCGGCCAGGCCGGCTCGCTCGCCGTATATAACCATCTGTCCCAGACCTGGGGCGCGATCACCGCCGAAGCGGCCGCCAAGGGCCTGGAAATCTACGCCGAGCACACCGAGGACGCGCGCGCCCATCCGGGCAAACATCCGAACATCGATCGCCTTTTCGAGGTGCTGAAGACCGGACAGTCCCTGCGCGTCAAGCATACCTATGCCACCGATCCCGGCATCGAGGGCCTGAAGCCCTGAGCTGACGATGTCCGACCTCAAGGATCCGCGCGTACTTTTTGCCGCCGAGCGCACCCTGCTCGCCTGGAACCGCACTGCGCTTGCCTTGATGGCCTTCGGTTTCGGCGTCGAACGTTTCGGACTCTTCATGCATACCTTGAGCCCGGCCATGCCGGCGTCCCAGCGCGGCGCATCGCTGTGGCTGGGGCTGGCCCTGGTTGTCCTCGGCGTTGCCCTCGCCGTACTGTCGGTGGTGCAGTATCGACATGTGCTGAAGACCCTGCAGCCCGCCGAAATTCCCGATCGCTACGTCATCAATCTGCCGGTCCATGCCACGCTGGCCGTGGCCGGCATCGGCGCCGTGCTGGCCGTTTATCTGCTGCTGTCCGCCTGAGCCGGCGCCTCGAATGGCGCTGGTCTATGCTGGAGATTCTTGTCCGCATGGAGGTAGACCGCGATGTCCAGCAATCAACTGTTTCTGATTCCGGATGTCCCGGAATATGCACCGAACCAGAGCGCCGCAAGGCAGGCACGTGACTTTCTGAAATCCGTTCTTCCGGATGCCGATGAGGTGAAGAGCGAGCTCAACGATGCGCTGATCTTCGTCGATCCCGGCGCCAATCTGGAGCTCGTCGCCTGTCCGCAATGCGGCCGGAACGCGGGAAAATGGTGGGGCGAGGCGCTGCAGAACTACCGCAGAAACGGCGCCGCCGCCTTCGTCGTGGTGACGCCCTGCTGCGGCAAGCGCACTTCGCTGGACGGCCTCCACTACCGGCCCACCGCCGGCTTTGCCCGTTTTGTCCTGTCTGCGCACAATCCGGTGCGCGCCATCACGCGCAAGGAGCGCCAGCAGTTGTCGAGGCTGGTGGGCTGCAATCTGCGCGAGGTCTCCGCTGTCGTGTAAACCGCTGTTCAATGCCAACAAAAAAGCCCGCATGCTTGCGGGCTTTTTTGTTGGAGCGGGGAGAGCTTAAACCACCGCTTCCTGCTTTTCGACCTTGGGTTTGGGCAGGAACTGTTCGCGCGACACGCCCAGCCACATGACCAGCGGCGAAGCGACCAGCACCGAGGAGTAGATGCCGAAGCAGATGCCGATGGTCAGCGCCAGTGCGAAGTAGTGCAGGGCAACACCGCCGAAGATCAGCATCGAGGTCACCATCATCTGCGTACAGCCGTGAGTGATGATGGTGCGGGAGATGGTGCTGGTGATAGCGTGGTCCAGCACTTCCGGCGTGCTCATCTTCTTCTGCTTCTTGAACGTCTCGCGCACGCGGTCGAACACCACCACGGATTCGTTCACCGAGTAGCCGAGCACGGCCAGGATGGCGGCCAGTACCGGCAGCGAGAACTCCCACTGGAACAGGGCGAAGCAGCCAAGAATGATGATCACGTCGTGCAGGTTGGCGATCACGGCCGAGACGGCGAAGCGCCATTCGAAACGGATGGCCAGGTAGACGACGATGCCGATCACGACCAGCAACAGCGCCATGGCGCCATCGGAGGCAAGCTCCTTGCCGACCTGCGGGCCGACGAACTCGACCCGCTTGAGCTCGGGCGGGTTGGCGCTGTCCACGGCCTGCAGCGAGGTCAGCACATGCGCGCTGACCTTGTTCGAATCGCCATCCTTGGCCAGCGGCACGCGGATCAGAACATCCGTCGAGCTGCCGAAGTTCTGTACCTGCGGATCGCTGAAACCGTCGCTCTCCAGCTTCTTGCGCAGGCTGTCCAGATTGGGCGCCTGCGGGTAGCGCACTTCCATCAGCGTACCGCCGGTGAATTCGACGCTAAAGTGCAGGCCCTTGTGGGCCAGGAAGAACACGGCCAGCAGGAAGGTGATCAACGAGATGACGTTGAACACCAGCGCATGGCGCATGAAGGGGATGTCTTTACGGATGCGGAAGAATTCCATGTTTTTCTACCTTCCCTTACTTACTTCGCAACAGCCGAATCGGGTTTCCAGACCTGACCGATGGACAGGGCGGTGAGCTTCTTGCGGCGTCCGTAGATCAGGTTGATGACGGCACGCGAGACGACGACCGAGCTGAACAGCGACGTCAGGATGCCGAGGCAGTGCACCACGGCAAAGCCGCGTACCGGGCCGGAGCCGAAGATCAGCAGCGCGATGCCGGCGATCAGGGTGGTGACGTTGGAGTCCAGAATCGTCGCCCAGGCACGCTCGTAGCCGGCGGTGATGGCCGCTTGCGGCGTGTTGCCGACGCGCAGTTCCTCACGCACGCGCTCATTGATCAGCACATTGGCGTCGATGGCCATGCCCAGCGTCAGCGCGATGGCGGCGATGCCCGGCAGCGTCAGCGTGGCCTGCATCAGCGAAAGCAGCGCGACCAGGAACAGCAGATTGGCCGACAGGGCGACCACCGACACCACGCCGAACAGCAGGTAGTAGGCAATCATGAACACCGCGATGGCGGTGAAGCCCCACAGCGTCGAATGGAAGCCCTTGCTGATATTGTCGGCGCCGAGGCTCGGGCCGATGGTGCGTTCCTCGACGATATCCATCGGCGCCGCGAGGCTGCCGGCGCGCAGCAGCAGGGCCACGTCGCTGGCTTCCTGCGTGCTCATACGGCCGGAAATCTGCACGCGGCCGCCACCGATTTCGGTGTTGATGCGCGGTGCGGTAACGACTTCGCCCTTGCCCTTTTCGATCAGCAGGATGGCCATGCGCTTGCCGACGTTCTCGCGCGTGATGTCCTTGAAGATGCGGGCGCCGGCCGAGTCCAAGGTGAGGTGCACGGCCGGTTCGTGGGTCTGGCCGTCGAAGCCCGGCTGGGCGTCGGTGAGGCGATCGCCGGTCAGTACGACCTGCTTCCTGACCAGCAGGCCGTGGCCGCCGCGTTCGGTGTAGTACTCGGTGCCGGCGGGCGGCTGGCCGTTGGCGGCCTGCTCCATGACAGCCGGGTTCTGGCTGTTTTCGTCGTCCACCATGCGGATTTCCAGCGTGGCGGTACGGCCCAGAATGTCCTTGGCCTTGGCGGTGTCCTGCACGCCGGGCAATTGCACGACGATACGGTCGGCGCCCTGCTGCTGGATGACGGGCTCGGCCACGCCGAGCTCGTTGATACGATTGTGCAGGGTGCTGATGTTCTGCTTGATCGAGTCGCCCTGCAGCTTCTGCTGAGCTTCCGGCTTCAAGGTGGCGACCAGCTTGAAGTCTGCGCCGTCCGCCTGCTCCGCCAAGGTGAGCTCGGGCATGCTCGTGCCCAGCACGTTCTTCACGCGGTCGCGCGTTTCCGTGTCGCGGAAGCGGATGGACAGCGTGTTGCCGTCGCGGGCGATGCCGGCATGGCGCAGGTTCTTGTCGCGCAACAGGGTGCGGATGTCGGCGGCCATCGAATCGAGACGCTTGGTCAGCGCGCCCTTCATGTCCACCTGCAGCAGGAAGTGCACGCCGCCGCGCAAGTCCAGGCCCAGGTACATGGGCAGGGCGTGGATGGAAGTCAGCCATTGCGGCGAGCTCGGCAGCAGATTGAGCGCCACGCTGTAGCTGGCATCGTCGGCGACCGGGTTCAGATTCTTCTCGATGGCGTCCTTGGCCTTGAGCTGCGTATCGGTGCTATCGAAGCGCACGCGTATGCTGTTCTGGTCGGCATACAGACCCTGATGCGCGATGCCGGCGGCCTGGAGGGTGTCTTCGACACGGCCGAGCAGGGAAGGATCGACCTTGACGGTGGCCTTGACGCTGGAGACCTGAACCGCCGGCGATTCGCCGAAGAAGTTGGGCAGGGTGTACAACAGTCCCAGCACCAGGGCGACGACGACGAGGATGTTTTTCCAGAGCGGATAACGATTCATTTTTTAGCCGAGAGTGAAGAGTGGAGAGTCGAGGGCAGGGGAAGTGCGAGGGCTTATTCTCGACTCAAAACTCTCGACTCTCGACTGAAGCGATCCTTACAGGTTCTTCAAAGTGCCCTTGGGCAGCACGGTCGATACTGCGTGCTTCTGGACCTGGATTTCCACGTCCTTGGCGATTTCGACGGAAGTGTAGTTGTCACCGATCTTGGCGATGCGCCCGATGATGCCGCCGGCAACGACGACTTCATCGCCCTTCTGCAGTTCGGAGACCAGCTTCTGATGTTCCTTGTGCTTCTTCATCTGCGGGCGGAACATCAGGAAATAGACAGCGACCACCATGATGACGGGCAGCGCGAAATCCATCATACCGAGAGTATGTTGGGCGCCGGCCGCAGCCTGCGCATAAGCATTCGAAATCAGCACGTGAAGCTCCTGAAATTATTGGTAAAAGAACAGCCCCCGAGTATATCAGCTACGGCCTTGCCGTCTGCTGTCGCGGGTGGCGGGGAAATAAGACGGCTCGCCGCCGCCGAGGTTCAGTCCCCGGCCTTCAACTGGGCGCGCTGGCGGTGGAATTCAAGCTGCCAGGCGGCGAAATTGCCGGCGTCGATGGCGGCGCGGATCTCGCGCATCAGTTCCTGGTAGTAATACAGGTTGTGGATGGTGTTGAGACGTGCGCCGAGGATTTCGCCGATGCGGTGCAGGTGGTGCAGGTAGGCGCGCGTGAAGTTGCGGCAGGTATAGCAGCCGCAGGATTCGTCCAGCGGCCGCGTGTCGCTCTTGTAGCTGGCGTTCTTGATCTTGACGTCGCCCCAGCGCGTGAACAGCCAGCCGTTGCGTGCATTGCGCGTCGGCATCACGCAGTCGAACATGTCGATGCCGCGGCTGACCGAATACACGATGTCTTCCGGCGTGCCCACACCCATCAGGTAGTGCGGCTTGTCAGCCGGCAGTTGCGGCGCGGTGTGGGCGAGGATGCGCTCCATGTCCTCCTTGGGTTCTCCGACCGAGAGGCCGCCGATGGCGAATCCGTCGAAACCGATGTCGTTGAGCGCATTCAGCGATTCGTCGCGCAGATGCTCATGCATGCCGCCCTGAACGATGCCGAACAGCGCATTGGTGTTTTCCAGCTTGTCGTGCTCGTCGCGCGAACGGCGCGCCCAGCGCAGGCTGAGGCGCATCGAATCGGCGGCCTGTTTTTCGTCGGCGGGGTAGGGCGTGCACTCGTCGAAGATCATGACAATGTCGGAGTTCAGCACCTTCTGGATCTGCATCGAATCCTCGGGCCGCATGAAAAGACGGTCGCCGTTGATCGGCGATTGGAACTTCACGCCGTCTTCGGTGATCTTGCGCAGATCGCCGAGCGAAAATACCTGGAAGCCGCCCGAGTCGGTGAGGATGGGCTTGTCCCAGGCCATGAACTTGTGCAGGCCCTGATGCGCGTTGATGATGTCCAGCCCCGGGCGCAGCCACAGGTGAAAGGTGTTGCCGAGCACGATCTGCGCGCCGATCTCCTCCAGCTCGTTCGGCGCCATGGCCTTGACCGTGCCATAGGTGCCGACCGGCATGAACACAGGTGTTTCCACCGTGCCGTGGGCCAGGGTCAGGCGACCGCGCCGGGCGGCGCCGTCGGTCTTGAGGAGTTCAAACTGCATTCTGTGCTCTCGTTAAAAGCATGGCGTCGCCATAGCTGAAGAAACGGTAACGCTGCGCGATCGCATGCGCATAAGCGGCCCGTATTGTCTCACTGCCGGCAAAGGCCGACACCAGCATCAGCAGCGTAGACTTGGGCAGGTGGAAATTGGTCAGCAACAGGTCGGCGACCTGGAACTGGAAGCCGGGTGTAATGAAGATGTCGGTCTCGCCGCTGTCGGCACGCAACTCACCATATTTGCGCGCTACCGATTCGAGCGTGCGCAGCGTCGTCGTGCCGATCACCACGATGCGGCCGCCGGAAGCTTTCGTGCGTGTGATCGCATCCACGGTGGCTTGCGACAAGATGTAGCGTTCGCTGTGCATCTTGTGCTCGGCGATATTGTGGACGCGCACTGGCTGGAAGGTGCCGGCGCCTACGTGCAGCGTCACGTAGGCGCAATCGACGCCCATGTCCTTCAACCGCTTGAGCAATTCGTCGTCGAAGTGCAGTCCCGCCGTGGGCGCCGCGACCGAGCCCTTCTCGCGCGCAAACACCGTCTGGTAGCGCGTCTCGTCGGCTGCACCGGCGGCATGCTCGATATAAGGCGGCAGGGGCAGGCGGCCATGCGCCTCCAATAAATCGACGGCATTGCCGGCAAAGCGCAGGCGATAGAACTCGCCGACGCGCTCGATTACCTCGACTTCCAGCACATCTTCCAGCCGGATGCGGCTGCCGGGCTTGGGCGACTTGCTGGCGCGGACCTGCGCCAGCACATCGGTTTCGTCACCGTTATCAAACAAGGGTCGCTCAACCAGCACTTCCACCTGGCCGCCGCTGTCCTTTTGGCCGTACAAACGGGCATGCAGCACGCGCGTGTCGTTCATCACCAGCAGATCGCCGGCGCGCAGCAGCTCGGGCAGATCGGTGATGTTTCTATCCTGCAGGGGCGGGCCGACCCGCAGCAGCCGGCTGGCCGAACGCTGGGCCAGCGGCGCCTGGGCGATCAGCTCGGGCGGCAGGGGATAGTCAAAATCGTCGAGAGTTTGAGACATGGGGTATTTGAGGCGCCGCAAGCGGCGGCCGCGTATTTTACGCGAGCGGGATGCCCGGCCGCAGTCCAGCGGACGGCGCGGTGCTGTTTGCCGCCAGTCGAATGGTTTGCGCACGGTTCAGGCTTGCACAGTGGCGGCAGGAGTGGCGGATAGACAACTTTCGCATCTCGGATGAGATAGCGGCAATATTTGTAGGGGTTTGATTCTGGGTGAATGGGCTCTCTTTGTTTGAATTTGTGCAGCAATGGTTTGTATTGATGGAAAATATTACAAATAATATGCATAATTGATTTTTCGTACATCATGTTGGAATTAATTATGTATTCATCAGCTCGCTTGATCCTTGTGGCCTTCGCTGCTTCGTTGTCTGCTTGCAACGCCACCATGCCAACCATTGGCGACGAAAACGCCAAGACCGCCGCTACCGGGTCGGCCGGCGGCGCCAACGCAAACAATGCCAATACGAAGCTGGAAAAGTGCACCAGCACGATGGGTACGCTGGCGGTCGTTGAGGATCAGTATTCCGACTGGTTCAGAACCATGCAGACTTACCAGTTGCGCTCGACCGTTCCGGTCCTGCGTCTGTTGATCCAGCAATCCAACTGCTTTGTGATCGTCGAGCGCGGTGCCGCGATGCGAAACATGCAGCAGGAACGCATGCTTGAGCAAAGCGGTGAACTCCGCCACGGCTCCAAGTACGGCAAGGGCCAGATGGTCGCCGCCGACTATACGATGAATCCGTCCGTCACCTTCAGCCAGAAAGGCACCGGCGGCATGGGCGGCTCGCTCTTCGGCTACGGCGGAGGTTGGCTCGGCATGCTGGCGGGCGGGCTCAAGTTCAACGATGCCTCCACCATGTTGACGCTGATCGATAACCGCTCCGGCGTGCAACTGGCCGCCGCCGAAGGCAGTGCGCGCAATACCGACTTCAATTTGTTCGGCGGCATGTTCACGGGCGGTTTGGGCGGTACGGCCGGCGGTTTTACCAACACCCCCGAAGGAAAAGTCCTGGCGGCGGCATTCATCGACTCCTACAACCAGATGGTGCAATCGCTACGCAGCTACAAGGCGCAGGAAGTCAAGGGCGGCCTGGGCAAAGGCGGCTCAGGAGCGCTGAAGGTGGGCAGGTAGCATCGCCCGACAAGCAGGCCTGAAGCGGTTCGGACTTTTGCTGCGCAAGCACATCGAAAAAGGGCGAGGCATGCGTCGGTTGATTTTCATCCTGGCGTTTTGCCTCGGCCCGTTAAGCGTTGCCGCCGACGAGCAAAGACCGAGATACCGAAATGCGATGGAGGCGGCCGCCGCCGCCAGCGCCTTCAATGCCGCGAATGTCGGCGCCTGGGGTGCGAACCCGCCAGTGCCGTACCGGGCCATTTCCACGAATCGCATCGTGTTGTACCGTGCCGGTTGCGCCTATGAGTGCCAGTCGCTGGTCGGATATCTGCAGATGCATAACATCCCCTTCGTTGTGCGAGATGCCGAACGCAATGCCTATTACCGCAACGAGTACACCCGAATTGGCGGAACCGGCATGCCGCTTGTCCTTATCGGCGGGAGCCCGGTCAACAGCCTCGATGGCGCGTTGATTGCGCAGCGCTATGTTGAGATTCAGCATCGTTCGGGTTGGCCGCCCGCGCCGTCAAAGTCCGGGAAGCGCCCCATTGAAGAAGGTGACCTGCTGAAGCCCAGGATTGATGGCGTTGCGCTCTACGCAGAGCCCGACAGCGCCAGTTCGCAGATCCGCACGCTGACCACCAAGGAAAACTGCGTTTATCTGGGCGAGGAGGAGGGCGACTATTGCCGCATCACCTGCAAGGCCGACACCGGCTGGATCGATCGTCGCCTCGTCAGGCGCTGACCGTCGTGAGACGGAACGCAGGCCTGGGCGTTCGAACCCGGTCGCCTGCAGTGCGGGCGGCCTCCGCGTGGCTTGTGTCTCGGCCCTGATTCGCGGATAATGCGCGCTCCTTCCGCAAGGCGCCGACACTCTCTTGGTCCTTGTATCTCATGCCGGGATGGCGGAATCGGTAGACGCAGCGGATTCAAAATCCGCCGCCGCAAGGTGTCCGGGTTCGAGTCCCGGTCCCGGCACCATGTAATTCCTTCAGTAAATCAGCCGCTTGGGTGACTTGGTCATCTGGGCTGTTTTGCGCCGCGATTTTTTGCTGCAATTTTGCTGCATGTTGAATTGCGTCGAATCCTCCCTGCCCTGCAAAACCCTGATCGCACCCCCAATCTCGAAGCGCGCTTAGCGCCTGCCCTGATGTCGTTTTCACCATGGATCGCCACCATGTTGCGGCGTTACGAAAAATCGGAATACCAGTGATCTATCTTGCGTGGTGGCAACCTTGCCGCAGCTCTGCTGCAATGCGACTCCGACCCGCTGCTGTTCAGCACACGCGTTAAAAACCCGGTTCAGCCTGCCGCCGCGCATCGTCCGGCGGCCGTCGCGGCATGTAGGACAGGCCTGACAGATTTTGCGGATTGTGCGTGGCTCAATGGGAAAAACATTGATGGCGATGGCGGGCGAAGTTGTCGGAAATGCCTCACATGGCTTTAGGAGCAGGCCGATGGGGCCGGGCGAGCGAGGTCGATACAGTGTGATGCAGGCGGTGCGGAAGCCGCCTCCATATCGTTCATATCGAGGAGACAGCCATGAATCGCGACATTATCGAAGGCAACTGGAAGCAACTGGTGGGCAAGGTCAAGCAGCAATGGGGCAAGTTGACCGACGACGATCTGGACGTGATCCAGGGCAAACGCGACGTTCTGGCCGGAAAGATACAGGAGCGTTACGGCGTCACTCGCGACGAGGCCGAAAAGCGTATCGAGGAATGGGAGCGTCGGCATTAAGGCGCGGCGCGGTGCATTTTCGCGAGCGCCCCGACCGCAAGGAGGGGGGATTGCCCCAAAGTGCAACCCCTGGAGCCGCCCCTTCCGAAGCCCCCAACATAGCCTGCCGACCTGCTAGTGTTTTAGTGCGGTCGGACTATTTCAGCGAGGAGTAAAGTCATGTTGAACTATGCCATCGCATTCTTTGTCATTGCCCTGATCGCTGCGGTTTTCGGGTTCACCGGCATCGCCGCCGCGGCCTCAAGCATTGCCCAGTTTCTGTTCATGATTTTCGTGGTGCTGGCAGTCATCACCTTGTTGCTGCACCTGGGTAGGGGAGCTAGCAAATAGCAGCCGTCAGAGCTGATTATCAAGGGTGTCCGATATGTTGAGACTTGCAATTGTGGATGATCACCAGATCGTGCGTCGCGGCTTTCGCGAGATGCTGGACGGTGAGCTCGATATCAAGGTCGAGTTCGAAGCGGCCTCCGGCGAGGAGGCCTTGCAGCAACTGCGCGAGAACGAATGCGATATCTTGCTGCTGGATCTTTCGCTGCCGGGCCAGGGCGGCGTCGATGTGCTGCGCACCGTGCGGCAGCGGCATCCCGACCTGCATGTGCTGATTCTCAGCGGCTATCCCGAGGACCGTTATGCGCTGTCGATGATCAAGAGCGGCGCCGAAGGTTACCTTTGCAAGGATTGCGATCGCCTTGACCTTCTGCGTGCCGTGCGCACGGTGGCCCAGGGGCGGCGCTATGTGTCGCGCAAGACGGCCGAGCTGCTTGCCGATGAGGTGTCGGGGCGTGCCAGCGGCGCTCCGCACGAGACGCTTTCGGAACGCGAGATGCAGGTATTCCTGCGGCTGGCGCGCGGCGAAACCGTGACCGAGATCGGCCACGCTCTGCATCTGAGCGTCAAGACCATCAGCACCTATCGCACCCGCTTGCTGGAGAAGATCGGCGTCAACAGCAATGCCGAGCTGGCGGCCTATGCCATCCGTAACGGACTGATCGCCGAGTACATCAGTTGAGATTCGCCTGAGGAAAGATCGTGAAGGAAGCAGAGGCGGCAATTCGAGTGGTTCTTATCGAGGACTCCCCGGCGCTTCAGCAGTTGCTGGTCGGCATGATCGCCGATATCGCAGGGCTGGAGATCATCGGTGCGGTGGATGCCGAGGATCAGGCGCTGGCCGCCATTGAACGCTATCATCCGGACGTTGCAATCATCGATCTTGAGCTCAATCAGGGCAGCGGCCTCAACGTGTTGCGCGAGATCCGCGCGCGCCCCGACCGCTATCGCGGCCTGCATGCAGTGGTATTTTCCAACCATGCTCACGCCAGTGTGCGCGAGCGATGCCGTATGCTCGGTGCCGCCGCGTTTTTCGACAAGACCTTCCAGATGGATGATCTTCTGGACTATCTCCACGGAGTAGCCGGAAGCGGCAGTTACACGCAGCTCTCCCCGCATTGATTTGCATGCTGGCTGAACGCCGGAAAGCCCTGCCATGAATTCACCGATGATGGCGCCGGGTCCATCAGGCCCGGATACCCGCTATGACCGCGTGACGCGCGTCGCCGCGATGTCGCTGATCGCCCCCATCGCGCTGCTTGCCATGATCGATACGGAGGCGGATTCCATTCGCCTCGTCAGCGTCTTCGGCACGGACATGGATAGCGCGCACGGCATGATCGGCGAGCTCGGTACCGGCTTGCTGCGGCATGCGCTGGCAATCGACGATGCGCGTCTCGACACGCGCTTTCACGATGCCGTGGCGGGCTGCTCGATGGGCGCCGTCGCCTACTGCAACGCGCCGCTGGTGGACATCGGCGGCCGGACAATCGGCAGCCTTTGCGTCGTGGACACGCGTCCGCGGCAATGGTCCGGCGGCGAGATCGAGACGCTGCAGGACATCGCCAGCATGGCCATGGAGCTTCTGCTCGGCGCGCCGCAGCCGGTGCGCAACAAGGACGCGGGGGCGGAACCGCCGGCCTTTTCCAGCCATATGCCGGCGTGGTTTGCGCGGCACACCACGCTCGGACTGCTCGCCGTCGATCTGCAGGGACGTTGCCTGTGGGGCAATGCCACCTGCGAACAGATGCTGGGCGCGCCCCTGGCGGCGATGCAGGGGCGGGGCATGCGGGAATTGCTGCAATCGCTGCAGCAGGACGACGCCATCGATATCGCGGTGGCCGAAGTGCTGGGCAGTGGGGTGCCGCAGTTGCTGGAGGTGCGGGCGCCTTCCGCAAGCTATGGCAGCCACGATGCCGAGCGTTTCATGAGCGTCAATATCGCGGCTATCGAGTACGACGGCGAGGTCATCGGTGCCGGCATCATCCTCACCGAAATCTCGGATCGTCGCAAGAGCGAGCGCGACCTCAGAATGGCGGAAGAGAAGCTCGCCCTGGCCTGTGAGGCCGCCAACGTCGGCTTGTGGTTCTGGAACCTGCAGGCCAACCAGCTTGAGTGGTCGGAGCGCTGTCGCGGCATTTTCGGCTTGTCCGGTGCCGAGCCGGTCAATTACGAGATTTTCAGCAGCCTGGTGCATCCCGACGACAAGAGCGCCATGGAGCTGGCCATGGAGCAGGCCATGGCCGGGCAGGCGTCCGACTACCACGCCACCTTCCGCGTTGTGCTGGCGGACGACCGAACGCGCTGGATCGAGGCGCGCGGCCGCGTGTTCGCCAATAACCACGGTGAACCGACCCATTTCATGGGTGCCATGGTGGACGTCACCGCGCTCAAGCACAACGAGACCGCGCTGCAGGCCCGCAGCGATGCGCTGCTCACGCTCAACGACAAGCTTGCCGAGCTGGTTGAGGCGCGCACCGCCGAGCTGCAGCAGCTTTCGCAGTCGCTGATCGAGCTTGCGGAAAAGGAAAAGGCCGAACTCGCGCGCGAACTCCACGACGAGCTGGGCGCGCTGCTGACGGTGGCCTACATGGAGGTGTCCGGCGCCTTGAGACGGTTGCCGGACAAGGATTCCGACCTATACCGGCAATTGATGCGCGCCCGCGCAACCATACAGGAAACCACCACCTTGAAGCGCCGCGTGGTGGAAGGCCTGCATCCGTCCCTGCTGGAAACGCTGGGGCTTGCCGAGTCCTTGCGCGTATTGGTGGAGCAGTACGAGGCCGCTGCCCACATCGAATGCCGGACCGAGATCCCCGAGGACATTCCGGGGCTCGGCAACGATCTCAGCATCGTCCTGTATCGCATTGCCCAGGAATCGCTGACCAATATCGCCAAGTACGCCGCCGCGACGGAAGTTTTCCTGCGCATCGAGCAGGCGGGCGGCAGCATCGTGCTTGAAGTCGCCGATAACGGCCGTGGCCTGCCCGAGGATTTCCGGGCGCGCGCCACCGCCCACGGCATCTCGGGCATGCAGCAGCGCGCGGCGCATTTCAAGGGCGTCTTTTCCATCATGAACCGCACCGACGGGCCCGGCACGCGCGTCACAGTCGTCCTGCCCTGTCCGGTCTGAGCCACGCTAGACACGTCGCACCAGCCGCAGTACCACGAGCAGAATGATGGCGCCCAGGGTGGCGACGAGTATCGACCCGAGCAGGCCGCCGCCCGGCCACATGCCGCCGAACAGCCAGCCGCCGATCAGCGCGCCGAGAATGCCGACGACGATGTCGCCGATGACGCCATAGCCCCCGGCTCCCACCAGCATGCCGGCCAGCCAGCCGGCAATGAGTCCTACCAACAGCAACCAAACAATTTCCATGTCCAGCTCCCTTGTTGAACTGCGGCTTTGTCCGGGGTTCAGGCCAGCAGATCGGACAGTTCGTCGGCATGCTCCTCCTCGACTGCCAGAATGGCTTCGAGCATGGCGCGCGTGGTCGGATCGCGTTCCCCGAAGAAGGCGATCATCTCGCGGTAGCTCTCGATGGCGATGCGTTCCGCCACGAGATTCTCGCGGATCATGTCGGTGAGCGAAGCCGGGGTGACATATTCGGCATGACTGCGCGCCGCCAGCCCGCTCGGATCCAGATCGGGAATCCCGCCGAGCTGGACGATGCGCTGGGCGATCCTGTCCGCGTGCCCCAACTCCTCGTTCGAGTGCACCAGGAACTCCTGGGCGACGGGTTCGGAATTCAGGCCCCGGGCGACGAAATAGTGGTGCCGATAGCGCAGTACGCAAACCACTTCCGTCGCCAGGGCGGTGTTCAGCACCCTGGCCGCGAGTGCCGGCTCGATGCCGTAGTCGCCGGTCACGGCGCCGTCGCTGATCTGCTTGCGGGCACGGGCGCGCAGCGTTTCGACATCGGAAAGAAAATCGCGGCTGCTGCTGAGTGGTGCCTTGTTTTGCGGCGTCAATAGCGCGGGGCTTTCGGTACCAGTCATGATCGTCCTTCCATCTCTAGAAGAACCCCGGCCTTGCCGGAGTCCCGGGAGTGATTCCGCAGCGCGGCATCAGGGCTTGTACTTGCGCTTGGCTTCGTCCTTGCAGGCCGAGCGCTTGTCGCCGGAATAGTCCTCGCACTTCTCGACGGCCAACTTGTATTCGCCCTCAAGCTTCAGTTCCAGCGCCTTCAGGTTGCCTTCGCGGCGCTTCTTTGTGGCCTCGGCCTCGGCGACGCAGATGTCCTTGGCATTGCCCTTGTAGATGTCGCACTTTTCCTTGTCGACCTTGTACTCCTGGGAAATGCGTTCGTCCTCCGCCTTGATGGCGGCGGCGGAAGTATTCTTCTCATAGGCCTTGAGATCAGCTTCGGCGATTTTCAGATTGGCCGTGGCGCGCTCGACGCACACATCGCGATCGTTGCCCTTGAGCGTATTGCAGCGCTTCTTGTCGCTTTCATACTGTGCGCTGGCCTTGGATATCTCGCTCTTGTAGTAGGGCGATTCCTCGGCGAAGGCGGGGGTGGATAGGCAGGCTGCGCTCACAACGCAGCTCGCCAGCATTCCTGTCAGCATTTTTTTCATCGGAAAATCTCCTGGCGCCGGGCCGCGATCGGCCCGGCTGAAGTGTTGTCGGCGTTCCATCGGAGTTCAGGCAGCGGGATCAGGGACGGATGACGATATCGTTCTTGATCGCCTTCACGCCCTTGACGCGGCTGGCGAGGGCTTCCGCCTGGCTGCGCTCGGCCGCGCTCTTGGCAAAGCCCGACAGTTGCACGGTGCCGCGCAGCGTTTCAACGCTGATGGACATGGCGCTGACGGTCTTGTCCTCGGCGAACTTGGCCTTCACGCGCGTCGTGATGGTGGCATCGTCCACATATTCACCGACGGTCGATTGCTCGCGCGTGACTGCACAACCGGCGACGGTGGTAGCGGCAATCGCCCCCGTGATCATCAGGCTGAGTACGTTCTTCTTCATGACAGCTCCTTTTTAGGTTGAGTATTGAGTATCGAGATGCCCTGCGCTGCAATCGACGCACCACCGATACGCAAGTATCCGGGGCCCGATGCATGAGCCCACTCTAGCGAAGGGATGGTGCGGGCATATGTCCGAGAGTTCGGATTGGGATGTCAGCGCATTCCTGCAAAGAGTGTTGTATTTGCGTTGAACGCGCCGCCTTCTTGAGGCAGGGGGTCGGCAATCGTCGGTATAATCCGGGCGCATCAAGTCGGGGCCCGGATGCGGCGAAGTGTGCGCTGCTTCGTGCCTGGCTCAGCAAGCGTCGTACCCCGTGGCGGGACGACAGATTTCCGGAGGTTTCTTGTCTTCCGATTCCAGTAAAAAGGCCAGCCTCGGCGGCATGGCGCTGGCGGCCATGGGCGTCGTGTACGGCGACATCGGCACCAGCCCGCTGTATACGATGAAGGAAGTGTTCGACGGCCATCATCCGTTGGCGCTGACGCCCGACAATCTGCTCGGCATCCTCTCCCTCGTGTTCTGGGCGATGACGATTACCGTTACGCTCAAGTACGTCGCTTTCATCACGCGCGCCGACAACAACGGCGAAGGCGGCATCATGGCCCTGACTGCGCTGGCCTTGCGCACCGCCCAGGGCAGCCCGCGCCTGGCGTGGGGCATTGCCGTGCTCGGCATTTTCGGCGCCGCGCTGTTCTACGGTGATGCCGTCATCACGCCGGCCATGTCGGTGTTGTCCGCCGTCGAAGGCCTCGAAGTCGCGACGCCGATGTTCAAGCCCTACATCGTGCCCATCACGCTGGGTATTCTGGTCGGCATGTTCCTGTTCCAGCGCTACGGCACTGCCAGCGTGGCCCGGCTGTTCGGCCCGGTCATGATGTTCTGGTTCGCCACGCTCGGCGTGCTGGGGCTGCTCAACCTGATCGACCACCCGCGCGTGCTGGCGGCCATCAATCCCTGGTATGCCTGGAACTTCTTCGTGCAGGCGCCGGTGCATGCCTTCCTTTCGATGGGCGCGGTGGTGCTCGCCATTACCGGCGGCGAAGCCCTGTACGCGGACATGGGCCACTTCGGCCGACGGCCCATCATGTATGCATGGCTGTGCTTCGTCTTCCCCATGCTGTATCTCAACTATCTGGGGCAGGGCGGCCTCCTGCTCGACAATCCCGCCGCCATCAAGAGCCCCTTCTTCCTGCTGGTGCCGGAGTGGCTGCTGCTCCCCATGGTCGGCCTCGCCACCTGCGCCACCGTCATCGCCTCGCAGGCAGTGATCTCGGGCGCCTTCTCGCTGACCAGCCAGGCCATCCAGCTCGGCTACTGTCCGCGCATCCAGGTGAACTTCACCTCCGAGCGCGAGAAGGGGCAGATCTACATCCCCAATATCAACTGGCTGCTGCTGCTGGCCGTGATCCTGCTGGTGCTGACCTACAAGAGCTCGTCCAATCTTGCCGCCATGTACGGCATCGCGGTGACGCTGACGATGATGATCGACACCGTGCTGGCCTTCATCGTCGTGCGCAGTCTGTGGAAGTGGACCTGGTGGCAGGCCGGGATTTTCCTGACCGGCTTCGTCGTCATCGATTTCGCCTTCTTCGCCGCCTGCAGCACCAAGATCCTCGACGGTGGCTGGTTCCCGCTGGTGCTGGGCCTCGGCGTATTCGCGCTGCTCAGCACCTGGCGCAAGGGCCGCGGCCTGCTGCTGGACAAGCTCAAGCATGACGCCATGCCGCTCGACGCCTTCCTCGACAGTCTTGATTACGGCGGCCCGCATCGCGTCGAAGGCACCGGCATCTACATGACGCCCAATCCCGACGGCGTGCCGCGCGCCATGCTGCACAACCTGCTGCACAACAAGGTGCTGCACGAGCGCATCATCATGCTCAGCGTGCAGATGGAGGACGTGCCGCATGTGCCCGAAATCGATCGCGTCGAAGTGCGCAAGCTCAAGCACGGCTTCAAGAGCGTGATCGTCCGTTTCGGCTTCAAGGACGACCCCGACGTGCCGGCCGCGCTACTGATGTGCAACGAGCACGGCATCCGTTACGAGCCGATGGAGACCTCCTTCTTCCTGGCCCGCGAAACCATCGTCCCGAGCAAGAAGGTGCGCGGCATGCCGCTATGGCGCGAAATCCTGTTCAAGTGGATGTTCCGCAACGCCGATCCGGCCACCGCCTTCTTCAAGATCCCGCCCAACCGCGTCGTCGAGCTCGGCTCGCAAGTGGAAATGTAATGACGGTCCGGGCGACGCGCCATGACTGATCCGACGGCCGAAGTCGCAGACGTTATGACGCCGGCGCCAGTCGGTGCGTCCGGGCCGGCCGCCTTCATCGCGAATCTCAAGGAAGGCGCCCGTCTGGCCTGCCTGTTGCGGCCGACTGCAGGGGCGCTGCACTTTTCCTGGGGACAGATTCTGGCGCTGGTGGCGCTCAACTGGGCGATCGACCTTGCCGCCCAGATGGCTTATGTCGGCCTTGACGGCCGCTTTCAGTCGAACGCGCTGCCCGACTCCCTGTTTATCGTTCCCGAGCTGTTGCTGGCCTGGCTGCTGGGCCGCATCGCCGCCGCCGACCGCCCGAGCGGCAACGCCGCCGCCAGCGTCGGGCATTACCTCGTCGGGCTGCTGGCGCTGGGTATTCCCGCCACGCTTGCCGTCTTCGCCTATTTCCTGGCCTATCCCCATTTGGAGCCACGCCTGAATGTCTGGCTGCTCTGGGGTATCGGATACCTTCCCCTGCTGTGGTACATCGTGGCGGCCGTGCTCGCCTCGGTGCGCCTGCCCGCGCTGCGCGGCATGCGCGCCCTGGCGGGAGCCGTCGCCGCCATCGCCCTGCTGCTGACGCCGCAGTTGGCGCTGGACAACGACAGCTGGGTGTGGACGCCGCGACCCAAGCAGCGCAGCGCCGAGCCCGAGCGCGACTACTTCGCTCCGGCCCGCGAAGACAATATCTACCGTCAATCGCAACTGCTCGCCGATACGCTGGCCCGGATCGAGCCCGGCCGGCCCGGCCAGGTTGACCTGTATTTCGTCGGCGCCGCGGGCTACGCTTCGCAGGACGTGTTCATGCGGGAAGTGAACAGCGTGACCACGCTCTTGGACGAGCGCTTCGACACCCGCGGTCGCAGTCTCAAGCTGATCAACAACGAAGCCACGATCAAGGAAGTGCCGATCGCCAGCCGGACGGCGCTGAAACGGGCTTTCGGCCGCATCGCCGAGGTGATGAATCGCGACGAGGACATCCTGTTCCTCTACATGACCTCGCACGGCTCGCACGACCATCGCTTCTCGCTCGACTTCGGCACGATGCGTTTCGACGAACTCGATCCGACTGTCCTGCGCCGGCTGCTCGACGACGCCGGCATCAAGCGGCGCGTGATCGTCGTCTCGGCCTGTTATTCCGGCGGTTTCGTCGATGCGCTGAAGAACGACGACACCCTGGTCATTACGGCCGCCGCCGCCGACAGGAATTCCTTCGGCTGCGACAACGAAAACGACTACACCTATTTCGGCAAGGCCTATTTCGACGAGGCGCTGCGCAGGACCTATTCCTTCGTCGAAGCCTTCGATCTGGCGAAACCCGCGATCGCCGCACGCGAGAAAAAGGATGACTACACGCCGTCCGATCCGCAGATCAGCATCGGCAAGGACATCGCGCCGGTGCTCGAGGCCTACGCCAGGGATGTCGCCATGCGGGCGGGCCCGCATCTGGCCGTCAGTTCTGACCGGTGAGCTGGGCGTAAAGAATCGGCAGGCGGCTGCTGAGCTCTTCGGGGCGCCGCAGCACGGTGTAGCCGTTCACGCCGAACAGGTGCGGCAGGTAGTGCGAACCTTCGCGGTCGATGGTGACGCAGAACGGCTTGATGCGCTTTTTCTTCGCCTCCATCAAGGCCATGCGCGTGTCCTCGATGCCGTAGCGCTCCTCGTAGTAGTCGATGTCGTGCGGCTTGCCGTCGGTGAGCACCAGCAGCACGCGCATTGCGCTTTCCTGCTTCTCCAGGATGTTCGTCGCGTGCCGCACCGCGGCGCCGATGCGCGTGTAGAAGCCGGGCTTGAGGCCGGCAATCCGTCCGCGCGCGATGGCGTCGTAGGGCGCGTTGAATTCCTTGATGCGATGAAAGCGCACCTGCTCGCGCCGTTGCGACGAGAAACCATAGAGGCCGAACTTGTCGCCGGTCGCGGTTAGCGCTTCCGAGAACAGCATCAGGCTGTCGCGAATCACGTCGATGACACGCTGGTTGTGCGAGACCCAGGCGTCGGTGGAAAGCGAGAGATCGGCCAGCACCAGGCAGGACAGGTCGCGTTCGCGATGCTGCTGGGCAAGATAGACGTCCTGCTTCATGTCGTGCGCACCGCCGCCGCCGAGGCGCGCGGCGAGGTGGTCGGCATAGAGACGCACGCAGGCATCGATATCCGGTTCGGAACCGTCGGGCTGGCCCTTGAGCCAATGACGCTGCGGTATCAGCGCGCTGAATTGCTGCTTGAGCCGCGCCGCATGCTTCCTCAGATGTTCGGGCAGCAGGATGCCGCCGTCATGGCGTCCGATCAGTTCCTGCGCGCGGCAATGATCGGGCAGCAGCATGTGCTTGCGATAGTCCCATTCGGCGACCGGAATGCCCGGGCCGACGAGAACGTCGTCGTGGCCGCTGGCCGGGGTGTCGATGTCGAGGCGCAGGCGCGAACTCACGGTCGAGCCGTCGCGGCCCATGGCCGTCGGATTGACGCCTTCGTTCTCCTTGACCGCGTCGGGCTGCTTGTTGTCCTTGGCGGCTTCGTTGGCCTGAACCTTGATGAACTCGGCGATCGAGGTCGGGTTGGTCAGCTTCTCGCTATGAACGATGCGCTGTCCCTTGCTCGCCCGATGGTCGCGCTCGACGCCGCCGTCCTTGGCTTCCTTTGCGGTCCGCACGCCGCCCTGTCCGGACGCCGCGGTCGCGCCGGCTTGCGGCGGTTCGCGCAGTTCGAGCGGCGACGGGTCCATCCCGCCGGCGGCGGCGCGCAGACGCTCGAAACGCTTCTGCAGGCCCGGGTGGCGGTTCAGGGTGCGCGTCACGGCTTGCGTATTTCGCGCCGCCCAGGACAGCGCCGCTTCATCGGCGTCCGCAGGGAAATTGGCGGCAAGGGCGATCAGCCAGTAATACAGTTCGCGATTGAGGCCGGCTTCGGGGAAGCAGGCCAGCCATTGCGGCAGGCGCAGGGTATCGGCCTGCAGAAAGGCGCCGTGCTGCACGTCGACGGCCGCCACGCGCAAGCCGGCATCGCGGCCGACGGCGCGAAACAGCGTACCGGCGGTACGCTCGATGTCGTGCAGGGCGACGACCGCTTCCGGATACACGGCGTTCATCCTTCGATGGGGCGGATGTCGGGCCGCTTGTGCAATTCGACGAGGCGCAGTTCGATCTTCGGCGTGCCGACGCCGTCGCCGCTCGGATAGGCCGACGTTTTGCCGCTCAAGACATAGCCGCGGCGCGTGTAGAAATCGATCAACTCCTGCCGCGCCTCGACAACGTGCATGAGCAGGCGCTGCGGATTGAAAAGATGCACGGCGCAGGTTTCGGCGTGGGCGAGCATGATCTTGCCGAGCCCCGC
>JAGWTC010000055.1 GCA_028869135.1 Rhodocyclaceae bacterium
CCGGTCGGGCGCACCACCTGCTCCACCACCTGGCCCTGATGTGCGGTTTCGTAGTCGGCCGGTGTCGCCGAGACAAACACCGTCTGCGGCATCAGCTTTTCAAACTCCTCGAACTTCAGCGGCCGGTTGTCCAGCGCCGAAGGCAGACGGAAACCGTAATTGACCAGATTTTCCTTGCGCGCGCGGTCGCCCTTGTACATGCCGCCGACCTGGGAGACGGTCACGTGCGATTCGTCGATGAAGAGCAGCGAATCCGGCGGCAGGTAGTCGATCAGCGTCGGCGGCGCTTCGCCGGCCTTGCGCCCCGACAGATGGCGCGAGTAGTTTTCGATGCCCTTGCAGAAACCGAGCTGGTCGAGCATTTCGAGATCGAAGCGCGTGCGCTGCTCGATGCGCTGGCACTCGACGAACTTCTGTTCCTTGGTGTAGAACTCGACGCGCTCGCGCAGCTCCTGCTTGATCGCTTCGATTGCGCGCACAACGGTGCTGCGCGGCGTCACATAGTGGCTGGACGGATAGACGGTGAAACGCCCAAGCTTCTGCTTTATATGTCCGGTCAGCGGATCGAACAAGGCCAGCGTCTCGATCTCGTCGTCGAAAAGCGTCACGCGCAACGCATGCTCGGCGTTTTCCGCCGGGAAGATATCGATCACGTCCCCGCGCACGCGATACATGCCGCGGTTGAACTCGATGTCATTGCGGTCGTACTGCATCTCGCTCAAGCGGCGAATGATGTCGCGCTGCCCCATCTTCTCGCCGTGGCGCAGGTGCAGCACCATGCTGTGATAGTCGACCGGGTCGCCGATACCGTAGATCGTCGACACCGAGCCGACGATGACCACGTCGCGCCGCTCCATCAGGCTCTTGGTGGCCGACAGGCGCATCTGCTCGATATGCTCGTTGATCGCCGAATCCTTCTCGATGAAGAGATCGCGCGCCGGCACATAGGCTTCGGGCTGATAGTAGTCGTAGTAGGAGACGAAATACTCGACCGCGTTCTCCGGAAAGAACTCGCGGAATTCGGAATAAAGCTGCGCCGCGAGCGTCTTGTTCGGCGCCAGCACCAGGGCGGGACGCCCAAGCCGGGCGATCGTGTTGGCCATGGTGTAGGTCTTGCCCGAACCAGTCACGCCGAGCAGCGTCTGGTACATCAGGCCGTCTTCAATCCCTTCGACCAACTGATTGATGGCCGTGGGTTGATCACCAGCCGGTGGAAAAGGCTGGAACAGCTTGTAAGGGCTATTGGGAAACTCGACGATCACAGGTAAAATTATTTGGCTTTTTCAGCTAGGATTTTAGCTGACTTCGCTTCGACGAGGCCGGAATCAGGGAGTTCCCTTGCCGCTTCGCCAAAGGAAGCCACCCAATACACCCCAACGACCGTACGCCTTAGGAAAACACCGATGAGCTCCTTGTTCGCCAACGTAGAAATGGCACCGCGCGACCCGATTCTGGGCCTGACTGAAGCGTTCAACGCCGATACCCGCGCCACCAAGGTCAACCTCGGCGTCGGCGTTTATCAGGATGCCAACGGCAAGTTGCCGCTGCTGGGCGCCGTCAAGACGGCCGAGAAGGCGCGCGTCGAAGCCGCGCCGGCACGCGGCTATCAGCCCATCGAAGGCGCCGCCGCCTACAACCAGGCAGTGCAGAAGCTGCTCTTCGGCGCAGGCTCGCCCATCATCGCCGACGGTCGCTGCATCACCATTGAAGCCCTCGGCGGCACCGGCGCGCTCAAGATCGGCGCCGACTACCTGCGCCGCCTGCTGCCTCAGGCCCAGCTCTACATCAGCGATCCGAGCTGGGAAAACCACCGCGCCGTCTTCGAAACCGCCGGCTTCACGGTCGGCACCTATCCTTACTACGACCCGGAAACCAAGGGCGTTGCCTTCGACAAGATGAAGGCCTGCCTCAACAGCCTCGCGGCCAACAGCATCGTGCTGTTGCACGCCTGCTGCCACAACCCGACCGGCGCCGACCTCACTGCCGCTCAATGGAAGGAAATCGTTTCCATCGTCAAGTCGAAAGCGCTGGTCCCGTTTCTCGACATGGCCTATCAGGGCTTTGCCGAAGGCATCGAGGAAGACGCCATCGCCGTCAAGCTGTTCGCCGAATCCGGGCTGCCCTTCCTGATCGCCAGCTCCTTCTCCAAGTCCTTCTCGCTGTATGGCGAACGCGTCGGCTCGCTGACCATCGTCACCACCAGCAAAGACGAATCGGCGCGCGTGCTGTCGCAGGTCAAGCGCACCGTCCGCACCAACTACTCCAATCCGCCGACCCACGGCGGCGCGCTCGTCGCCGCCATTCTGGCCAGCCCCGAGCTGCGCAAGCAATGGGAGGACGAACTGGCCGAGATGCGCGACCGCATTCGCGCCATGCGCACCGGCCTGGTCGAAAAGCTCAAGGCTGCAGGCGTCCAGCGCGATTACAGCTTTGTCATTCAGCAACGCGGCATGTTCAGCTACACGGGCCTGTCCTCGGCGCAAGTGGACCGTCTGCGTGAGGAATTCGGCATCTATGCAGTCGCGACGGGGCGCATCTGTCTGGCCGCGCTGAATGAAAAGAACCTCGACTACGTGGCCAAAGCCATCGCTGCCGTTGAACAGTAAGCGTTCAGCAGGCGCCAGCCGCAAAAGGAAGGACGGCGTGCGGTGAATAGCTGGATTGCATATGCAGCCATCTTGGTTTCAGGCCTGATTCTCCTCGTTCACATTGTGGCAATCGTCTACGTGTTCTGGGGAAGAAAAAAGCCGGCCCGCCCACCCGAGGCGGACTCAGCACCACCTTGCCCCTAAGCACACGAACACCGATGCTGCCCACCTGAGTGCTACGGATAAATTAGAGGAAGACCCGGGAACGGAACAAGAAAAGCAAACGGGTATTGCACACCCACGGAGAAATGTGTAATATCTCGCTTCTCCAGACGGCACAGCCGTTTGGCCGTAGTTCCTCGATAGCTCAGTCGGTAGAGCGCCGGACTGTTAATCCGTAGGTCCCTGGTTCGAGCCCAGGTCGGGGAGCCAAAAGAATCAAGCAAATAGGCCAACTCTTCGGAGTTGGCCTTTTGTTTTTCTACGTTCATGTAACCGCTATGTAACCCAATTTGGTCTACATAAATGCTCTCCAATCAACTTCGATTCGGAGTGCGACAGGCAGGTTGTGTGCCCTCATGAATGTCCGAACCGTGTCATTCATTTGAGAAACGCGTTACTGGAGAATCTTCTATGCCGAACTTACGGCGCAAAGGAGAAAACTTATGAAATTTGTAGCCAAGCTCAAAAACATCAGCGGCAATGGCAATGGTGGCGGTTGGCCAAGTCAGACAGGCAATCCCTCAGGTGGTGGTCGCAGCAATAACCCTCCAGCCAGTGGGAAGAAGTAGTTAGATCAGGCGGCAGAGGATGTTCTCTGCCGCATTTCTTCGCTGCGATGGTACGCGCACCACGCATGGAATCGATGGAATGCCCAATCGGCGAATGATTTATGGCCGTGGGGAAACTCAGGCCAAGGGTAAAGCGCCTCTTTGAGTCCAGGCAAACTATCAATGCCACCCTGCTTTTCTATCCCCTGAAGTAGCTCATTGGAGATGTAGCGGAGAAAGTTGAGGTGCCGTGCAAACGCCAAGCTCTGCCTGGCCTTGTCAGCAGAAATGCTGCACGCCCTGCATACCTCAAGAAAACTGCCTTCTCTTGGAACACGCTCTCCGCGTCTCCATCTATTCAGCCTTGGCAGCCAATCTTGGTCCTTGCCGATTAGATTATTGTCTGTCAGGCGCTCAATCAAATCCTCTGCGGTCGCTGCGTTTGCTTGCCGGAGCATCCACTCATACAGGCGTGTAATAGGGACAACCTCCTGTTGATTTGGATCTGGCAATAACGCCACTGTCATTTTCAGAAGACGACTGCACCATTCAGCGCGGTTTGAAGCCTGTTGTGCATACGGCTCCTGACAGCCAGATATCAGGACTCCTCTGCACGAAACTCGTCTATGCTCAATACTCGTGTGCACCAAAGCGAGGTGAGCATGGCGACCGATACCGCACCGATTACCGAGCACGGCGTGGCCACCCTGCCAGAACAGGCATGGGAGCGTGCGCGTCGTCGCGCGGAGATCATTGGGCC
>JAGWTC010000013.1 GCA_028869135.1 Rhodocyclaceae bacterium
TTCCCGAGGAAGGGGGCGACTTTCCGCTTCGCGGAAGGTGTAGTGCTGTTCACTGCTCATACGGCACTCCCAGATAAGCCGACACCACGCGCGGATCCTTCTGCACCACGGCGGGTACATCCTCCGCGATCTTCTCGCCGTAGTCGAGCACGGCAACGCGGTCGCAGAGGCCCATGATGAGCCTGACGTCGTGTTCGATCAAAAGCACGGTGGTGCCGTCGGTGCGGACCTTTTCGATCAGTGCGCGCAGCCCGGCGGTTTCCGTCGCGTTCATGCCGGCAGCTGGTTCGTCGAGCGCAAGCAGTTTCGGCTCCGTTGCCAGCGCACGAGCGATCTCCAAACGGCGTTGATCGCCGTAGGAGAGGCTGGCGGCGCGCACGCCGGCCTTGCCGGCAATGCCGACGTAGGCAAGCAATTCGGTCGCCTTGGCGCGAATCGCCGCTTCCTCGGCGCGTACGGTCGCCGTGCGCAGCACCGCGCCGATCACGCTGCCCTTGCTGCGCAGGTGGCGGCCGACCATGACGTTCTCAAGCGCGCTCATCTCGGCGAACAGGCGGATGTTCTGAAAGGTGCGCGCAATGCCGGCCTGGGTGACCTCGTGCGGGCTTTCGACATGCAGCGGCTGACCGGCGAAGACGATGTCGCCGCCGTCGCGCTGATAGAGGCCGGTGATCACGTTGAAGAAGGTCGTCTTGCCGGCGCCATTGGGACCGATCAGGCCGTAGATCTCGCCGGCATTGATGGTCAGCGAGACATCCTTGAGTGCGCGTATGCCGCCGAAGTGCTTGGCGATATTCCTTGCCTGCAGGAGTGCCGTCATGCCTGAGCCCCTTCTTCGGCATGTTCGAATTCCGCCTTGCGTCGCGATGACGGCAGCAGACCCATGGGACGGAAACGCATGACCAGGATCAGCGCAATGCCGAATAGCAGCAGGCGCATGGACTCGGGATCGATGTAGGTCTGGCCGAACACAGCCATCTGCATGGGGCCGGCCCATTGGCGGAACAGCTCGGGTAACACGGTCAGCACGACCGCGCCGAGAATCACGCCGGGAATATTGCCCATGCCGCCGAGCACCACCATGCACAGCACCATGATGGATTCAAACAGGCCGAAGCTTTCGGGCGAGACGAATTGCTGGAAGCCGGCGAACAGCCCGCCGGCGACGCCGCCGAAGCTTGCGCCCATGGCGAAGGCCAGCAGCTTGACGTTGCGCGTGTTGATGCCACAGGCTTTGGCGGCGATTTCATCCTCGCGGATCGCGACCCAGGCGCGGCCGAGGCGGGAGTTTTCGAGACGCATCGTCACGAAGACGATGAGCAGGGCGAGTGCGACGAAAAGATAGTAGATCAGGTAAAGGCTGTGCAAGGGGTAGCCGAAGATCTCGATATTCTTCGCCAGAGGATCGATGCCGGCGATGCCCTTGGGGCCGTTGGTGATATTGACCGGCGCATTGAGATTGTTGAGGAAGATGCGGATGATTTCCCCAAAGCCCAGGGTCACGATGGCGAGATAGTCGCCGCGCAGCTTCAATGTCGGCGTGCCCAGCAGCACGCCGAAGATGCCGGCGATCAGCGCGCCGACGGGCAGGATGGCCCACAGCGGCCAGTGCAGGCCGAAGTGCGGCGACGCGAGCAGCGCGTAGATATAAGCGCCGACGGCATAGAAGGCGATGTAGCCGAGGTCGAGCAGACCGGCAAAGCCGACGACGATGTTGAGACCCAGCGCCAGCATGATGTAGAGCAGGGCGAAATCGAGCATGCGTATCCAGGCGTTGCCGAAGCCCATGCCGATGACGAAGGGCAGGACGGCGAGCGCGACGCCAATCAGGGCGATGCCAAGAACTTTCTTCTTCTGATCTTGCATCATGCGCGCTCCGAAACCTTCTCGCCCATCAGGCCGGACGGGCGGAACACCAGCACGGTGATCAGCACCATGAAGCTGAAGATGTCCTGATAGTGGCTGCCGAGCACGCCGCCGGTCAGGTCGCCGATGTAGCCGGCGCCCATGGCTTCGATAATGCCGAGCAACACGCCGCCGAGCACAGCGCCGCCGATATTGCCGATGCCGCCGAGCACCGCCGCGGTGAAGGCCTTCAAGCCGAGCAGGAAGCCCATCTGGTAGTGCGCGATGCCGTAGTTCGCGCTGACCAGCACGCCGGCCAGTGCGGCCAGCGCAGAACCCACGATGAAGGTCAGCGCGACGATCCGGTTCGCGTCCACGCCCATGAGCGCAGCGACTTCCGGCTTTTCGGCGGTGGCGCGCATGGCGCGGCCGAGCTTGCTGCGCTGGACGAGGATGATGAGCGCCGCCATCGATGCGGCGGCGGCCAGCATGATGACGATCTGCACTGCGCTGATGCGCGCGCCGAGCACGTCATAGCTGGTGTCGGGCAGCAACGCCGGCACCGAGTGATAGCTGCGCCCCCAGAACAACATGGCGAACTGCTGCAGCACGATGGAGACGCCGATGGCGGTGATCAGCGGCGCGAGGCGCGGCGCGTTGCGCAGCGGCCGGTAGGCGATGCGTTCGATAGCCCAGCCCAGCGCCATGCAGACCGCGGCGGCGACGGCGAGGCCGATCAGCAGAATGAGCAACGGGGGCAGCAGCGTGGCGGCGAGCGCCTTGTACACGGCCAGGGCGACGAGGGCCCCGATCATGACCACTTCGCCGTGGGCAAAATTGATCAGGCCGAGAATGCCGTAGACCATGGTGTAGCCCAATGCGACCAACGCATAGATGCTGCCCAGCGTGAGGCCGTTGATGAGCTGTTGTACGAAGGTTTCCACGAGGGCGAATCTTACCGTCTTGAACGCAAAAAAGCGGCACCCGCAGGTGCCGTTTTATTCGGGCGGGAGACTACTTCGCGGCCGGAGCGGGGTTGGCGTCGGACGTTGCCGCGGCCGGCTTGCCGCCGACGGTCTCGACCTGCTGCCACTGGCCGCCCTTGGCAACGTAGAGCGTCACGGCGGCGTCCTTGATGTCGCCCTTTTCGTCGAAAGCGATATCCGTGGTCACGCCCTTGTAGGACGTCTTGGGCAGTGCGGCCAGGATGGCGGCGCTGTCGGCGCTGCCGGCGCGCTTGATGGCCTCGACCACGACCATGACCGCATCGTAGGCATAGGGCGCATAGAGCTGGATCGGGGCGTTGTACTTGGCCTTGTACTTGGCGATGAAGGCCGGGCCGCCGGGCATTTGCTCGGTCGGTACGCCGGGCTTGGAGCAGTACTGGCCTTCGGCCGAGCTGCCGGCGTTTTTGAGGAAGTCGGCGGTGCAGCCGCCGTCGCCCATGAGCAGCACGGCGGTGAGGCCCAGCTTCTTCATCTGCATGGACATCGGCGCGGCCTGCGGGTCCATGCCGCCGAAGAAAATCAGGTCGGGCTTGTCGGCCTTGATCTTGGTCAGAATGGCGGCGAAGTCGACGGCCTTGTCGTCGGTGTGTTCGACGGCGACGATCTTCGCGCCCTTGGCTTCGGCCGCTTTCTTGAACTCGTTGGCGATGCCTTCGCCGTACTGCGTCTTGTCGTCGATGACGGCGATGTTCTTGGCGGCCAGCTTGCCGGC
Organism: Rhodocyclaceae bacterium; assembly: GCA_028869135.1. Taxonomy (GTDB): domain Bacteria; phylum Pseudomonadota; class Gammaproteobacteria; order Burkholderiales; family Rhodocyclaceae. Next base: position 3,565 of record JAGWTC010000013.1, read on the forward strand.
CGCGAATTCACCCAGCACCTTGCCCTGGGCTTCGTCGTTGGTCATGACGCGGAAGGCCGTCTTGTAGCCGCGTCGCGTGTACTCGGGGTTGGTGGCCGAGGCGCTGACCTGAGGAATGCCGGCGTTGGCGTAGGTCACCGAGGCGGGCAGGGTGGTGCCCGAATTCATGTGGCCGATGACGGCGTTGACATGGGCGTCCACGAACTTCTGCGCGACGATGGTGCCCTGCTTGGGGTCGGCCTGGTCGTCTTCGCCCATGAGTTCGATCTTGAGCGTACGGCCATTGATCTGGATATTGGCGGCGTTGGCGTCGTCCACCGCCATCTGCGCGCCGTATTCGGTGTCCTTGCCGATGTGGGCCTGCGGCCCGGTCAGCGGCGCCGAGTGACCGAGCTTGACGATCAGCGGCCCTTGCCCCGACGGCGTCGCGCCGGCGGCCGGGGCGGTAGCTTCGTTCTTGCTGCAGGCGCACAACGCCAGCGCTGCGCTCAGGGAAATCGCCAGGGCCTTGGTTTTCACGGGGACTCCATCAAAAAATTTGAATGCCCGCATTCTGCCTCGGGCCGCGTCTGCCGCAAACCCCCATTTTGGCCGTTTTGCCCCGCCAATTCAGGGGAAAGGCAGGATCCGGGAAGGGCAGGCGAGCATCGGGCCGTCATTGTCGGTAATGAGAACGGCTTGCATTACGTGGAAAAGTCTGGCACAATGAGAACTGTTATCGTTCTGCCTGCATCTGGAGCCTGCCATGATCGTTTGTGTCTGCCACGGCGTTAGCGACCGCGAAATCAAGACTGCCATCAAGAATGGCGCTTCCAGCGTTGCCGACCTGAGCGCCAGCCTGGGCGTAGGCACCTGCTGCGGCTGCTGTCGCGAGACCTGCGCGGACATGGTTGCCGAGCACGCCTGCAGCGGCGGAGGCTGTTCCTCCATACTGAAGGCTTTCCCGGCATTTGCGCCGACGCCCGTCGCCGCCTGAATGCCGAAAAGACAAAAAGCCGACCTGCGGGTCGGCTTTTTTCATGGGCCTGACCGCGAATTGTTTCGACACGAAGCGTTCGTATCGTCTATGCTGCCCGCATCAGAACATCCCGGAGTCGAGTCATGAAAGGTGATGCCAAGGTCATTCAGTTCCTCAACGCCCAGCTCAAGAACGAGCTGACCGCCATCAACCAGTACTTCCTGCATGCCCGCATCTACAACCACTGGGGTTTGAGCAAGCTCGGCAAGAAGGAGTACGAAGAATCCATCGGCGAGATGAAGCACGCCGACAAGCTGATCGAACGCATTCTCATGCTCGACGGCCTGCCGAATCTGCAGGACCTCGGCAAGCTGCTGATCGGTGAAGATGTTCCCGAAGCGCTGGCCTGCGACTTGAAGCTTGAGACTGCTGCGCAACAGACCGTCAAGGACGGCATCGCCCACTGCGAATCGGTGCGCGATTATGTCTCGCGCGACCTGTTCCAGATGATTCTGGACGACACCGAGGAACACATCGACTGGCTGGAAACCCAGATCGATCTCCTGGGCAAGGTCGGCCTGCAGAACTACCTGCAATCGATGATGGACAGCCCGGAATAAAACGCGGGTTTGCAAAAACCGGATTACAGCGCCTGATCAGGGCGCAAGTGCAGTCAAGTGAAAGCGCTCCACGTCTTACCCGGGTGCGGAGGGAGCGGTGAGACGGGCGGCGAAACGCTCGCCCTTGGGGTGCTCGGGGCCCACCCCCATCACCGCAAGGGCGAGAGGCTTTGACTGAAGCCGTACCGCGCCGGAAAACAAAAAGCCGACCAGATGGTCGGCTTTTTGCGTTGCGGCCTGGCGCGGTCTTACTTGGCGCCGCCCAGCACCCACTTGGCCAGCGTATGGGCGTCGGCATCCGAAACATTGTTCGGCGGCATTGGCATGGCGCCCCACTTCTCGCCACCGTTGGCGGCGGTACCGCCCTTGATGCGCTTGACGAGCGTGGCTTCTGCGGTCTTGTCGCCGGCGTATTTCTTGGCGACGTCCTGGTAGGCCGGGCCGACAACCTTCTTGTCTACGGCATGGCAGGCCATGCAGTTGCTCTTCTTGGCCAGCTCCAGATTGGCCATGGCGGGGGTGGCGACGAACAGTCCACCCGCCACAAGGGCGGAAACGATGATTGACTTCATATGGTCCTCACTTGAATGAAAATCAGGGCCCGGGGTAGGCCGCGAACTATATTACTCCAAGGCTAACATCGACGCAGCGCGCGCGCCTTGTGCGCGGTCAAGACGACTGAACTCCGCTGCATGGAGTCCGAAAAGACAAGGGCCGCCCGAAGGCGGCCCTTGTTGCGGCGCGGCCTGATCCCTACTTCTCGATCTGGCTCACGTCGCGCACGGCGCCGGTGTCGGCGCTGGTGGTCATGGCGGCGTAGGCGCGCAGCGCGGCCGAGACCACGCGCTCGCGAGTGGCCGGCTTCCAGGCGCCATGCTTGCCCGGACCCCGGGCTTCCATGGCGGCGCGGCGCTTGGCGAGTTCGTCGTCGCTGATGCGCAGGGCGATGGTGCGATTGGGAATGTCGATGTCTATCATGTCGCCGTCATTGATCAGCGCGATGGCGCCGCCCATCGCCGCTTCCGGCGAGGCATGGCCGATCGACAGGCCCGAGGTGCCGCCGGAGAAACGACCATCGGTCAGCAGTGCACACTCCTTGCCCAGACCCTTGGACTTGAGGAAGGTGGTCGGGTAGAGCATCTCCTGCATGCCGGGGCCGCCCTTGGGGCCTTCGTAGCGGATCACGACCACGTCGCCGGCCTTGACCTTGTCGCCGAGGATGCCTTCGCAAGCCGTGTCCTGGCTTTCGAACACAACGGCCGGGCCGGAGAACTTGAGGATGGATTCATCCACGCCGGCGGTCTTGACGATACAACCCTTGAGCGCGATGTTGCCGTGCAGAACAGCGAGACCACCGTCCTTCGAGAAAGCGTGCTCCTTGCTGCGGATCACACCGTTGGTACGGTCGTCATCGAGTTCGTTGTAGCGACGGTCCTGCGAGAAGGCCACTTGCGTAGGAATGCCGCCGGGCGCTGCGCGGTAGAACTTCTTGATGCCTTCGTCGCTGGTGCGCTTGATGTCGTACTTGTCGATGGCTTCGCCCAGGGTGCGGCTGTGCACGGTCGGGCAATTGCGGTGGAGCAGGCCGGCGCGATCAAGCTCGCCGAGGATGCCCATGATGCCGCCGGCGCGGTGCACGTCTTCCATGTGCACGTCGGCCTTGGCCGGGGCGACCTTGGACAGGCAGGGCACACGGCGCGAAACACGGTCGATGTCGGCCATCTTGAACGGCACGCCAGCTTCGGTTGCGGCGGCGAGCAAATGCAGCACGGTGTTAGTCGAGCCACCCATGGCAACGTCCAGACTCATGGCGTTTTCGAACGCTTCGAAGCTGGCGATGGAGCGCGGCAGGATGGAAGCATCGCCCTGCTCGTAGTAGCGTTTGGCCAGTTCAACGGAGAGACGGCCGGCGCGCAGGAACAGGTCACGGCGATCGGCATGCGTAGCCAGAATCGAGCCGTTGCCCGGCAGTGAGAGGCCCAGCACTTCGGTCAGGCAGTTCATCGAGTTGGCGGTGAACATGCCCGAGCAGGAGCCGCAGGTCGGGCAGGCCGAACGTTCGTAGGCTTCCGATTCTTCGTCAGAACAGGTCGGGTCGGCACCCTTGATCATGGCGTCGACGAGGTCGACGGCGATGATCTTGCTGCCGCCTTCGAGATCAGACAACTTGACCTTGCCGGCCTCCATCGGGCCACCTGACACAAACACCGCAGGGATGTTGAGGCGCATGGCGGCCATCAGCATGCCCGGGGTGATCTTGTCGCAGTTCGAGATACACACCATGGCGTCGGCGCAGTGCGCATTGACCATGTACTCGACGCTGTCGGCGATCAGTTCGCGCGAGGGCAGCGAATACAGCATGCCGCCGTGGCCCATGGCGATGCCATCGTCAACCGCGATGGTGTTGAATTCCTTGGCGACGCCGCCGGCCGCTTCGATCTCGCGAGCGACCATCTGGCCGAGGTCCTTGAGGTGCACGTGGCCCGGCACGAACTGGGTGAAGGAGTTGACGACGGCGATGATGGGCTTGCCGAAGTCGCCGTCCTTCATGCCGGTGGCGCGCCAGAGTGCGCGTGCGCCGGCCATGTTGCGACCGTGGGTCGATGTTTTCGAACGATAGTCGGGCATTGCTTTTCTCCAGGTGCAGCCGGGGTAATTTGTTTCCGCGTCTTGCGGGGAAGAGGACGCTGGAACGGCTAAGTTAGAATTGAATTTTAGCATTCTGGACACCATCCCCGCCCATGCTGGTCCATCCCCAATTCGACCCCATCGCCATCCAGATCGGCCCTTTGGGCGTGCACTGGTACGGTTTGATGTACCTGGCCGGCTTCATTGCCTTTCTCTATCTGGGCAAGCTGCGCGCAAGGCGCTTTCCGGAGCGCGGATTGACGCCCGAGGCCGTCGACGATCTGCTCACCTATGGCGTACTGGGCGTCGTCATCGGCGGCCGGCTCGGCGAAGTGCTGTTCTATCAGCCTGGCTATTATCTGGGGCATCCGCTTGAAATTTTTGCCATCTGGAAGGGCGGCATGAGCTTTCATGGCGGTTTCCTTGGCGTGCTGACGGCGGTTGCCCTGTTTGCCCATCGCCGTGGATTGAAATTCTTTCAGGTCACCGACTTCATCGCACCGCTGGTGCCGCTCGGGCTGATGACGGGACGCATCGGCAATTTCATCAACGGCGAACTCTGGGGCCGTCCGGCCGACCCCTCGCTGCCGTGGGCCATGGTGTTCCCTCAACTGCACGACAATATTCCGCGCCATCCCTCGCAGCTCTACCAGGCGGCCGGCGAAGGCCTGTGCCTGTTCCTCATCCTGTGGCTGTTCACCAACAAGAACCGTCCGGTCGGTGCGGTGTCCGGCCTGTTCCTGATCGGCTATGGCGTATTCCGTTTTGTCGCCGAGTACTTCCGAGAGCCGGACGCCGGCATCTTCGGGCACTCGTATGTGATCAGCATGGGCCAGTGGCTGTCCTTGCCCATGGTTTTGCTCGGCATCTACTTCATGGTGCGGGCCTACAAGCAGAAATGAGCCGGCCCTTCCGCATTCTCGGCGTGCACCACATCGCCGTCGGCAACGCCGACCTGGCGCGTCTGCGCCATCTGTGGGGCGATGTCCTGGGGCTTTCTCTCGGCGCGCCTTTCGCGCTCGAATCCGAAAATGTGCGGGGCTGCATCGCGCGGCTTGAAACCGGGGCCCATACGGTGGAGGTCGACCTCTTGCAGCCGCTCGATGCGGGCAGGAAGCCGGCGCCGCATCTGCCGCCCTTGAACCACATCGCCTTCTGGGTGGATCGCCTCGCCGAGGCGGTCGAGTGGCTCTCCGCACAGGGCGTGCGCTTTACGCCGGGCGGCATACGCCGCGGCGCCGAAGGGCGCGAGATGGCCTTCATTCACCCCAAGGCCAGCGAGGAGTTTCCGGTCGGCGGCGAGGGCGTGATGATAGAGCTGGTGCAGGCGCCGCCTGCGGTGATTGCGGCGTACGCGACGATAGCGGACGCGACTAGAACGGCCTGATCCACACCGGGCGCAGCTGCGCCTGCTCAGGTGCCTTGATGGCGGTGTCGATCTGTGTCAGCAACGCCGCCTTGTCCTTGCCCAGCGTGCCCTTGAGCGCCAGCTGGTTGGAGGCGTGGTCGCTGCGGAAAACGGTCTGGTCGAGCTCCAGCGCGCCGACGAAGGTGCGCAGTTCCTTGAAGCGTGCATGCTGCTCCATGTGTTCGTAAACGCCGCCGTGCTCGACATAGCCGGCCTCGAAGCGCGCTTGACCATGCGGATGGTTGATCACCAGCGACGACAGATATTCGGGTTGGGTTTCGTTGGCGAGCTTCGCCGAATTCAATGCGTGCTGCTCGCTGTAGCGTTTTCCGCCGACGCCGTTGATGATCATGACCGAACGCTTGATGCCGGCCGCGCGCAAGTCGTTGAGCGCCTTGACGGTGCCGGCGTGGGTGTCGCCCTTGCGAATACTTTCGAGCACGAAATCGTCGCCGGATTCGGCGCCCATGTAGATCAGCTTCAGGCCCGCCTCGCGCAGCTGCGCGAGCTCCTCCACCGATTTTCCGCGCAGATTGAAGGACGAGCAATAGGACGAGACGCGATCGACCGTCGGCAGGTGCGTGCGTATCAGCTCGAGAATTCGCAGCAGGCGCCGCGTCGATAGCGACATGGCGTCGCCGTCGGCCAGAAAGACGCGGCGCACGCCCTCAAGATGTGCGCCAGCCCAGGCGATCTCGGCTTCCACGTCGGCATCGGCTTTCAGCGAAAACTTCTTCTGTGGCTGGGTGTACATGTCGCAATAGCTGCACTTGTTCCAGCTGCAGCCGTTGGTGACCTGGAAGATCAGCGAGCGCGCCTCGCTCGGCGGGCGAAATAGCGGCTCGATATAGCTGATCGGCGAGTTGACATAGGGCGACCACATGCCCGTATTCTAGACTCCGGCTTCGTCGAGCGCGCGCAGTATCTGCATGCCGTAGGCTTCGAGCTTCTTTTCGCCGACGCCGCTGATGCCGCGCAGGTCGGACAACGTTTTCGGCTCGGTGCTGGCCATTTCCGCCAGCACGGCATCGTGGAAGACCACATAGGCCGGCACGTTGTGCTCCTTGGCCACGCTGGCGCGCCAGGCCTTGAGCGCGTTGTAGCGCAACGTCGCCAGCGCATCGAGGGCAATTGGCGCCGCCTTGCTGCGGCCGCCTCCGCGTGCGTCGCGACTGCGCTTCGCTTCGCTGGGCTGGCGCAGCAGCATTTGTACTTCGCCTTTCAATACGCTGCGCGCGCTTTCGGTCAGCTCCAGCGTCCCATACTCGCCTTCGGCGCGCAGGTGACCGAGCGCAATCAGCTGCCGCAGCACGCCGCGCCACTGCTGCTCGCTGAGGTCGGCGCCTATGCCCCAGGTCGAGAGCTCGGTATGGCCGTACTGTGCGACCTTGTCGGTCTGCTTGCCGCGCAGTACATCGATCAGGTGCCCGGCGCCGAAACGCTGGCCGCCGTGTTGATGAAAGCGGAATATGCAGCTCAATGCTTTTCTTGCCGCCTCGGTCGCGTCCCAGGTTGCTGGTGGCGTGAGGCAGTTGTCGCAGTTTCTACAACACGCCCCCACGCTTCCTGCGGTCGCTGCCCCCCGAGGGGGCTCGCCTTGGGTCGGCAAAGCCTCCCCTGCGTCGGGCTGTCCGTATATTTCGCCAAAGTAGGCCAGCAGTCGCACGCGGCGGCAATCATAGGCTTCGGCGAGCGCCAGCAGCGAGTCGAGCTTGGCGCGCTGATTGCGCTTGAACTCTTCATGCGCCGGGCTTTCGTCGATCATGCGGCGCTGGTTGACGACGTCCTGCAGGCCGTAGGCCATCCAGGCATTCGAGGGCAGGCCGTCGCGGCCGGCGCGGCCGGTTTCCTGATAATAGCCTTCGATATTTTTCGGCAGATCGAGGTGAGCGACGAAGCGCACGTCGGGCTTGTCGATGCCCATGCCGAAGGCGATGGTCGCCACCATGACAATGCCGTCCTCGCGCAGAAAGCGGTCCTGCGTGTGCTGGCGCAGATCGGCGGCCAGGCCTGCGTGGTAAGGCAGGGCGCTCACGCCTTGTTGCGTCAGCCACTCGGCGGTGTCCTCGACCTTCTTGCGCGACTGGCAATAGACGATGCCGGCGTCACCCTCATGCTCGTCGCGTATGAAGGCAAGCAGTTGCCGGCGCGCGTCGGCTTTTTCGACAATCTGGTAACGGATGTTCGGCCGGTCGAAGCTGCTGATGAAGACGCGCGCTGCATCGAGACCGAGGCGCGCGATGATGTCCTCGCGCGTGAGATCGTCGGCCGTGGCCGTCAGGGCGATGCGCGGCACGCGGGGGTAGCGTTCGTGCAGCAGGCTCAGGGCCAGGTAGTTCTCGCGGAAATCGTGGCCCCACTGGCTGACGCAGTGCGCTTCGTCGATGGCGAACAGCGACAGCTTGCCGTCTTCGGCGAGATGGTCGAGCAGCCCGAGAAAGCGCGCCGTGGTCAGGCGCTCCGGCGCTACATAGAGCAAAGTGATCTTGCCGGCACGCAGGTCGCGCTCGATGGCGAGGGCGGCCTCGAAATCCTGCGTGGAATTGAGAAAGGCGGCGGAAACGCCGGCTTCGTCGAGTGCGCCGACCTGATCGTGCATGAGCGCAATGAGCGGGCTGACCACGATGGTCACGCCCTGGCCGGCGCGTTGTCGCGCAATGGCCGGCACCTGATAGCAGAGGCTCTTGCCGCCGCCGGTCGGCATCAGCACCAGCGCGTCGCCGCCACCGATCACATGCGCGACGATCTCCGCTTGCGGCCCGCGAAAGGCCGGGTAGCCAAAGACTTCCTGCAGGATGGGCAGGGCGGGATCAGGAGCGGGCATGAAGCGGTACGACATGATTGCGGCGGGCCGCAATCATGCCATGTTCAGTCCCGTTCCTCCAGTCCTGCGAATGGCGTCGAAGGCTCGGGCCTTACTGCCCGATGAATCTCTTCTTGCCGCCGCCGGCACGCTCCATGGCCCACACATAGAGCGTGGGCAGCACGAACAGGGTCAGCAGCGTCGCGCTGACGAGGCCGCCGATGACGACCACCGCGAGCGGCTTCTGGGTTTCCGAGCCGATGGCGGTGGAGATGGCCATCGGGAAGAGACCCAGCATGGCCAGCAACGCGGTCATCAGCACGGTGCGCAAACGGTTGAGCGACCCTTGCAGCGCAGCCACCCGTACCGGCATGCCGGAGGCGACGAGCTGGTTGAAGTGGCTGATCATCACCACTCCGTTCAGTACGGCCTGGCCGAACAGTGCGATGAAGCCGATCGCCGCCGATACCGAAAGAGGAATGTCGGTGAGAAAGAGGGCGACGATGCCGCCTACCATGGCGAAGGGAATATTGACGATGATCAGCGTGGCGCTGGAAAGCGAACTGAAGGCATTCACCAGCAGCAAGAAGATCAGCAGGATGGATAGCGGGACGACCCAGGACAGGCGCGCCATGGCGCGCTCCTGATTCTCGAACTCGCCGGACCAGGTGATGCGATAGCCTTCCGGCAGATGAATATTGGCGGCGACGGCCTTTTGCATGTCGGCGACGACGCTGCCCATGTCGCGGTCCTTGATGAAGATGGCGACCGAAAGCACGCGGCTGCCATTTTCGCGGGCGATGTTCATGGCGCCGCTCGCCATCGTGAAGTCGGCGAGCTCCTCTAGCCGGACGAAGGCACCGTCGGGGGTGGTGATGGGGATGCGCTTGAGCCGTTCCAGCTCGCGATCCTGATCCGACAGGCGTACGGTGACGGCGAAACGCCGTTCGCCTTCCCATATGTAAGTCGTGTCCTTGCCGGCCAGCGCGGTCTCGATGACCTCCTCGATATCGCCTATGGCCAGGCCATAGCGTGCGGCACGGCTGCGGTTGATGTCTATGCGGTATTGCGGCAGCTGGCCATTGCGGTCGATCACGGCGCGATCCACGCCAGCGACCGAATGAACCTGGCCGAGAACGCCCTTGCCGATCTCCTGGAGCTTGTCGAGATCGTCGCCCGTTACCTTGATGATGATCTGTCCGACAATTTGCGAAATGCTTTCCAGCACGTTGTCGCGGATCGGTTGCCCGAAAGAGACGCCGATACCCGGAATCGACTCGACGTTTCTCTCCATCTCGTCGAGCAAATCCCTTTTCTTCTTGCCTGGCCGCCACTCGTCTTCGGGCTTCAGTTCGACCAGCGCTTCAACCTGACTGGCGATCTTCGGGTCGGTGCCGTCTTCGGGGCGGCCGAGTTTTGATGTGATGGTCTTGACCTCGGGAACCGCCATCACCGCCATCCGGACGCGCCGCGCTACCGATTGTGCGTCGGTAATCGAAGTCGAGGGATGCAAGGTCACGTTGAGCCAGATGGAGCCTTCGTTGAGTTCGGGGAGAAACTCGCTGCCCAGCATCGGAACCAGCGCAAAACTGGCGGCAAGCGCGGCGACTGCGGCGATGAAGACCTTCTTGCTGTTGTTGAGGGCCTTTTCAAGCGCCGGTTGGTACCAGCCCTTGATTTTCTGGACCAGCTTGACATCGCCGTGCGGCAGATTCTTCTTGAGCAGCCAGTGCAGGAGCAGTGGCACCAGGGTCAGCGAGATGATCAGGGAGGTGACCAGCGCCGAAGTCACGGACCAGGCCATGGGCGAGAAAATCCGCCCCTCGTGGCGCTGCAGCGTGAAGATCGGAATATGGGCCGAGATGATGATAATCATCGAAAACAGGGTCGGCCGGCCGACTTCGGCGGCGGCGTCGATGATTTCATGCACACGGTTGCGGCCTTCGAGCTTGCCCTGATAGGTCGATAAGCGATGGAAAACGTTCTCGACCACGATGACCGCGCCATCGACGATGATGCCGAAGTCCATGGCGCCGAGACTGAGCAGGTTGGCCGGGATGCCGACGATAGTGAGACCAATGAACGTGCCGAGCAGCGACAGCGGAATCACCAGCGCAACAATGGCGGCCGCACGGAAATTGCCGAGGAAGATGAACAGCACCAAGCAGACCAGCATCGCACCTTCGACGAGATTGTGGAAGACCGTGTGCATGGTCTTGTCGATCAGCCAGGAGCGATCGTAGAAGGGCTCGACGGTGACGCCTGGCGGCAGCGAAGTGGCGCGGATGTCGTCGATCTTGTCCTTCAGGGCGTCCAGCACGACCGACGCATTTTCGCCCTTGCGCATGAGCACGATGCCGTAAACGATGTCGTCGTTCTCGTTTTGTCCGGCCACGCCCTGGCGCGGCATTTCGCCGATGACGACCTTGGCGACGTCGCCGACCTTGATCGGCGTCCCGTTGCGCGCCGTGATGACGACGTTCTCGATATCTTCCGCCCCCCGCAGCAGGCCGATTCCGCGGATCAGGTACTGCTGGCTGCCGTATTCGACGTAGCCGCCGCCCGCGTTGGAGTTGGACTGGCCGAGTGCGGCGGCGAGCTGATTGATGGAAACCTTGGTGTCGCGCAGGCGGCCGAGGTCCGGCTGCACTTCGTAGGTCTTGATGCCGCCGCCAAAGCTGACGACATCGGCGACCCCGGGTACGGTCTTGAGCTGGCGCTCCATGATCCAGTTCTGCAAGGTGCGCAGTTCGACCGGCGTCAGGTGATCGCCCTTGAGCCGGTAGCGATAGACCTCTGAGATCGCGGAGGTCAATGCCGCCAGTTCAGGCTTTACTCCGTCAGGCAGGTCGGCCGTCTGCAAACGCTCCATCACCTGGGCCCGGGCGAAGTAATCATTCGCCTTGTCGTTGAACGTGACGGTCAGAAACGACAGGCCGAATTGCGTATGAGAAAACACGCGCACCGCATTGGGCAGCCCGGACAGCGCCACCTCGATGGGAATGGTGACCTGTTTTTCCACTTCCTCGGCCGCACGGCCGGGGTAGAGCGTAATGACGGTAACCTGGATGTCGGAGACGTCCGGGAAGGCTTCGATCGGCAGGTTCTTGAAGGCGATGACGCCCCCGCCGACGAGCAGCAACGCGCCAAGCGCCACGAACAGCGGTTTGAGCAGAGAGAAACGAACGATGCTGCGCAGCATTATTTGCGCACCGTCGTGCTGATGAGCTGTTGCAGCAGCAGGGCTCCTTCGGAAACTACCTTTTCGCCGGACTTCAAGCCGGCGCGGACACGCATGCTGCCGAAACCCGAGTCTTCAGCCTTCACCGTCTGCCGACGATACTTCCCCGGCGCGTCCTCGACGAAGACGTACTGCGTCTTGTCGAGAAGAATGACGGTGCTTGCCGGGACACGAATGAATTCGCCGCGGTTCACCACGACCTCTGCGGTGGTGAACATTTCCGCCTTGAGCCGGCGGTCCTTGTTGTCCACCAGCGCACGTGCCCGGATGCGGCGGCTGTCGGGGTCGACGAAATCGGAGACATGCTCGATCGTGGCTTCGCGCGTTTCGTCGCCGAGCGTGGCAATCCTCAGGGTGGCCTTCATCCCGGGCTGAACCGCGCCGATCGCGTTTTCAGGCAGATCGAGGTTGACCCACAGCCGGCTGGGGTCTGAAATCACGAACAGCGCCGTGTCGCTGGCATCCGCACGCACCTCCTGGCCCGGATTGGCATTGCGCTCGACCACGATGCCGGCGATCGGTGCGCGCAGCGCAAACTTCTGGTCGACACCATTGCCGCTGGCACCGTAGGCGCGAGTGCGCGCCGCAGTGCGGTTGCGTTCGGCACCGGCGCGGGCGTAGTCGGCTTCGGTCTGTTCGAGGTCCTTGTCGGCAATGACGCCGGCCTTGTGCAGTTCGCGCGCACGCTCGATCGCCTTTGCGGCGACGGAGAAATCTGCGTCGGCCTTGGCCGACTCGGCCTGGGCTGCGCCGAAGTCCGGCGAAGTCAGCAAGGCAAGCGTATCGCCCGCCTTGACCTGATCTCCAGGTTTTGCGGCGAGCTGGACAATGCGGCCGCCCAGCGGCGCGAAGACGCGCACAGTTCGCGTTTCGTCCCAGATCAGGCGTCCCGACAGAGGCAGGCGATCTTCGCTGGCGGCCGTGGCAACCATGAGGGTCAGCGCCTTCAACTGAGGGCTGTTGGCCGGAAAGGCGATAGTCTCCCCGTCTACGCGAGGGCCCTCGGCGATCGGCGCCGGCGCCTTGCCGCAAGCGGTCAGGACAAGGACAGCGGCACCGAGGCCGCACAGGCTAAATGACTTCTTCATTCTCGGTTCTGTTCCCATTGGGTGGCCGCCAGCCAGGCGGCGCGAGCTTTGGCATGGTCGGCGCGGGCGGTGACGGCTTCGAGTTCGACGGCACGCAGGGTGCGACGCGCATCGAGCAGGTCGGTCAGATTGAGTGCGCCTTTCTTGTAGGCGAATTCGCTGGCCGCCCCAACTTCGCGCGCCTGCGGCAGGGTTTCGGTTTCGACCCGCTGCAGGCGGTCGGTGGCAGCGGCGAGATCGGCGCGCGCGCGCGTGATTTCGGTCGAAACGCCCTGACGCACACGTTCGCTGTCCTCGATGGTGGCGTAGTAATCGCTTTCGGCACGCGCTCTTTCGCCCTCGTAACCGTAGCGCGCAAAAATCGGAATCGACACCTGCAAGCCGTAGGTGACGCCCGATATCGTCGTCGGGTCGCGTTCCACCTGCGCACCGAGGGTGACGTCACGGGTGGTTAGACTGCGCGCCAGCTCGCGACGGCGTTCGCTGGCCTGGATGCGCGAGCCGGCGGCAAGCACGTCGGGGCGGCTGTCCAGCGTCCGGCCGGCGGCCGCCAGGTCGGAATTTTCCAGCGCCGGCCAGTCGATGACAGGCTCAAGATTTTTCAGGTCGGGTTCGCCCAGCAGAAAGGCGACATCGGCACGTGCCTTTTCGTAGTCGGCGAGGGCCCCGCGGGCATCGTTTTCGGCGCGCAGCGCTTCGATGCGCAGACGGCTGGCCTCGACGCGCGAGACGTCGCCAAGCTTGAGGCGCAGGTCGGTAGCGACCATGCCGCGCTTGTATAGGCCCGCAGTTTCGCCGAGCAGACGCTTCTTCTCGGCGGCGGCGAGCCAGTCGAACCATGCCTGATGCAGCGCCAGGCGCTGCTGTCGGCGCGCATCGGCGTAGTCGGCACGCGCCGCCTGCGCCAGCGCCTCGGCGCCGGTGCGGCGCAATTCGCGGCGATTGCCCCGCTCGATCGGTTGCTGGACCAGCAGCGTCTGATCCAGACGCTTGTCACCCAGCGAGCCGCCGCCCAGACCGTTGCGGGGGCTGTAGTTGGTGGCGCTGTAGGTCACGGTCGGATTGGGGGCCTGACCCGCAATGGTGATATCCGCCGTTGCACCTTCAAGTGCACGGCGGGCGGCAACGACAGCGTGATTGGATTGCAGTAACTGCGTTTCAGCCTGCTGCAGCGTCAGCGGCGCGGCGTACAACGAAACGGGACCCAACAGCAGCGCAGAGAACAGGAACGACCGTAGACGGAAGTGCACGAAACAGAGGTGCCGGAAGCTAGGGATGATAGGGGATTCTAGAGATTGCAACTGTCAGTAAGCTGTCACTAGTGATTCAAATGAAAACCTCAAGCCACGCGGCTGGCCAGCCTCAGGTCGGCATTGCGCAGATACTCGACAAAATCCCATGCCGACAGGGGCGGTGAATAGAGGTAACCCTGACAGTAGTCGCAACCCACATTGAACAGGAAGTCGCGTTGCGCGGCGTCCTCGACGCCTTCGGCGACCACGCGCAGATCCATCAGATTGGCGATGGTGATGATGGCTTCGCACAAGGCGCGATCGCTGGTGTCCGCGTTGATGTCGCGCACGAAGCTGCGGTCGATCTTGAGGAAATCGATCGGATATTTCTTCAGGTAGGAAAGCGAGGAGTAGCCGGTGCCGAAGTCGTCGATGGCAATGCGGACGCCGGCGGCGCGCAGGCGTCCGAGCTTTTCCGACACGGAGTGCCGATCCTGGATGATGGCGCCTTCGGTGATTTCCAGGATGATGCGTTGCGGGTCGAAGCCGGCCTGGGCGATGGCTTCGACCCAGCGTTCGGCGCAGTCCTGCGCGGCGAACTCGCGCGGCGACTTGTTGATGCTGACGCAGACCGGCTCCCCATCGACCTGCGGCCACGATAGCGCCTGCTTGATGGCCTCGTTGAAAACCCAGTCGCCGATATCCTGAATCAGACCGATCTCCTCCGCCAGCGGAATGAATTCGTCGGGGCTGATCATGCCGCGCACCGGGTGGCACCAGCGCAGCAGCACTTCAGCCTTGGCCGGATGCTCGCTTTCGAGGTCGATGATGGGCTGGAAATAAAGCTCGAATTCGCCGTTCGGCAGCGCGTTGCGCAAGTCGTTGGCAAGCGCATGGCGCGCCTGCGCGGCTTCCTGCAGCTCGGCGGTAAACCACGAGTAGCCGTTGCGGCCGATTTCCTTGGCTGCATACATCGCCTGGTCGGCGTTCTTGAGCAGGTTCTCGATGTCCTTCGCATCGTTCGGGTACAGCGTGATGCCGATGCTGGCCGAGATATAGGCCTTTTCCTTGCCGAGCGTGAAGGGCTGGGTGAGGCTGAAAAGTATCTGCTCGCAGACGCGTTCCGCCACCGCGACGCAATCGCCGCCATACAGGATCACGGTAAATTCGTCGCCGCCGAGGCGCGCCACCGTATCGCTGTCGCGCACGCAGGCGCGGATGCGCTGCGAGGCCTCGATCAGCAGCGTGTCCCCGGCATCGTGGCCGAGCACGTCGTTGACCTGCTTGAAGTGATCGAGGTCGATGAACAGCAGCGCGATCTGCTGCCGCGCACGGCCCGCGCGCGCGATGTCCTGCACCAGACGGTCGCGGAACAGGCGGCGATTGGGCAGATTGGTGAGCGCGTCGTTGTTCGCCTGCTGCCAGACGGCCTGCTCGGTGTTCTTCTTTTCCGTGATGTCGGAAAACAGCGCGACGTGATAGCGCGGATTGCCGTTGTCGTCGCTGATGGCGGTGATGGTCAGCGATTCGGCGTAGATTTCGCCGTTCTTGCGGCGACTCCAGACGTCGCCCTGCCAGTGTCCGGTGCTTGTCAGCGCTTCGTTGATTCGCTCCGGCAGATCGGGCGGGTTGCGTTCCGCCTTGAGGAAGCTGGCCGGTCGTCCGATCACTTCGCGTGCCGTGTAGCCGGTCAGGTGTTCGAAGGCCGGATTCACGGCGATGAGGTAGTTGCTGGCGTCCGACACGAAGATCGCCTCGGTGCTGGCCGAATACACCATCGCCGCCAGATGCAACTGCTCTTCGGTGCGTTTGCGCTCGATCGCCACGCTGGCCAGATTGGCGGCGTCCTGAATGAGCGCGAACTCTTCCGGCGTCGGCAGCGCTTCCTTGCGGTGATAGATGGCGAAGGTGCCGAGCAGTTCGCGCTGCGACGAGAACAGCGGCTCGGCCCAGCACGACACCAGCCCTTCGCTGATCACCATCTGGCGCTGCGCGGCCCAGTGCGGATGCTCCTGGATATTCTCGATGGCGACACGCTCGCAGCGATAGGCGGCCGTGCCGCTGCAGCACACGCCGTCGCGGACGGGCATGCTCAGCATTGCCGCGTTGTATTCCGGCGAAAGGCTGGGCGCCGCCTGCAGCAGGAGGTTGGTGCCGCTTTCGTCGACCACGAACAGGGAACAGATCAGGTCGGGATTCTGCTGTTCGACATAGAGCGCGATCTGGGCCAGCACCTCCGGCAACGGCGAGGCATTGGCCAGCGTCTCGAAGATGCGCTTGTGCGCCTGCTCCCCCTTGCTGGCCGCGCCCAGCGCCTGATCCTGGCTTTCAAGGCGGGCGGCGGTGGCGTTGAGCGCCAGCATCAATGCGTCCAGTTCGGCCACGCCGGTGCGGTCGAGCTTGAGCTTGCCGCCGTGCCGATGCGGCAAGGATTTGACGAACGCCGTCGCCGCCCGCATCGCGGCGATGGGGTGGCGCAACGCCGAATAGAGGATTGCGGCCTGACCGATGACGATCAGCAGGCAGACGGAAACGAGGAACAGCCCCACACTGAGGGCGAAATAGGAGGTGCCGTCCGGGCGCTCGATGTGGAAAGGGAAGTTCGATTCCACCACGAACCACAGGCCCGCGCAGGCGACAACGAGCTGGATCAGGAGGATCAGCGCGAAGGCGCGCAACAGGAAGCGCGGCCAGCCCCGCATCATCATCGCTGTGCGGAGTACGAATTGCGGACGGCGTCGAACTTTGTCATTACGCACCCCTCTGGACGCCGCTGCCTTGCTGCGGCCGTGTTGTCGTGTATCCGCATTCTGCGACGGACTTGGTGCGCCGGTGGATCGGCGGACGAACTAACGATAACGGGAGTCGGCCCTTCTTACAAGCGCTGCGTGAGTTGAATGTGCATTCGAGCGAGCGGCCGTGTTTCAGGCATACACATCCACCTGCGGTGCGACATGCCCGGACGTGGCATAGGCATGAACGGGACTGTGCGCCGCTGCCGCTTCTGCCGCGCGCTGGCTGCGCAATTCGCTGTACCCGAGCGCTTCCAGCGCCTTGCCTGTTGTTGCCACGGCATAGTCTTGCGCGCTGGGGTCGGCCGGCGCCAGGGCCGTCGCCTGGATATGCCGGCCCTTGTCGATATTGGCCTGTGGCGCATGCTCGGGCGAGGTATCGATGCCGACCTCGCCCGCCACCGCATATTGCCTGCCGTCCGGGCCGTAGGTGTATTCGTAACTGGGGCCGCTGATGATGAGATCGCGGCCGACATTGATGTGCGCCCGTTCGTGGGCGCGGACCTCGGCATCGACGCGCACAAGCTCCGCAATACGCCGCTGCTGGGAGGGCGTGTATCGGGTCTGCAGGGAGGCTTCGGTACTGGCGCTGCCGGCCGTGTTTTTCTGCGTGTCGCCGGCGGTGCTTTCCGCGGCGGGCTCGCGCCCCGACCCGGCAAGCGGAGTGCCTGTCGTGGCGCGCGCATTAAGCGAAATGGGCTGAACGGACATGGTAATGCCGGGTCGTTAAACCTGACTTCACCATAGACCATCCCGGCGCTGCGGGAAAGCCGGGGATGTGCCCTAAGGCCCTGTTCTGCCTGTCGAAAGCGGCTTCGAAAAGGCCTAGAGCACCGGCGGCAATTGCGTGGCGACGGCTTGCCGTTCCTTGCTGGCTTCACCCAGCAGCGCGCAGCCGAGCAGCTTGCCGTCCGGCGCCTTGAACAGGGCGCGGATGCCCCCCTCGATCTCCTCTTCGACCCAGGCGCCGGCGGCGCCCATGGCAGGCGGGCTGACCACGGTCGGGCAAGCCGGCGTCTTGACCACCACCGGCATGGCCGGATAGGCGAGATCGGTGGGCGTGCCGGCCAGGGTTTTGCCCAGCGCGCGCGCGGCGTTCATGATGGGCAGGATGAAGGGCAGCACCAGCCCCTCGACTTCGGCGCAGTCGCCGATGGCATAGATATTCGGCGCACTGGTTTGCAATTGCCGATCTACGACAATGCCGCGATTGACCTTGAGCCCGGCGGCCGCGGCCAGTTCGACCGCAGGCTTGAGTCCGATGGCGGAGAGCACGAGGTCGGCCTCGAATTGCCTGCCGTCGGCGGTGCTCAGAAGATAAGCGCTGCCGTCCTTGTCCACATTGACGATGCTGGTGCCGAACTCGAATTTGACGCCGGCGGCAGAGAGCTTTGCGGCGAAGAAGGCGCCTGCCTTGGGCGGCAGCAGGCGGCCCAGCGGTTGCTGTGCCAGATCGAAAACCGTGACGGCATGGTCGGCGGCGCGCAGGTCGTTGGCGAATTCGCAGCCGATCAGGCCGGCGCCGAGAATGGCGACGCGCATGCCCGGCTTGAGGCGCTCGCGGAAGGCGGCGTAATGGCTGAGGTGATTCACCGAAATCACATCGTCGGCGCCGCTGCCGGTCAGCGGCAGGCGGATCGGATGGGCGCCGTTGGCGAGCACCAGCGTGTCGTAGGGAACCGGCCCTTGATCGGTGATCAGCTGCTTGCCTGAGATATCGATGGACTCGACATGGGTATGCGGCATCAGCGTGAGTTTGAGCTGCTCGGCCAGCTTTTCCGCCGGCGTGACGACCAATTGAGCGGCGTTCTTGCCCGCCGCAATCGCGTTGGACAGCGTCGGCTTGGCGTAGAAACTGCAGTCGTCGCTGCTGATCAGGGTGACGGCGACCTCGGGTGCCAGCTTGCGCAATTCGCGCACGGTGCTGGTGCCGGCCTGGCCGCTGCCGAGAATGACGATGTGATTGCTCATGTGCTGTGCTTCCCTTCAGATTTCAATCATGACGAAGTCGTCCTTGCCCACGTCGCACTCCGGGCAGATCCAGGCGTTCGGTATATCTTCCCAGCGCGTGCCCGGTTCGATGCCATGCTCGGGATCACCCAGCCTTTCGTCATAGACGTAGCCGCAGACAATGCAACGATAAAGCTTGAAATCAGACATGGCGAGGACGAACAATGCGCGGGCTGGGGATCAGCCCTGAATCGGAAAGGCGGACAGATTTTTAAAGCTGCATTTTAACGGCAAGTTAACTTCTTGCTCGTCCAGCTTAATGCGCCAGTCCGCGTCGACCGACCTGGGTGGTGCCCGGCAGGTGGCAGTCGAGCACGGCTTCGCGCACGAGATCAATGGCCTTGGAGCGGGGGAAGCTGCTGCGCCAGACCAGGCCCACGCGGCGATGCGGCGGCGTTTCGTCGGCAAAAGGCTTGACCGTCAGCAGCGGCGAGGCGAGGGTATCCGGATCGACGGCGGAGGCCGGCATCACGGTGATGCCGAGGCCGCTGGCCACCATCAGACGTATGGTTTCCAGCGAGCTGCCTTCGAGTACCTGTGGCGAGGGCGTGTTGCCGGCGCGTGTGCACAGATCCAGCACCTGGTCGCGGAAGCAATTGCCCGCACCGAGCATCAGCAGCGGCTGGTCGAGCAGCGTGTTCGCCTCGATCCCCGCTTTTTTTGCCCAGGCATGTGTCCTGGGCAGCAGCACGCGGAAATCCTCGTCGTACACGGGCTGGGCGACGAGGCCGGGCTCTTCGATGGGCAGGGCGATGATGATGAGGTCGAGCTCGCCGTTCTTGACCTTGGCGATCAGCTCGGTGGTGTAGCTTTCCACCAGCATCAGCGGCATGTCGGGCGCGCGTTCCTTGAGCAGCGGCACCAGCGTTGGCAAGAGGTAGGGGCCGATGGTGGGAATCACGCCCAGGCGCAGCGGCCCGCTCAGCGGATCCTTGCCGGCGGCGGCGATTTCGGTGACGCGCGCGGCTTCCGCCAGTGTGCGTTCGGCCTGCGCAACCACCTGCATGCCGATTTCCGTGGGCCGCACTTCGCCCGGCGCGCGCTCGAACAGCGCGACACCGAGCTGTTCTTCGAGCTTCTTGACGGCGACGGACAGCGTCGGCTGCGCCACGAAACAGGCTTCCGCAGCGCGACCAAAATGACGGGTGCGTGCGAGCGCGACGATGTACTTGAGATCGGTAAGAGTCATCCGGGGCACCTATAGCTTGCCCCGATTATGCCGCGAAACCGGATTGGCCGCCGCGTGCGGCGGGTCGGCGAGATGCCTGCGGAATGGCCGTGGTGCGGCCCGGGTCAGAGGCTTTGCGCTTCGTGCCGGGTGGATTGCAGCGTGCTTTCCCAGATCGGCAACTGGCGCTTGCGGACGGGCGCCGCGCCGGCGGCCCAGTTCTGCTCGCAGTCGGCGCACAGGATGCACCAGGTGCGCTGCCGGCGATGGGGCAGCGGGCTGTAACAGTGAGCGCATACGGTTTGCATCATGACTCCATTCGTCCAGGCGCCGGCAGGCGGCCTTGCTGCGGGGCATAAAATGATCTTCAGGCATGCATTTATAACGAGAAATTGTTACGCTTCGATGATGCCTAATGCCGCTCCCGCCAGAAAAGAAGGCGATCTGATCCGCCAGATCGCCCTGTTGTCCGTCGCCGCCTTCGCCAGCAGTGGCGCAGCCCGCATCACCGACCCCCTGCTGCCCCAACTAGCCGATGCCTTTGCCCTTTCGGCAGGCCAGGCCGCGTATGCGGTATCGGGCTTTGCGCTGGCCTACGGCTTGCTGCAATTGCTTTACGGCCCCCTCGGCGACCGCTTCGGCAAGTACCGCGTGATCAGCTATGCCATGCTGGCCAGCATGGCCGGCGCGCTGGGAACGGCCATGGCCGGTAACTTCTCGATGCTGGTCGCTTTCCGCGTGCTCAACGGCGCCACCGCAGCGGCGGCGATCCCCCTGTCCATGGCCTGGATTGCCGACAACGTGCCCTACGAACGGCGTCAGCCGGTGCTGGCGTATTTCCTGATCGGGCAGATTTTCGGCATCATCAGCGGACAACTTTTCGGCGGCCTGTTCGCCGATCTGACCGGCTGGCGCGGCGCCTTCTGGTTCATGCTGTGCGCTTTCGGTGTCGTCGGAGCGCTGCTGATGCTGGAGCTGAAACGCAGCCCGCGCATCGACAGCGCCGGCGACAGCCCCCACACCGGGTTGAGCTTCGTCCAGCGCTTTCGGGCCGTGCTGTCCACGCGCTGGGCGCGCATCATTCTCGTCGGCGTGTGTTTCGAAGGCGCTTGCGTGTTCGGTGGCCTTGCCTATGTGCCGACCTATCTGCACGCGCGTTTCGGCATTTCCTTGACGCTGGCCGGCGGCCTGATGGCAGTGTTCGGGCTGGGCGGGCTTTCGTATGCGCTGTTCGCGCGGCATTTCGTCGGCACGCTGGGCGAACGCGGCCTCGCCATCGCCGGCGGCAGCTCGCTGGGTCTGGCCTACCTGATCTTCCTTGGCGCGCCGCACTGGCTGTGGGCCGCGCCCGGGGCGTTCTGTGCCGGCATCGGGTACTACATGTTGCACAACACCTTCCAGATCAACGCCACGCAGATGGCACCGGCGCATCGCGGCACGGCGGTGGCGCTGTTTGCGGCGCTGTTTTTCTTCGGCCAGTCGGGCGGCGTTTCGCTCAACGCGCTGGTCATCGATCACCTCGGCTTCACGTCGGCCTTCGCCATTCCCGCCGTGGCTCTGCCGCTGATTGGCGCCATCTTCGCCGTTTTTCTCGGGCGCCGGACCGCACAGGCCTGAACGCTGAGACATTCTGTCCGGCCAGCCGGACAGAATGTCTCAGACATTTTGTCGCATCGTCTCGACCTATCAGGCAATAAGGCTTGTGAATCAAGGCTTGGCCCTTGCAATGCGCGCCTGGCACAGTGGTTGCTGAATCTCCTCGCAAGTCGCGGCGCGCATGGCAGTGCGCAGCGATCATCAAAAACAGAGGAGATTCATCATGTCCGGATTTTTTTCCCGGGAGCGCATAGTCGCGCCCAATAACTACAACCGCTGGCTGGTCCCACCCGCTGCGCTGGCCGTCCATCTGTGCATCGGCCAGGCCTATGCCTTCAGCGTCTTCAACGGCCCGCTCAGCAAGGTCATCGGCATTACCGAATCGACGCCCGACGACTGGAAACTGACCACGCTGGGCTGGATTTTCAGTCTGGCCATCTTCTGTCTCGGCTTGGCCGCGGCGTTTGGCGGAAAATGGCTGGAGAAGGTCGGGCCACGCGTCACCATGTTCGTTGCCGCCTGCTGCTTTGGCGGCGGTTTCCTGATTTCGGCCATCGGGGTGCAACTGCACCAGATCTGGCTGCTCTATCTCGGCTACGGCGTGCTCGGCGGCATCGGTCTCGGCCTTGGCTACGTATCGCCGGTGTCGACGCTGATCAAGTGGTTCCCGGACCGCCGCGGCATGGCCACCGGCATGGCCATCATGGGCTTCGGTGGCGGCGCGATGATCGGCGCCCCTCTGTCGGTGTTCCTGATGGACATGTTCAAGTCGGCGACTTCGGTCGGCGTGACCCAGACCTTCGTCGTCATGGGCGTGCTCTACTTCATCTCGATGATGATCGGCGCGCTGGCGATTCGCGTCCCGGCCGAAGGCTGGAAGCCGGCGGGCTGGAATCCGCCGGTCGGCAAGGTGAACAAGCTCATCACCAACAACCATGTGCATATCGACCAGGCGCTCAAGACGCCCCAGTTCTACCTGCTGTGGTTGGCGCTCTGCCTGAATGTGACGGCTGGTATCGGCGTGCTCGGTCAGGCTTCGCTGATGATTCAGGAAAGCTTCAAGGGTTCGGTCACGGTCGCTGCCGCCGCCGGTTTCGTCGGCCTCATGAGTCTGTTCAACATGGGTGGCCGCTTCCTGTGGTCGTCGGCCTCCGACTGGCTCGGCCGCAAGAACACCTACATGATCTACTTCCTGCTCGGCATCGCCATGTACTCCAGCGTGCCTGCTGCCTCGCAGTCCGGCAATGTTGCCATGTTCGTGACCTTCTACTGCATCATCATCAGCATGTACGGCGGCGGCTTCTCGACGATCCCGGCCTATCTGGCCGATATCTTCGGCACCAAGTTCGTCGGCGGCATCCACGGTCGTCTGCTCACCGCCTGGTCGGCGGCCGGCGTGTTCGGCCCGGTGCTGGTCAACTACATCCGCGAATACCAGGTTGCGCACGGCGTCGCCAAGGCCGATGCCTATACCGACACCATGTACATCATGGCCGTCCTGCTGGTCGTGGGGCTGATCTGCAACCTGCTGGTGCGCCCCGTGCATGCCAAGCACCACATGAGCCAGAAGGAAATCGACAGTTTCGACGCCTCCGGCGCCCGTCTGGCCGATGCTCACTGAACCAAGGAGACCATGATGACGACGCAAACCCATATCTCCCACAACCCCCTGCTGGTGGCCGTGTTCTGGCTCTATGTCGCCGTGCCGCTGGCCTGGGGCGTGTGGTCCACGCTGCAGAAGGCGTTGGCCCTGTTCCACTAAAGCGATTTTTCTTGTTGTAGTTCTGTGTTGTTCCTGCCCCTTTGCGAGGGTGGCGCAAGCCGCCCTCGCTTTTTCTTCGCTGTGCGCGGGGCTGGACAAATGCGCTGCGGACGGGAAAACTGGACACATGTCTCCCAGCCCATCGCAAGCCCATGATGCAAGCCGGCACCAAGCCTCCCGCGCCTAATGAAACCGCTGCCGATGCATTCGGCGGCTGGCACGAGCGTTCCATCCTCATCGTCGACGACGAACCCGGCATGCGCAGCTTTCTGCTGCGCTCCCTGCAGCACCGTTGCGGCCGCGTCGAAACCGCGGCCTCGGTGGACGAGGCCGGCAGGCTGCTCGACCAGCATCACTTCGATCTCATCATTCTCGACAACGCCATGCCCGGCAAGAAGGGCGTGGAATGGCTGCATGAAATCCGCGAGGCGGGCCTGCACAACGAGGCCATCCTGATCACAGCCTTCGCCGACCTTGATACGGCCATCAGCGCGCTGCAGGCGGGCGCCGCGGATTTCCTGCTCAAGCCTTTTCGCATCAACCAGATTCTCAATGCCATCGGGCGCTGCTTCGATCGGTCGCGCCTCAAGCGCGAGAACTTCATCCTGCGCCGCACGCTCGACGCGCGCGGCGACTTCCCCGGCGACGACGGCATGATCGGCGAATCGGAAGCGCTGCGCCCGGTGCGCGAAGCCTTGCGCCGCCTGGCTACCCTGCCGACCACCGTGCTCATCACCGGCGAGTCCGGCACCGGCAAGGAGGTCGCCGCCCGCGCCCTGCACAATCTCAGCAGCCGCGTCTCGGGCCCCTTCGTTCCGGTCAATTGCGGCGCAATCGCGCCCGAGATCATCGAGAGCGAACTGTTCGGCCATCTCAAGGGCGCCTTTACCGGCGCCGCCTCGTCGCGCGAAGGCCTGTTTTTCTACGCGCACGGCGGCACGCTGTTTCTCGACGAAGTGGGCGAGCTGCCGGCGGCCATGCAGGCCAAGCTGCTGCGCGTACTCGAAGACCGCAAGATCCGCCCGGTCGGCGCCGAGCGCGAGATTCCCGTCGACGTGCGCGTGGTCGCCGCCACCAATCGCGACCTGCAGGCGGCGGTGCAGGCCGGCACCTTCCGTCAGGATCTCTACTACCGCCTCAACGTCGTGCAGGTGAACATGCCACCGCTGCGCGATCGTGCCGACGACATTCCGGCGCTGGCCATGTATTTCATCCGTCAGCTCTCAGCCCAGCTCGGCGTGCCCATGCTGGCGCCCGATGAAGAGGAGCTGGCGACGCTGAAGCAGCACGCCTGGCCGGGCAATGTGCGCGAGCTGCGCAACGTCATCGAGCGCTGGCTGATCCTGGGCAACTTCCCCTTCGTGTACTTCGCGACCAGCACCGCCGTCGATTCGCCGCCGGGCGAGATGACGCTGGAGGCGCTGGAGAAGCAACACATACTCAAGGTGCTCGCGTCCGTCGACGGCAACAAGAGCGAGGCGGCGCGCCGTCTCGGCGTATCGCGCAAGACGCTGGAGCGCAAGTGCGCAGAATGGGGCGTATGAGCGGCAGGCGTGAAACGGCGGTCCGCAGCCGCCTGCTGCAGCTGGCGGCCCTGCCTTTTCTGATCCTGCTGCCGGCGCTGCTGTTCGTCATCTACCAGTGGGGCATCAGTTACTACGACCGCCTGCTGACCTTCAAGGTCACCAGCGACCTGGCCGTTGCCCACCAGTATTTCAATCATGTCATCGAGCGCGTCGGTCAGGACGTGTCGGCGCTGGGTGATTCGCACGACTTCGCCGTCGCCGTCGAACGCGGGCGCATGGACGATCTGCAGAACCTGCTGGCCGAGCGCAAGGTGGCGCTCGGCATGGATTTCCTGCACTACACCGACGCTGCCGGTCGCCTGCGTGTGGCGGCAACCGGCACCGACCCCCACGACTACGCGCCGCAAGCCTGGCCGGTGGTGCTGTCGGCCTTGCGCGGCCGGGCCGAAACGGCCATCGACATCTTCAGCCCGACGCAGTTGGCGGCAATCAATCCCTGGCTGGCCAGGCAAGCCCATATCGAACTGGTGGACACGCCCAACGCAATTCCGACCGAGCGCAGCGACGAGGATCGCGGCATGGTGGTGCATACCGCCTATCCGGTGCGCGACGCCAGGGGGCGCCTGATCGGCGTGCTGGAAGGCGGCGTCCTGCTCAACCAGAACCTCGATTTCGTGGATACCATCAACGATCTCGTCTACACGCCGGGCTCGCTGCCGCCCGGCAGCGACGGCACCGCCACGCTGTTCATCGACGATGTGCGTATCGCCACCAATGTGCGCCTGTTCGGCGACAAGCGCGCCCTCGGCACCCGCGCTTCGGCCATCGTGCGCAATCATGTGCTCAATCTCAACAAGACCTGGCTGGACCTCGCCTTCGTCGTGCACGACTGGTACATCTCCGCCTACGAGCCCATCCACGACAGCTTCGGCACGCCGGTCGGGATGCTCTACGTCGGCTATCTTGAAACGCCGTTTCGCGAGGCCAAGCACAAGGCGATCACGCTGATCGTGCTGCTCTTCGCCGTTATCTGCGGTGGCGGCGTGCTGTTCTCCCTGCGCGTGGCGCGCGGCATCTATCGGCCCATCGAAACCATGACCGACACCATGACGGCGGTGCAGCACGGCAATCTGTCGGCGCGCAGCAAGGCCGGCAACGGCGTGCCGATCGAAAGGCTCAACGAGCTGGGCAGGTTATCGCGCCATCTGGACGATCTGCTCGACACCGTGCAGTCGCAGAATCAGGAGCTCAAGGCCTGGGGGGATTCGCTCGACCGCAAGGTGGCCGAGCGTACCGCCGAACTGGAGGCGTCGAACGCGCTGCTGCGCGACACGCAGCGCCAGCTTGCGCTGGCCGAAAAGCTCGCCGCCATCGGCGAGATCACTGCCGGCGTGGCCCACGAAATCAACAATCCGGTCGCCGTGCTGCAGGGCAATCTCGACGTGCTGCGCGACACCCTGGGCGAGCAGGCGCGGCCCGTCGCCGGCGAGTTGCGCCTGATGGACCAGCAGATTCACCGCATCAGCCTGATGGTGACCAAGCTGCTGCAGTTTGCCAGCCCGACCGAATATGCGGGTTACATGGAAAGCATTGCGGCGGACAGCGTGGTCGCCGATTCGCTGGTGTTGCTGGGGCCGCTGCTGAAGAAGGCGCAGGTGACGGTGGAGCGCAGCGACACGGCGACGCGTCAGATCAATATCAACCGCAACGAATTGCAGCAGGTGCTGATCAACCTGATCACCAATGCCATGCATGCGATGCAGGGCGGCGGAACGCTGACGCTGAACAGCGAAGACCGCAGCCTAGGCGACGTGGACGGCGTGGCCATTCATGTCGGCGACACCGGCGTCGGCATCAGCCCCGAGAATCTGCCGCGCGTCTTCGACGCCTTCTTCACCACGCGGCCGGGGCAGGGCACCGGCCTCGGCCTGTCGATCAGCTATACGCTGGTCGCGCGCTACGGCGGCAAGATCACCGTGTCCAGCACGCTCGGCCAGGGCACCTGCTTCACGGTCTGGCTGCCCGCCGGCTGAATCGTCGCGCAGGCCGCCATGGCGGAGGAAAAGCGGAATCACGCCGGCTCGAACGGCGTGACGTTCAGTTCCAGCGTGCCGAATTCGTCCTGAAGATCGTGGCCGAACTCCATCATCATGTCGTCCTCGGGATCGTGATACCAGTGCGCCGTGATCTTCTTGCCGGCGCGCGCGGCGTCGTTTAGCAGCGAGATCAGCGAGCGCAGCAGCTTGGTGCTGGAGCTGTTGAAGTACTTGAGCGAGAAATGCGCTTCTATCTTTGCCTGCTCCGAAACCTGGGCCAGGTAATCGTGCAGCCCGCCGCGCAGCGGCGCGTAGAAGACCATGGCATTTTCCGGATAGGACTCGCCGGTGATGCTGAGCGTGTGCGTCGAATAGAGAAACTTGACTTCCGGCGTCTCGGCCGTGGCCGGGATAAGAATGTCTTGCATGAATGACTCTCCTGAAAGTTGGATGCTTCAGATGGCGGCGCGCAGGTAGAACTCGGCGAAGTCCTGGCGTTCTGAGCGATAGACGATCTGATACTCGATGGGCTCGCTGGCATCGCGGGCCACGGTCAGGAAGCCGAGCCCGGCGCCCTTGCTTATCTCGTCCTGCTCCTCGTGTTCGTCGTTGCGCAACTGGGCGCGATAGGCCGTCTTGATTTCGTCTATGGTCATGGTGCGCAGCGGCTCGACCTTTTCCTTGATGCGTTCGACATATTCGACACGCACAGGGTTGCCACACATGACGTAGTACTTGCCACCGTTGTGGCCGACGGCCAGCGCGCCGACCTTCACGCCGTCCTGATCGGGGTCGACGTAATGCATGATGTTCTGCGACATCTCGACGAAGGTCGAAAATATCTTGCGCCGCGCCGGCGCGCTGAGGCTGGTGCTGTCGAGACGGTGGCGCAGCGTGTCGCTCATCGCGGCGATCACGTTCTTCGAGTATTCGCCGGTGTAGTAGAAGAGCATGCCTTCCTTGACGGCCTGGGCGCAAAATTCGGAAAAGCTGGTGAGATTCATGTTGCTGACTCTGGTGGGTTAGATGCGGAAGCCGATGGCGGCCACGTCGTCCTTGCGCGGGTGGCTGCCCTGATAGGCGGTGAAGGCGGACATCAGTTCGCTGCGCTGCTCGGGCATGGGTTTGTCGGCATGCTTGAGCAGAATCTCGCGGATACGGCGCTTGCCGAAAGCAATGCCTTTCCTGCCGCCGAGCTGATCCATCACGCCGTCGGTGAAGAAGTAGATGCAGCTATGCTCGGGCAGATCGATCTCGTGGTTGCGCCACGTCTGGTCCATGGCCGTGGTGGCATAGCCGACGCCGGCGCGATCGCCGCCGACGAGCTGAACTTCGGTATCGCCGGGATGCCACATGAACAGCGGCAGATGGGCGCCGGCATAGGTGAGCTTCCTTTGCCCGAGATCCACCCAGCAGAAGGCGGCATCCATGCCGTCGTCGGACACGGGCTCGGCGTCGGGCTCGCCATGGCTGTGGTCGATCTGGCCCATGGCCTGCTTGACGCGGCGGTTGACCGCGGCAATCAGTGCGCCGGGGTCGCGCGGGCCGTATTCATTGAGCGCGCTCTGCAGAAAGGCCGACATGATCAGCGTCATGAAGGCACCGGGCACGCCGTGACCCGTGCAGTCGAACAGGATGACGAGAAATCCGTCCTCGTATTCGTGGAAGTAGTAGAAGTCGCCGCTGACGACATCGCGCGGTTCCCAGATCAGGAAGTGGTCGTTCAGCGTGCGGCGCATGCTTTCGCGCGAGGCGCGGGAGAGCGAGCGCTGGATCACGCTGCCGTAGTCGATCGACTCCATCACCAGCCGATTCTTTTCGGCCTGCAGATCGGCGACGGCCTTGAGCATGTCGGAGGCGCGGCCGACGCCGGCGTAATTGCCGTCTTCGGCGATGATGAAGCCGTCGGCCAGGGCCTTTTCGCCGCCGGCGATGACCTTGAAGGACAGGTCCTGGATCGACGTTTCGCGTTCGACGATCAGCGGCAGCTTGTCCATGAAGGCGATACAGCTCTTTTGCAGATAGATCTCGCGATGAAAAGGCCGCGCGAAGCTCTGCATGAAAATATTGCGATTGATCATGCCGATCGGACGGCCGTTCTCTATCACCGGCAGGCCGACCAGATCGGGGTTCTCCTCGAACAGGCTGAAGACATCGCCGTTGCTGCTGGCCGGCGTCACCGCCTGGGCCTCGATCAGCAGCCCCGAAGTCTGGGTGACCAGCTTGTGCGGCGCCGACACGAGCGTGATCGCTTCTGCCAGATTGTCGTTGATATCCATGCCTTGTTCCCTTCGATGAGATCGATTCAGCCGTGGGCGACGACGCAGTTGCGACCGTTGTTCTTGGCCTCGTAGAGTGCAGTGTCGACACGCTGGTACAGGGTGTCGAAGCATTCGCCCGGCATGCTCACGGCCACGCCGGCGCTCAGGGTCACACTCACTGTTTTTCCGGCGCATTCGAATCGCGCCGCCTCGACCTCGCGCCGCATGCTGTCGATTGCCGCCCGGCCCTGTAGCAGGGACCGTTGCGGCATCAGCACCGCGAACTCCTCCCCACCCATGCGGCCGACCCACTCCTCGTCGCCGGTATGTTCGTGGAGCAGGGCGGAGATCCCGCGCAGAACGGCGTCGCCTGCGGGATGGCCGTGCACGTCGTTGATCTGCTTGAAGTGGTCGATGTCGAGCAGCGCCAGACAGACATCGCCGTCGGCAATGTGACGTTCGATGCGCGCTGTCATTGCCGCCTTGTTGAGGCAGCCGGTCATGCCGTCGTGCTCGGCCTGGTAGGAGAGCGAATGCGTCAGTTGCCGCAGCTTGTGATTGAGGCGGTTGAGTTCGTTTTCCTTGCGGTCGGAGAGACGGATCAACTGCTTGGTTTCGCGCAGCAGCCGGCCGTAGCCATCGAGGAGGCGCGTGAACGCTTCGCGGGTTTCCGGCGTGAAGTCGCCGCTGCTCAAATAGGCCTGGCTCTGCTCGGCGAGGCTTTCTTCCAGGGAAAAGAGGCTGGTGGTGTCATTCATGGCTTGGGTGCTGCCATCAGCCGGGAATTGCGGGAACTGCTAATGGACGCCGCCATTTTCGTGGCGGCAGGTTACGGCCAGATGACAGACGTGTGACGGGATATCAGTAAGGCCTTAATTCAGCAGCGATCATCCGTCGCTCCAGCGGGCAGGGTGAAGGGGCGTCATGCCCGGGCCGGATTCCGATATTGCCGACTTTGGCGGGTGGACCAGGATCAATACGGCCTGGCGCCGATCAGCCACTGGTGCAGGAACAACATGAAAACGCCGGCGCCGCCGACGCCAAGTACGACGACGAGGATGTCACGTGTCGTCGACAGATGGGCATAGACTACGCCATGCAGCTTGTCGCGACGGCGATTGGTGCGGAACTGCAGGATAGACCAGACGAGGAAGCTGCCGAACAGCACGACGTCTGCTAGTGTGTCGTTGGCGATCAGATGGGCGAAGGCCCAAAGTTTGACGCCGGCCAGCATGGGGTGGCCGATGCGGGCCTTGATGATGTTCCCTGGCACATAGGCGGCGGCCATCAGGACAAAGGAGGCCAGCATCAGCGGGGCTGCCGCATGCCTGGTCCATGCCGGCGGCTGCCAGAGGACGATGGGTTCCATGCGCGCATGCGCGTAGCCGTAGACGATCAGGGCGAAGCCGAGCAGCGAGACGATGGAGTACAGCGCCTTCCACGCCAGCGCGCCGCGTCGCCGCATCTGCAGGTCGCGCCAGGCCGGCGCCACCATGCGGATGGAATGCACGCCGAGGAAAACGATCAAGCCGACGATGAGCAGTGTCATGGTTTGCCTTTCCTGGCGAGCTGATCAGAATGTCAGGGGTGGTTCGTCAGCAACTGTAACCGGATTTGCGCGCTTTGTTCGCCGTTGCTGAACCAAGCCTCGCCGTCTTCGAGCGTGCATTGCAGGTGCATGCCGCGGCTGCACATGTCGGTCAGCGCCTGCGCCTGGTCGTCGGGCAGCAGCCATACGCGCACATTCCGCAGGCGGCGGATGTCGTTACCTTCCTTGCTCCACCAGATGCCGGCCGGATGTTCGCCGTAGGCGATGACGATGACTTCCGCCGCGCGGCTGGATGCGCGGCGCAGCAATTTCTCGTCGGGCAGGCCGACCTCGATCCATTGCTCGATCAGGCCGCTGTAGTCCTTGCGCCATAGCGGCGGTTCATTGTCTTCGGACGAGAGGTCCTTGCCGAACTCGAGGCGCTCGTCCGCGTGCAGGGCGAAGGCGAGGATGCGCACCATCATGCGCTGTTCGGTCTCGGAAGGATGGCGGGCGACAGTGAGGCCGTGTTCGGCGTAGTAATGGCGGTCGAGGTCGGAGACGTTGAGGGTGGTTTTGTAGATGGTTGCTTTGAGTGCCATGGGTCTGGAGCGGGATGGAGTGCGCCAGACTATACGCCGTCGGCGCTAGAATCATGCCGGTATTTCGCCTTCCGGATTGCTTGCTGACCGATCTGACGCCATGTCCTTTTCCGCAAAACTCAAGCAGCGCGCCCGCGCGCTCAAGGCCGACACGCTGGCGCTGTATTTCGTCGCCCGCCATCCCGGCACGCCCTGGTACGCCAAGCTGATGGCCTTTCTCGTCGTCGCCTACGCTTTCAGCCCGGTCGATCTGGTGCCGGACTTCGTACCCGTGCTCGGCTACCTCGATGACGTGATCCTGGTGCCACTGGGCATTGCGCTGACGCTCAAGCTCGTGCCCGACGAGATCATGCGCGAATGCCGCGGCTTGGCCGCCGCCGTGATGAAGAAACCGGTCAACTGGGTGGCCGGCGCCGTCATCGTGGCGATCTGGGTGGCGCTGGCCGCGCTATCGGGCTGGTGGATACACCGCTGGCTGCAAAGCTAGCAGCCCGTAAGCCTGTCGGGGCGGGCTTCGGGCTCCAAGCCCTTGAAAGAAGGTAAAATCCAAGCACTCATCCCACCTTGGGCGGCCCTTCAGTGCTTATTGCTGCGGCCGCCATTGCTTTTTGGAAGTCCCTCGTGCTCGTCGCCAATAACATCACCATGCAATTCGGGGCCAAGCCCCTGTTCGAAAACGTCTCCGTCAAGTTCGGCGACGGCAACCGCTACGGTCTGATCGGCGCCAACGGCGCCGGCAAGTCCACCTTCATGAAGATCCTCGCCGGCGCTCTGGAGCCTTCCGGCGGCAATGTCGCGCTCGACAATCACGAGCGCATGGCCTTCCTGCGCCAGGATCAGTTCGGTTATGAAGAGCAGCGCGTCATCGACGTGGTCATGCAGGGACATGCCGAGATGTGGGCGGTGATGCAGGAGAAGGACGCGATCTACGCCAATCCCGAGGCCACCGAAGAGGACTACATGAAGGCGGCCGAACTGGAAGGCCAGTTCGCCGAATACGACGGCTATACGGCCGAGTCGCGCGCCGGTGAGCTGCTGCTGGGCGTGGGCATTCCCACCGAACAGCACTTCGGCCCGATGAGCGAAGTCGCGCCGGGCTGGAAGCTGCGCGTGCTGCTGTGCCAGGCGCTGTTCGCCAATCCCGAGATCCTGCTGCTCGACGAACCGACCAACAACCTCGACATCAACACGATTCGCTGGCTGGAAGACGTGATCAACCAGCGCGAATCGACGATGATCATCATCTCGCACGATCGCCACTTCCTGAACCAGGTCTGCACCCACATGGCCGACCTCGACTACGGCCGCATCCAGATTTATCCGGGCAACTACGACGACTACATGGAAGCCTCGACCCAGGCGCGCGAACGTCAGTCCTCGGCCAACGCCAAGGCCAAGGAACGCGTGGCCGAGCTGCAGGAATTCGTGCGCCGCTTCTCGGCCAACAAGTCCAAGGCGCGTCAGGCCACTTCGCGCGCCAAGCTGATCGAGAAGATCAAGATCGAGGACATGAAGCCCTCGTCGCGCCAGTATCCGTGGATCCGTTTCGAGTACGACGAGAAGGACAAGCTGCACCGTCAGGCCGTCGAAGTCGACAACGTCAGCTTCGCCTATCCGGACAGCGAGCCGCTCTACAAGGGCATCAGCTTCACGCTGAACGCCGGCGACAAGGTCGCCATCATCGGCGAAAACGGCGTCGGCAAGACCACGCTGCTGCGTCTGCTGGCGGGCACCGAGCTCGGCGGCCTGGCCCCCAGCTACGGTTCCGTCAAGTGGGCCGAGAAGGCCAAGCCCGGCTACTTCGCCCAGGATCACAGCGACGATTTCGCCGGCGGCGAATCGCTGACCGACTGGATCGTGCAGTGGGTGCGCGAAGGCGGCTACGAAGGCGGCGACGTCGAGACGCTGATCCGCGGCACGCTCGGCCGCCTGCTGTTCTCCGGCGACGAGGTGAAGAAGTCGGTCAAGGTGATTTCCGGCGGCGAACAGGGCCGCATGCTGTTCGGCAAGCTGATGCTGCTGCGCCGCAACGTGATGCTGATGGACGAGCCGACCAACCACCTGGACATGGAGTCGATCGAATCGCTCAACAACGGCCTCGCCGCTTATCCGGGCACGCTGATCTTCGTCTCGCACGACCGCGAGTTCGTCTCCTCGCTGGCGACGCGCATTATCGAGGTCAAGGCCGGCGGCCAGATCGTCGACTACCAGGGAACTTACGAAGAGTACCTGGCCAGCCAGGGTATCGAGTAAGCGATATTCAAGATACAAGGGCGGGCGCTGCGGCGGCCCGCCTTTTTTGTTTGTGCAACATGCGTGTTGCAGGATGCTTGCGGCGGACTTCAGGACAACGACATCGCACGGATCGGCGAGGTCCGTCCAGATCAGGGGAGATGCGTATGAAATTCAGATGGACACTGATGTGCGCGACCGGCATGGCCGTCATGCAGGCCGTATCGGCCCAGGGCTTCAAGGATTGCCTCGGCATACAGGCCGATCCGGTGCGCCTGGCCTGTTACGACAAACTGGCCAGGAACGCGCTTCCCGAAAAGAGCGTGGTGATCACCGATGCGGCGCCCAGCGCACCGCCGGCCTTGCCGGTCGTCGTCAGGAATGCGTTGCCGCCGTCGCCGGTGTCGGTGCTGTCGGAGCGCTGGGAACTCGATCCGCAAAGCAAGGCCGGCGTGTTCCAGTTTCGCGCCCATAACCCCACCTACATCCTGCCGGTCTACGGCAGCAGCAGCGTAAACAGCCTGCCGTCCAGTCCTGCGACGGGGCACGCGCTGGCGCAGGGGCGCAAGCAGCAAGCCACCGAGGTCAAGTTTCAGCTCAGCTTCAAGACCAAGCTGATGGAGGATCTGTTCGACGGCCGCAGCGATCTCTGGTTCGGCTATACGCAACAGTCATGGTGGCAGCTCTACAATTCGGAGACCTCGGCTAATTTTCGCGAGACCAATTACGAACCCGAGCTGATCCTGAGCACGCGCACCGACTACGATCTGTTCGGCTGGCGCGGTCGCATGGTCAATCTGGGCCTGCTGCATCAATCCAACGGTCGCGATCTGCCCTTGTCGCGCAGCTGGAATCGCATCTACGCGCAGGCCGGCCTGGAACAGGGAAACTGGGTGCTGTTGCTGCGGCCGTGGTGGCGGATTCCGGAAGGCAGCAAGGATGACAATCCCGACATCACCCGCTACATGGGGCACGGCGACCTCATTGCCATGTGGAAGCGCGACGGCCATATCGTGAGCCTGCTCGGCCGCTACAACGCCGGCTCCGGCAAGGGCGCCGCGCAGGCCGACTGGGCGTTTCCGATTTCACGCCAGTTGAAGGGCCATTTGCAGCTCTTCAGCGGCTATGGCGACAGCCTGATCGACTACAACCACAGCCAGACCACCGTGGGCATCGGCGTGTCCCTGAGCGAGGGCTTGTAGTCGCCGGTGCTGCGAGCCCGGCTCAGGGCCGGGATTGCTTCTCGGCCCGGGCCTTTGCCTTGGCTTCCTGCTCGGCGCGGAACTCGGCGGCCCGCTTCGCGTTCTGCTCGTCGCGCCGGGCGTTTTCCTCGTCGCGCAGGCGCACATGCTCGGCCGCGTCGTACTTGCGGACGTTGCGGTCCAGCGTCTGCGATTCGCGATCCTGGCGCTTGGCGATCGAAATTTCCTTGCGATAGGCGACCTTGGCGTCATCCAGACAGGAACTGACGAGGAACTTCTTCCAGCAGACCGGCGTGGCATTGGCGAGCGCCTTCTCTGCTTCCTCCTTGCGCAGCCGCGACTCTTCCTTCAGGGTTGCGGCACGTTCCGCCATGTCGTCGCGTTCGGCCTGACTGCGCGGCACGCCGATGGTGAGCAGGGCCGAGGCGTCGAGCGGCACGGTCTTGGGCTCGGCCTTGGGCGGCTCTGCTGCATCCGCCGCAGGCGAGGTGGCAGACGGCGTTTCGGCGGGCTCGGGGGCTGCGCTCTCCTGCGCCTTTGCGGCAGCGGCGACGAGGCACAGGCTCAGCAGAAAAAACCGGAATGGCACGACACTTTCCTTAAAATAGCGAATTACGCGCATTTCACCACAGAACTGCGCCCGTCGCCGGCACCGTATTCGTCTCTTTGCAACATGATCCTTCTGCGCAACCTGTCTTTTGCCCGCAATGGCCGCTTTCTGGTCGAGAACGCCAGCTTGCAGTTGCACCCTGGATGGAAGATCGGCCTGATCGGCGCCAACGGCTGCGGCAAATCCTCCTTCCTCGCCTTGCTGCGCGGCGAACTGCACGCCGAAGCCGGCGACCTCGAAATCCCTGCCGTCTGGTCGGTCGCGCATGTGGCCCAGGATACGCCGGCCTTGCCGGATGCGGCGCTGGAATTTGCTCTTGATGGCGATGCGGAGCTGAGGCAGATCGAAACCGAGCTCGCCGCGCTGGAGCAGGCCGCCCAGGCCAGCGAGGCCGACGGCCACCGCCTCGCCGAACTGCATGCGCGCTACGCCGACATCGGCGGCTATTCGGCGCGCGCCCGTGCTGCCTCACTCCTGCATGGCCTTGGTTTCGGC
This sequence comes from Rhodocyclaceae bacterium, assembly GCA_028869135.1. GTDB lineage: Bacteria > Pseudomonadota > Gammaproteobacteria > Burkholderiales > Rhodocyclaceae. Next base: position 39,363 of record JAGWTC010000013.1, read on the forward strand.
GATGCCGACTTCACGCGCGCCGTGGCCGAGTTTTCCGGCGGCTGGCGCGTGCGGCTGAATCTCGCGCGCGCGCTGATGTGCCGCTCCGACCTGCTGCTGCTCGACGAACCGACCAATCACCTCGATCTCGACGCCGTGCTCTGGCTTGAAGGCTGGCTTAGGAGCTATCAGGGCACGCTGATCATGATCTCGCACGATCGCGATTTTCTCGACAGCGTCTGCTCTCACACACTGGCGCTGGCCGACGCGCAGCTGCGTCTCTACAGCGGCGGTTATTCGCAATACGAGCGTCAGCGCGCGGCGCAACTGGCCAATCAGCAGGCCATGTTCGAGAAGCAGCAGCGCGAGCGTTCCCATCTCGAAAGCTATATCGAACGCTTTCGCGCCAAGGCGACGAAAGCGCGTCAGGCCCAGAGCCGGATCAAGGCGCTGGCGCGCATGGAGGAGATCAGCGCTGCGCACGTCGATACGCCGTTCAGCTTCCAGTTTGCCGATCCGGGCCATATACCGGACCCCTTGCTGCTGGTTGAGCAGGCACGCCTCGGCTATCGTGCGAATGACGAGGAGACCACGATACTCGAGCGCATCATGCTGGCCCTGCGGCCGGGCGAGCGCATCGCCTTTCTCGGCCGTAACGGCGCCGGCAAATCCACGCTGATCAAGTGCCTGGCCGGCGAGCTTGCGCCGCTGTCGGGCAGGCGCATCGAAGGCAAGGGCCTGTCGATCGGCTATTTCGCCCAGCATCAGCTCGAACTGTTGCGTCCGGACGAATCGCCCTTGCAGCACATCACCCGCCAGGACCCGACGGCGCGCGAACAGGATCTGCGCGACTATCTGGGCGGTTTCGATTTTCGCGGCCCCATGGCCGATGCGTCCTGCGGCCGCTTTTCGGGCGGCGAGAAGGCGCGGCTGGTGCTGGCGCTGCTGATACGCGCCAAACCCAATCTGCTGCTGCTGGACGAGCCGACCAACCATCTCGATCTGGAAATGCGCGAGGCTCTGACTCTCGCCCTGCAGGAATACGAAGGCGGCGTGGTGCTGGTCTCGCATGATCGCCATCTGCTGCGCACGACCGCCGATGTGCTCTACCTCGTTGCCGACGGCAAGGTTCAGCCCTTCGACGGCGATCTCGACGACTACGCGAGCTGGCTGGCGGAGCAGCGCGCGGCGCAGCAGCAGGCCGCGCCGCAAAATGTGGATCGGGAAGAGCGCAAGGAAGCGCGCAAACTGGCCGCCGCCGACCGTCAGGCGCTGCTGCTCAAGCGCCGTCCCTTGCTGAAGGAAAGCGAAAAGCTGGAGCAGCAGATCACCCGCTGGCAGGTACAGCGCAGCGCGCTCGAAGCGCAACTCGCCGATCCGGCCTTGTACGAAAAGAACGACAGCGCGCTGATCCAGAAACTCAATCAGGAACAGGCCGATGTCGCCGAAAAGATAGATACTGCCGAAATGCGCTGGCTGGAACTGCAGGAGCAGCTCGAAGCCCTGCCCATGCCGGATTGAGCGCGCAGAAAACGTCTGCTTTCGTTGCCGGAGCAGGCGCGGAAGAGGGCATCAGGAACCCATCGTAGAGGACGCAGCATGATAGTCACATTCAAATCCAAAGCCGCGGGCGACGTCATCATGTTCGGCGAGTCCGCCCATCAGCTGATGAAAGTTATGGGCAAGGATCCGGACCCGCAAGGCATTATCACGGCGGAGCAATTGCCTGCTGCCATCGCGGCGCTGAAGGGCGTGATCGAGGAAGGCCGGCGTCAGCCCGGCGCCAATGACGACGAGGATGCCGACAAGCCGGCCATGACGCAGCATGTGTCGCTGGCGCAACGTGCCGTGCCGCTGCTTGAGTTGCTGGAATGGGCGCACAGGAAGAATGCCCCCGTGATGTGGGGCATCTAGGAATTACAGTTTTCCTACCTGCTCCCGTATCCGCTCCGGCTCGTCGAAACGCAGAATGCGACTGACGCGCGTGGCGAGTTGTCCGGCGTTGCTCATCAGGATCTGCTGCTTGATTTCCAGCAATTGTGCCGGGTGCATGGAAAAATAGCGCAGGCCCATGCCGATCAGCAGCTTGGTCATCTGGTAGTCGCCGGCCATTTCGCCGCAGACGGAGACCGGCACATTGGCGCGGCCGCCGGTCTGTATCACGCCTGCTACCAGGCGTAGCACGGCTGGATGGAAGGGGTCGTAGAGGTGCGAGACGGCTTCGTCGGTGCGGTCGATGGCGAGGGTGTACTGGGCCAGATCGTTGGTACCGATGGAGAGGAAGTCGAGGCGCTTGATGAAGGGCCCCAGCGCCAGCGCCGCGGCCGGAATCTCGATCATGCCGCCGACCTCGATTACCGGGTCGAACTTGTGCCGCGATTCGCGCAACTGCAGCTTGGCGGTTTCGATCAGCGCCAGCGTCTGCTCTATCTCGCTGACATGCGCGAGCATCGGAATCAGGATGCGGATCTTGCCGTGGTGCGAGGCGCGCAGGATGGCGCGCAACTGCGTCAGAAACAGCTTGGGCTCGACCAGACAGTAGCGGATGGCGCGCAGGCCGAGCGCAGGATTGGGTTCGTCGCGGTTGACCACGCGCAGTGCCCGGGCCTGCTTGTCGGCGCCGATGTCCAGCGTGCGTATGGTGACGGGCTTGCCTGCCATCGCCTTGGCAACATTGCGATAGGCCTCGAACTGCTCGTCCTCGTCGGGTAGATCGTTGCGGTTCATGAACATGAACTCGGTGCGGAACAGGCCGATGCCGTCGGCACCCATATCCTTGACCTGATCCACGTCGCGGGGCAGCTCGATGTTCGAGTAAAGCGCGATGTCGTGGCCGTCGAGCGTTGCCGCGCGGGCGGTCTTGATGCGCTTGAGCTTCGAGCGCTGCAGCTCGATGGCGCTCCTCTTGAGGCGGTACTCCTCGAGAATGCGTTCGTCCGGATTGACGATCAGCGTGCCGGCGGTGCCGTCGACGATCAGCAGATCGTCGTCCCGTACCAGCGGTCGTGCATGGTGCATGCCGACCAGGGCGGGAATGGCGAGACTGCGCGCGACGATGGCGGTGTGCGAGGTGAAGCCGCCAGCGTCGGTGACGAAGCCGCCGACGTGCATATTGCGGAACTGGATGGTGTCGGCCGGGGATAGATCATGTGCGACGACGATCAGCTCCTCGCCGTCCCGGACCTTCCTGGCGAGCTTGCGGCTTTTGCCGAGCAGGGCCTTGAGCACGCGCTCGACCACCTGCACCACGTCGTTCTTGCGTTCGCGCAGATAGGCGTCGTCAAAGGCGTCGAATTGCTCGCTCAGCGCGTCGAGTTGCTGCACCAGTGCCCATTCCGCGTTGCAGCGGCGCTCGCGAATGATCTCCTTGGGCGCATCCGAGAGCATCGGGTCCGACAGCAGCATGGCATGTACGCTGACGAAGGCAACCAGCTCGGTTGGCGCGCCGGCTGCCGAAGCCTCCAGCCGCAGCGCCTCCAGTTCGGAGTGCACGGTTGCCAATGCGCCTTCGAAGCGTGCGATCTCGGCCGCAACCTCCTTCTCGCGTATCTGGTACTGCGCCACTTCCAGCGTCGCGTTCGACACCAGATGGGCGCGCCCGATGGCGATACCCGTGGATACTGCGAGGCCGTGAAGTGAGAAGGTCATTGTTTTTTGAGTCGCGAGTTGTGAGCCGCGAGTCGAGAGCGAAGAGCCGAGAGTCGGAGGGTGCTCCCGACTCGCGGTTCACAACTCCCGATCGCCTTCATTCGCCTTCGCCAAAATAATCATTGATCAGCGCAATGATCGCATCCAGCGCCGCCTGATCCTGCTCGCCTTCCGTATCGATGATGACCTTGCTGCCCTTGCCGGCGGCGAGCATCATGACGCCCATGATGCTTTTGGCATTGATGCGGCGGCCGTTGCGTTCCATCCACACTTCGCAAGGGTAGCTGCCCGCGAGCTGGGTAAGCTTGGCCGAGGCGCGTGCATGCAGCCCCAGTTTGTTGATGATTTCGACTTCCGCCTTCGGCATTGCTGTTCCTTGTCCGGTGTTCTGCTTGTATTCGGGGCCGGCAGCTATCCTTGCGCGGCTTCCCCGGTTTCGTTTCAGTGCTTGAGCATATTGAGTATGCCGTCCCGCCCGCCGCTGGTGGCGCGCGCCACCAGGGTTTCCATGTCCTTGTCGCGATAGGTCAGCGCACGCAGCAGCATGGGCAGGTTGACGCCGGCAATGCCTTCGATGCGGCCGGGTTCCAGCAGCTTCATGGCGATATTGGCCGGCGTGGCGCCGTAGATGTCGGTCATGACGAGAACGCCTTCGTCGCTGTCCACGAGCTTCAGCAGGTTCTGCGCCAGCGGCAGCACGTCGAGCGGGTCGTCCTGCGCGGCCACGCCGAGCTGCACGATCTGCGGCGGACGCCGGTTGAGCACATGACAGGCGCATTGAATCAGCGACTCGCCGTAACTGGTGTGGGTGATGAGAAACAGGCCGATCAACGTGCTACCTCCCGGGTGATCGAATCATTCTATCAAGGAAGATGCCGCGTGCCGCAATCCGCCGCGACCACCCGTGCAGGCTTGCTGGGGGCTGACGCGATTCAGCGGCAGCGGGCTTCCAGCGCATCCATGAACATGCCGGCCACGTTGAAACCGCTCTGCTCCGCAATTTCGACGAAGCAGGTCGGGCTGGTGACGTTGATCTCGGTCAGGCTGTCGCCGATCACGTCGATGCCGACCAGCAACAGGCCGCGCGCCGCCAGCACGGGCCCGAGGCCCTCGGCGATCTCGCGGTCGCGTGCGCTCAGCGGCCGCGCCTCGGGCCGGCCGCCGGCGGCGAGATTGCCGCGCGTCTCGCCGGCCATGGGGATGCGCGCCAGGCTGTAGGGCACCGGCTTGCCGTCGATGATGAGGATGCGCTTGTCGCCATCCGTGATCTCCGGCAGGAAGCGCTGCGCCATGATGGTCTTGGCGCCGTTCAGCGTCAGCACCTCGATGATGACGTTGCGATTGGGGTCGTCGCGACGCACGCGAAAGACGGAGCTGCCACCCATGCCGTCGAGGGGCTTCAGCACCACGTCGCCGTGCGCTTCGATGAAGGTGTTGAGCGCACCCGCATCGCGGGCGATCTGCGTGGCGGCGGTGTACTGCGGAAACTCGGCGATGGAAACCTTTTCGCTGTGGTCGCGAATGGCGCGCGGATCGTTGAAGATGCGCGCACCCTGCGCCGCGGCGCGCTCCAGCAGCCAGGTGGCGGTGACGTATTCCATGTCGAAGGGCGGATCCTGGCGCATCATCACGCCGTCGAAATCGCGCAGCGACGACACCCGGTTTTCACCGGCCGCATACCAGATCACATCGTCGTCCAGCGGTTCGATGCGCACTGCCAGCGCGCTGACGGTGCCGGCCTCCCACACCAGATTTTCGCGCTGGATCGTCCATACTTCGTGGCCGCGCCGCGCCGCCTCGCGCATCATGGCGACGCTGGAGTCCTTGTAGGCCTTGAGTTTGTCGAGCGGGTCTACGATGAATGCAAAGCGCACAGCTTTTCCCCTATCAGCTTTTGCGGCCCGCTGCTCCATGCCCGTTCGGGATGGGCCAGTCGAAGCCGTGATGGACGTTGCCCTGTGACTGACTCAGGGCAGATGGATATCAGGCGGCCACTGTCTCCGCCGGCGCCGCGCGTTCCAGTTCCAGCGAGGCGGCGAGCAGCGCGAGGCGCGCGACCACGCCGTAGGCGTAGAAACGATTCGGCGCCGAATCGGGCGCCTGCGTGCAGTCGGGCAGCGAGCAGCCGGTCTCGAAGGCCAGCGGCTTGAAATGCATGCCGGGCGCATTCAGGTTCTCGTCCACGCCGCGCGCGGTATTCACGCGATAGAAGCCGCCGACAACGTAGCGGTCGATCATGTACACCACCGGCTCGGCCGTGCCTTCGTCCACCGTCTCGAAGGTCGGCACGCCTTCCTGGATGATGACCTCGGTGACCTGCAGGCCTTCCTTTACTACCGACATCTTGTTCCGCTGCTTGCGGTTCAGGCCGGTGACCTCGCTCGCGTCGTGCACCGTCATGACGCCCATGCCGTAGGTGCCGGCGTCGGCCTTGACGATGACGAAGGGGTCGCTGTCGATCCGGTATTCCTTGTACTTGGCGCGAACGCGCGTCAGCAGCATGTCCACGTTCGCCGCCAGGCAATCTTCGCCGGTGCGCTCGTGGAAGTTGATCTTGCCGCAGGTGCCGAAGTAGGGGTTCAGCAGCCAGGGGTCGAGGCCGAATTCGGCGGCGAAATCATTGACCACCTGGTCGTAGGCGGCGAAGTGCGCGGACTTGCGGCGCACATGCCAGCCCGCATGCAGTGGCGGAATCAGATATTGCTCGTTGAGGTTCTGCAGGATGTCCGGCACGCCGGCCGAGAGATCGTTGTTGAGCAGGATCGCGCAGGGATCGAAGCCGTCGAGGCCGAGACGATGGCCGTTGCCGAGGCGCTTGAGCGGCTCCAGCGTGAGCCTGGCGCCGTTGCCGAGTTCCAGCGTGGTGGGCGCCGTGACATCCGGCAACAGCGAACCGATACGCACATTGAGGCCGGCATGGCGCAGGATGCTGGCCAGTTGCGCCACGTTCTGCAGATAGAACTGGTTGCGGGTGTGGTTCTCCGGAATCAACAGCAGATTGCGCGCTTCCGGGCAGATCTTTTCCACCGCCGACATGGCGGCCTGCACGCACAGCGGCATGAAGGCCGGGTTGAGATTGTTGAAGCCGCCCGGGAACAGGTTGGTGTCCACCGGCGCCAGCTTGAAGCCGGCGTTGCGAAGGTCAACCGAGGCGTAGAAGGGCGGCGTGTGTTCCAGCCATTGCGTGCGCAGCCAGCGCTCGATGGCCGCCTCGTTTTCGAGCATGCGGGTTTCGATATCGAGCAGCGGGCCGGTCAATGCAGTAGTGAGGTGAGGGACCATGGGCGGTGAGCAGGCAAGTGGCTGAGCCGGCGACAAATAAATCCGGCTTTGAAAAATGGAACCCGGCATGTGAGGACGGAATGGCGATTTTCAAGTCCCTGCACAGGGCGTCCGTTCCAGTTTATACCAGCCTACCCTCGGTCCTGTATCGAAAATTCAAGAAAGCTTTCCGGCAGCAGGGCCTGTTCCAGGCTGCGCTGGGCGAACAGGAAGCGGCCGTCGCAGACGAAGCCCAGCTCCATCCAGTCCACCTCGTTGAGCAGGGTCGCGAGGCGCTTCACGTCGGCATCGCGCTGGTGCGGAAACAGCGCCAGCACGGCGCCGTCCCAGTTGCGGCAGTCGTGCAGGTAGAAGGGCTGCGGATGCCGCGTCTTCTGATTGACATAGATGCGCGGCGCGTCGGTGTGCGCATGAAAACGCCCCCAGCGCCACCAGTTGTGCTCGTCGAAGCGCGTCACCTTGCGCGCCAGCAGGGCGGCCTTGTGGCGCAGCAGATGGGCTTTGGCCTGGACTGAGGACGCTTCGAAAATCATGCGCCGGGTCTTGCCTGTCTGCACCGTGTGCGAACACACGAAGTTGGCGTCGCCCAGCGCCTCGTTGGCGAAGATCGCGTCCGCGCCGGAGACGGAACCCACGCGCACGGAAAACACCGAGTTCGCCGGCACGCTGTAAATGCCGCGCGTGAAGAACAGTTGCCCCCCGGCCAGGACCATGCGACGGCCGTCGCTGGTGCGATGGCTCCGATTGCCGCGCTCGAAGCGCCAGATCATGCAGTTGGGCGCCGCGTCGCGGAAGATGCGCACGTCGCCGAGATCGAGCATGTCGGTGATCGTTCCCTGCGCGTAAAGCCAGGTGTTGAGGCGCTTGGCGCCGGTGGACTTGAGAAAGTCGCGCGGCGTGATGAAGATCAGCTCGCCGCCCGGCCTGAGGTGGCGCACGCACTTCTCGATGAAATGCAGATAGAGATTGGCATGCCCGTCGAGCAGGCGGGAGCCCAGCAGCCTGGCCGTTTCCGGCAGCACGTCGCGCGAGCGCACATAGGGCGGATTGCCGATAATGGTGTCGAACTTCTCGTGCTCGGGATAGGCGAAGAAATCGGTGACCCGGGCCGTGGCAGGCGCGATGGCGGCGTCGAGCTCCAGCGCCACCGCCTCCGGAATCGCCGCCAGAAAGGCGCCGTCGCCGCACGAAGGCTCCAGCACCCGCCCGCGGTTCTTCCGCAAGGCCAGCATCTGCGCCACGATGAAGGACGGCGTGAAGACCTGGCCCTTGCGCAGGACATTCAGGGGATCGGCGGCGGCCGAAAGTTGAGGCATGAGAAGCGGGTTTGGAACCGTAGGGTGGGCAGGCGTTATCCGGGGCGAGTGTCGGCGCCGGGAATCTCGGCTGACGACAGAGCGCATCCTAAGTAAATCGGGAATGTTCTGTCCAGCGCAATGTGTAAACGCGAATACATCGGGCCGGCCCGGCCTTGCCGGTTTTCACGGCCAGCCGCTTGCATGCGGGCTGCCAGACGTTAGAATCCGCCCATGGTGCCTGCCCCCGATTCCCTCATCGATGTCTCGAAAGCGATCCAGCTTGCGCTCGCGCCGGTTTTCCTGCTGACGGGCATCGCCGGAATACTCAATGTGATCGCAAGTCGTCTGGCCCGGATCATCGATCGCGGCAGGCAACTGACCGAAGGGCGCGCCGCCGATGCGCTGCCACCCCGGGAGCTGCGGGCGCAGGAGTTGCGCAGCCTTGAGCAGCGGCGGCATTACGCCAGTATCGCGATTACGGCGTGCACCGTGGCGGCACTGCTGCTGTGTACCGTCATCGTCACGCTGTTCATCGAAGTGGTCCTGGGTTTTCCGCTGCGCTGGCTGATCGGCGCCTTGTTTGCCGCATCGACGCTGGCGCTGGTCGTTGGGCTGGCCTTCTTCCTGCGCGAAGTGCATCTCGCCATGCAGACCATACATATCGCGATTTCCAGACACGAATAGCCGCCCGCTGCGGGATGCGCTAAGCTGCGCGCTTTATCTTTCCGGGCCGTGGCCCGTCCGATGCGAACATGCCGTCGAATATCGTCCTGATTGGAATGCCGGGCTCGGGCAAGAGCACCGTGGGCGTCATCCTCGCGAAAAAGACCATGCGCGATTTCGTCGACACCGACATCCTGATCCAGAAGGCGGTGTCGCGGCCCTTGCAGGACATCGTGGACAGCGACGGCTATCTCGCATTGCGCGAGATCGAGGAGCGCGTGCTGCTTGATCTGCATGTGGACAATCACGTCATTTCCACCGGCGGCAGCGCAGTCTATGGCGACGCCGCGATGCGGCACCTCAAATCCGACGGCATCGTCGTCTTCCTCGACGTCACGCTGGATACGCTGGAGGCGCGTGTTCCCGATTTCAGCACGCGCGGACTGGCGAAGCGTCCGGACCAGAGCTTTGCCGAACTGTTCGAGGAGCGCAACACGCTCTATCGGAAGTACGCCGACGTCGCCGTCAAGTGCGACGGGCTCACGGTGGAAGACGTCTGCGCGCGCATCATGGAGCGCGTGGCCTAGGCGGCTTTCCCGGCGCGCCCGCTCTCAGAGGGTGTGGGTCTTGTCCCCGCGCGCAAAGCCGAGCAGCGGCTCGGCGATGCCCTTGGAGAGGGCGATGACCTTGAACAACTCGCCCATTTCGCCCGGGTTGATGAGCTTTTCGACGGCCCGCGATTGGCGCAGGTAGTCGGCGCCTGCATCGGGTGATGTCTGCGCTAGCACATCGGTCAAGCCGCAGTTGATCAGGAAGGCGGCCTGCGACAGGTAGCCGGCGACGTCGAGCCCCGCGTCGAAGCCGGCTTCGGCGACGGCCGTGAAGTCCACGTGCGCGGTAATGTCGTTGAGGCCCGGCAGCCAGAAAGGATCGCCGTGCGCATGGTGGCGGTAATGGCACATCAGCGTGCCCTGCTCGCGCTGCGGATGGTAGAACTCGTGGCGCGGGAAGCCGTAGTCGATCAGCAGCAGCGCGCCCTGTTCGAGGATATCGGCCCAGGCGGCGATCCACGCATTGGCGGCGAGATTCACTTCGGAGAGATAGTCGAAGCGCGCCGGCAGTGCGGCGACGCGCGCTTGCAGCGCCGGCGCCAGCGAGCGCTCTTCCCAGGCGAAATTGCCGTCCTTGCCGAGCGCCACGCCGCGCTCCAGTGTGACGTCGGCGTGCCAATGCACCAGGTGCACCGGCATGGCGTCGAGCACCTCGTTGCCGACGACGAAGCCGGTGAACTTTTGCGGCAGGGTATCCAGCCACGAGACGCGCTCAAGCAAGTGCGGCGCGCGTTGCCTCAGCGTTTCCGCCTGACGCGCGCGCAGCTCGCCGGAGAGTTCGATGATGGCGTAGCTGACGGGCAGGGCCCTGCGCTGCTCCAGCGCCAGCAGCAGGTCGGCGGCGAGCGCGCCGCTGCCGCCGCCGGCTTCGATGATGTGCGGCGCCGAGGCGGCCATGACCTGCTCCGCCTGTGCAGCCAATGTCTGCGCGAACAGCGGCGTCAGCTCCGGCGCGGTAATGAAGTCGCCGGCCGCGCCGAACTTGTGCGCCCCGCCGCTGTAGTAGCCCAGCCCCGGCGTATAAAGCGCCAGCTCCATATAGCGGGCAAAGGAAATCCAGCCGCCGGCGGCTGAAATCGCCGCGGCGATGTGGCCGTGCAGGGCACGGCTGGCGTCGGCTGCTTCGGGCGAGGGTTGCGGCAGTTCGGCTTGAGTACTCATGGGGCGGAATTGTGCCATCATGCGGCGCCATGGAGTCTCATGAAGTGAATAGCGAAGTGCTGGTCGAGGCCGATCCCGAGCGTCGTTTCGGCGGCATCGCCCGTCTGTACGGCGCTGCCGGCCTGGCCCGCCTGCAGGCGGCGCACGTCTGCGTCATCGGCATCGGCGGGGTCGGCTCATGGGCGGCGGAAGCGCTGGCTCGCTCGGCGGTCGGCGCGATCACGCTGATCGACCTCGATCATGTGGCTGAATCCAATATCAATCGCCAGATCCAGGCCGCCGATGCGACGCTGGGTATGGCCAAGATCGAGGCCATGGCGCGCCGCATCAGCGGCTATGCGCCTGACTGCAGGCTCACCCTGATCGATGACTTTCTCGACGCAGACAATGTCGGCCTGATCCTGCCCGCCTGCGACGGCATCGTTGACGCCATCGACAATGTGCGCGCCAAGGCGGCGCTGATCGCCCATTGCAAGAAGAACAAGATTCGCCTGATCACGACCGGCGGCGCCGGCGGCCGTGTCGATCCGACCCGCATCCAGGTCGACGATCTGTCCCGCACCATACAGGATGCGCTGGCGTCGAACGTGCGCGCGCGCCTGCGCAAGGAATACGGCTTTACCCGCGATCCGAAGAAGAAATTCGGCATCGACTGCGTGTTCTCGCCGGAGCAGTTGCGGCGGCCGCAGAACGCAAGCTGCGAAATTCCGGAGCCGGGCGACGGCACCGCTGCGGCGGCTGCTCCTCCGCAAGGGCTGAATTGCGCCGGCTACGGCTCCTCGGTCGCCGTCACCGCCACCTTCGGCATGGTTGCAGCGGCGCGCATCATCGAAAAACTGATCCTGGCGTGATGGCGCAAGGGAATTTTCCGAAGAAGGAAGCGATGGAAAACAAGGAAGAAGGCGTCGTCGGCGTTCCTCGTTCGCTGGAAGCAGTCGGGGCGGCTGCACCCGGATTGATCAATCAATTACGGCAACTATCGATTCCCTTGTGGACCCGCTGCCTTGCCCTGACGCTCGCCGTGCTGACGTTGTTGCTCGGCATTCTTCTGGTTGGCAAAGGCTGGTTGGCCTGCGACAGCATCGAATGCAGCAACCAATGGCTGGAACAGGGGGGCAAGGTTATTGCCTCGGCTTTTTTGCCCGTGATTGCGATCATCTACCTGGTATTCGCGGAAACCGGCACCAGGGCCTTGTTGCGAAAGTCCGACGAGTTGCTGGATGAAACGCTAAAGGATGGCCTGTCGACGGGTAGACCAAGGAAATACCTGTACGACGGCCCCAACCAAATCTCCGTCGAACATGAGTTCGTTGCGGGGCAGCCGTCGGCGATCTACAGAATCACTTTGATGCGCGACGACCAGCGAGCCTGCCTGATGATTCTGGTCGAATTGAATGTGTTCAAGGTCAATGTGCTGTCTTTCATTCCCTGTGCGCCGGGCGATGTCTGGCGCGATGCGGGCAATGCCGAACGTTTCCGTACGACCTTGACGGGTGCTGTGCATGAAGGCTATGCGATCGACGCTGACATCCCGGTAGGCATCTTCGACGGGCAGGCGTACTTCAAGCTGACCATGCGCAAGCGGCTGGCCGAAAACTTCTTGTGGGATCCGGCGAAAAAACTGTATTTCGTCCAGGATCTGCGCATGTTTTGTCACTCGATGCTGGAAGAAGGCTGGGAGCTCTTTGCGAATACGGGGCAACATTGATATGGATGCGCGACCGCAGATCGGCATCATAGGCGGCGGTCCGGCCGGGCTGTCGGCGGCGCTGTGGCTTGGCAATCTCGGTTTCTCACCCTGGCTGGTCGAAGCGACGGATCGCCTCGGCGGCATGCTGAATCTCAATTTCCTTGGTAACGACTGGGTGCTCGGCCAGCGCGACGCAACCGGGCCGGAGCTGGCGCAACGCTTTTCCCGGCACATCGAGGCCGGCGTTGCACGGCTATGGTTGAATACCTGCGTGACTCATGTCGAGCGTGCCGGCGACAAGTTCCGCATCACCTTGAATGAGGATCGGCAGGCGACGGCGCATGCGTTGCTGATTGCCACGGGCACGCGCTATCGCGGTATCGAAGTGCTGGCTGATGTGCCGGGCGCCGCGACGCTGGAACCCGCCGATGTCGTTTGCGGCCCTTGGGCCTTTGCCGGCTTGAATGCCTTGAGGGGGCGCCGTGTATTGACCATCGGAGGTGGCGACAATGCCTTCGAGAACGCTCTCCTGCTGGCTGAAAATGGGACTTCTGTCGATCTCGCAATGCGCTCCGCGTCGCGTGCGCAAGCCGCCTTGCAGGAGGCAGTGGCAGCACATGCGAACTGCCATGTGCATGCGCAAGCATGCCTGCTGGAACTGGTGCGTCGCGATGACGGCATCGAGGTGGCGTTGTCCGACGGTTGTCGCATCATCGTTGACCGGGTACACGTACTGGCCGGATACGAACCGAATACGTCAGCGCTGGCCGAGCTGTTCGGGCCGCTGGCCGCCGGATTGGCCTTCGACGCGAACGGCTATCTGCGTACCGATACCGCCGGACGCACCGGGGTCGGTGGTGTGTATGCCTGCGGTGATGTCTGTAACCCGGAGTTTCCCAGCGTGGTTGCTGCACTGGCGCAGGGGGCTCGGGCGGCCCGGACGATTGAGCGGGATTTACGGCAATTTCTGCATTCAGCCCCGGCGCGGTAAAATCACGCCTTTGGCGCCAGAAATCCCGAAGCGATGTCGCAAAGCGCGCCAGTTTGTCGCTGATTCGTAGTACCGAGCCGTCACCATGAGCATTACCACCGCATCTTCCGCCGATATCGAACAAGCCGCCGCCAGTGCTGCGGATGTGCGTGCGCGCCTTGAGACCAACAAGCTGGCCAAGCGCCTGCGCCGCGACGTCGGGCAGGCCATCGGCGACTTCAACATGATAGGCGAGGGCGACAAGGTCATGGTCTGCCTGTCGGGCGGCAAGGATTCGTATGCCCTGCTCGATATCCTGCTGCACATGCGCGAGCATGCGCCGGTCAATTTCGACATCGTTGCGGTCAATCTGGACCAGAAGCAGCCCGGCTTTCCGGCCGAGGTGCTGCCCAACTACCTGAAGAGCATCGGCGTTCCGTATCACATCGAAACGCAGGACACCTATTCCATCGTCAAGCGCGTCGTACCCGAAGGCAAGACCACCTGCGGCCTGTGCTCGCGCCTGCGGCGCGGCATCCTCTATCGCGTTGCCGACGAGCTCGGCGCCACGCGCATCGCGCTCGGCCATCACCGCGACGACATCCTGCAGACCCTGTTCCTCAACATGTTCTTCGGCTCCAAGATCAAGGCGATGCCGCCCAAGCTGGTCTCGGACGACGGCAAGCACGTGGTGATCCGCCCGCTCGCCTATTGCCGCGAGGACGATCTCGAAGCCTGGGCCGCGCACAAGCGCTTTCCCATCATTCCGTGCAACCTCTGCGGCAGTCAGGAGAACCTGCAGCGCCAGAACATCAAGGCCATGCTGCAGGACTGGGACAAGCGCTTCCCCGGCCGCATCAAGAACCTGTTCCGCTCGCTCGGCAACGTTGTGCCCTCGCATCTGATGGACCACGACCTCTACGACTTCAGGAATATCGAAGCCACCGGCATCGCAGATCCCGACGGCGATACCGCCTTCGATGCGCCCGAATTTCCCAAGGAAGCGACTGCTGTCGAATGGCTCTGAACCGCAATGAATGACAAACCCGATACCCTGCGCACCGTGGCCGTGGCCGGCTATGCCCTGCAGGCCGCTGGCTTCATCACCGGCGGCCTCGGCAATCTGGTGGCCGTGGTGCTGGCCTACGTCAAGCGCGACGACGCGCGCGGCACCGCCTACGAGCCGCATCTGCGCTGGCAGATCAACACCTTCTGGGGCGCGCTGGCCGGCTATATTCTGGGCACGCTGACCTGGCTCATCCTGATCGGCATGGTCGTCTGTTTCGCCACCACCGTCTGGCTCATCTACCGCATCGTCAAGGGCTGGCTGGCCTTGCACGAAGGCAAGTCTCCCTACCCCTACTCCTGATGCAAGCCCACCGACTTCCCATGCGCGCGGGCCGCGGCTGGCTCCGCGCCGCCTATGCGCTCTATCGCAGGAACCCCTCGCTCGTCCTGAGCGCCTCCATGGCCTACTGGCTGGCCGGCGTCGTGCTGGCGCTGCTGGGGCCGCTGGTGCTGCTGCTGCCGATCATCCAGCCTTCGCTGATGGTGCTGCTGGCCAATGTGTATTCGGCGGTCCGCGCCGGCAAGGTTCCGCAGCAGGCCGAATTGCTGTTTACCGTGGTTGAACGGCGCCCTGCGCTGATTCGTCTCGGCCTGTTCCAGTTCGCCGCCTCGGCGATCTTTGCCTTGCTCTCGGTGCTGATCGAATGGGCCGTCGATACGCCGACCGATCTGGCGCAGCTCACCATCAAGGACGTGCTGCTGAATCTGCTGCCGCTCTTCATCGTCATGATCCCGGTGTTCATGGCCTTCTGTTTCGCGCCGATCCTGACCGCCTGGCACAACATGGCGCCGGCGAAAGCCATGTTCTTCAGCTTCGTCGCGACCTGGCGCAACGTCGGCGCTTTCATCATGCACTTCCTCAACTGCCTGATCGTCGTCATGGTGGTGGGCTTTGTGCGGGTCGTCGTGTCCGGCCTGTTTCCGGCCATCGGCGATGCCCTTGGCTACGTATTGCAACTGCTCATGCTGCTGGCCTTCGTGCCCATGCTGATGGTATCGGTGTACATCGCCTATCTTGAAATCTTCGAGACGCTGCCGGAACCCGCCAGCGCAACGGCGGACGAAGGGGAGGGCGCATGAGCGATCCGATCGGCATTTTCGGCGGCACCTTCGATCCGGTGCATTACGGCCATCTGCGCCTGGCCGAGGAGGCCTGCGAGAAGCTCGGCCTGGCCGGCGTGATCTGGAGCCCGGCCGGTCTGACCCGGCATCGCAGCCAGCCGCAGACCGATGTGCAGCATCGACTGGCCATGGTCGAACTGGCGATTGCCGACAACGACGATTTCCGCCTCGACAAGTTCGAGGCCGAGTCGGGCGAACCGAGCTATACGGTCAACCTGCTCGAACATCTGCGCGCCGAATACGAGGACGCTCCCTTGGTGGTGCTGCTGGGCGCAGACGCTTTCCTCGGCCTGCCGACCTGGCATCGCTGGGAGGAGCTGTTCGAGCTGGCGCACATTGCAATCTTCACGCGCCCCGGCCATGAACTCAGTATCGACGCCATGTCGCCGCTGCTGGGCAAGCAGTTCGCCAAGCGCGCTGCCGTCGATCCGGCCCGTCTGGGCGCCGAGGTCGACGACAAGGACGCCGGCGTCATCCTGCCCTCGCTGCTGACGCCGCTCGACATCTCCGCCACGGCCATCCGCGCACAACTGGCGCATGGCGGCAGCCCGCGCTACCTGTTGCCGGACGCCGTTCTCGACTATATTCAGACTCACAACCTCTACCGCTGACACTATCCCGCATGGACGTAAAGAAGCTCCAGAAGATCGCCGTCGACGCCCTTGAAGACATCAAGGGCCGCGACATCGAGGTCATCAACACTACCAAGCTCACCGCGATGTTCGATTGCATCATCGTCGCCAGCGGCGATTCCACCCGCCAGGTCAAGGCGCTCGCGCGCAGCGTTCACGACAAGGTCAAGGAAGCCGGCGGCGATGTCGTCAGCATGGAAGGCGAGGACAGCGGCGAGTGGGTGCTGGTCGATCTCGGCAGCATCGTCGTGCACGTCATGCAGCCGGCGGTGCGCGCCTACTACAACCTCGAAGAGCTCTGGCAGACCACGCCGGCGAAACGCGCCGCCCGCGCCGCCGGCGAAGACGCCGACTGAAGCCCGCCTGAGCCTGCGCTTCAGCCCCGTTTTGCCTGCCGGGCGGACCTTCGTTTTTCCAGTCTGCGCCAAATGAAGCTATTGATCCTCGCCGTCGGCACCCGCATGCCCGCCTGGGTGGAGGAGGCTTATGCCGACTTTGCCAAGCGCATGCCGCGTGAATGCCCGCTGGAGCTGCGCGAGATCAAGGCCGAGCCGCGCACGACCGGCAAGACCGTCGAAGCCATGATGGCGGCCGAAGCTGCCCGCATACGCGCCGCCTTGCCGCCGCGCTGCCGCAAGATCATCCTCGACGAGCGCGGCACCGAAGCGACCACGAAGCTGTGGGCCCAGAAGCTCGGCGACTGGATGGGCGGGGGCGAGGATATCGTCTTCATCGTCGGCGGGCCCGACGGACTCGATCCTGCGCTCAAGGCCGAGGCCGACGAGCGCTACCGCATCTCCGGCCTGACGCTGCCACACGCCATGGTGCGCGTCATGCTGGCCGAGGCGCTGTATCGCGCCCACAGTCTGCACAAGGGGCATCCCTACCACCGGGAATAGGATCGCCTTTCTCCACCAGCCTCGTCCGCGGCGGGCCCCTGCTGGTATGCTTACGCCATTATGTGATTTCAAGGATAGTGACTTCGTGGAGCCCCGGATTTATCTCGCTTCCCGCAGCCCGCGCCGCCGTGAGTTGCTGGCGCAGATCGGCGTTCCCTTCAGTCTGCTGCTGTTCCGTTCGGTGCCTCGCCTCGACGAGCAGGTGGATGAGACGCCGCTCCCCGGCGAGATTGCCGACGACTATGTATTGCGAGTGGCGCGCGCCAAGGCGGAATTTGGCAGCCGGCTGCTGCAATCGCGTCACCTGCGCCCCTCTCCCGTGCTGGCCGCGGACACCACAGTCGAGCTGGACGGCAGGATCTACGGTAAGCCGACCGATGCTGCTGATGCGATCGCCATGCTGAAGGCCTTTTCCGGGCGCACCCATCGCGTGCTGACGGCGATTGCGGTTGCCTGGCAGGGCCAGATACAGCATCGCCTCAATATCAACGAAGTCCGCTTCCGGGAGCTCTCGGATACCGAAATCCGTCATTACGTCCAGAGCGGCGAGCCCATGGACAAGGCCGGTTCGTACGGCATCCAGGGACACGCGGCGATGTTCGTGGCCGAGATGCGTGGCGAACATTCCGGGATCGTGGGGCTGCCCTTGTGCGAAACGGCGCTGCTGTTGCGGGAGGTTGGGTATCCGATCTGAGGAGATCGTTCACGACAAGGCGTGCGCGCATGTCTTGCGGTGAGGGAATTTTCGAGGTTAAGGCATGGACGACTATCTGATCAATATCACCCCGATGGAAACGCGGGTGGCGCTGATGCAGCAGGGCGTGGTGCAGGAGCTGCATATCGAGCGCTCCAGCAGCCGCGGCATCGTCGGCAATATCTACATGGGCAAGGTCGTGCGGGTGCTGCCAGGCATGCAGTCGGCCTTCGTCGAGATCGGGCTGGAGCGCACGGCCTTCCTGCACGTCGCCGATATCTGGGAGGAGCGGCAGGCCAACTCTGATGCGACCCGTCCCATCGAGCGCATCCTCTCCGAAGGGCAGTCCATCGTCGTGCAGACGCTCAAGGACCCGATCGGCACCAAGGGCGCGCGGCTGTCCACGCAGGTGTCGATCGCCGGCCGCCTGCTTGTCTATCTGCCGCGTGAAAAACACATCGGCATTTCGCAGCGCATCGAAGAGTCGGAGCGCGAGGCTTTGCGCGCGCGCATCCAGAATCTGCTGCCCGAGGGCGAAGAGGGCGGCTACATCGCCCGCACCATGGCCGAGAACGCTAGCGACGAGGAGCTCTCCGCCGACATCGCCTATCTGCGCCGCCTGTGGGCGGAAATCCAGAACCGTGCCAGCCAGGCCAAGCCGCCCAGTCTGCTGCACCGCGACCTCACCCTGGCCCAGCGCGTGCTGCGCGACCTGGTGAGCCCGGAAACCAGTCGCGTGGTCATCGACTCGCGCGAGAACTTCATCAAGCTGTCCTCGTTTGCCAAGGAATACATGCCGCAGGTACTCGACCGCCTGGAGCACTACACCGGCGAGCGCCCCCTGTTCGACATGTACGGCGTCGAGGACGAGATCCAGAAGGCGCTGGCCCGGCGCGTCGACCTCAAGAGCGGCGGCTACCTGATCATCGACCAGACCGAGGCGATGACGACCATAGACGTGAATACCGGCGGCTACGTCGGTTCGCGCAATTTCGACGACACCATCTTCAAGACCAATCTCGAAGCGGCGCAAACCATCGCGCGGCAACTGCGCGTGCGCAATCTCGGCGGCATCATCATCATCGACTTCATCGACATGGATACCGACGAGCATCGCAACGCCGTGCTCGCCGAGCTCAACAAGACGCTGGCCAGGGACCACACGCGCATCACCGTGTCCGGCTTCACCCAGCTCGGCCTGGTCGAAATGACGCGCAAGCGCACGCGCGAATCGCTCGCCCATGTACTCTGCGAAACCTGCCCCACCTGCGGCGGCCGCGGCGAAGTCAAGACGCCGCATACCGTGTGTTTCGAAATTCTGCGCGAACTGCTGCGCGAGTCGCGCCAGTTTTCCGCGCGCGAGTTCCGCATCCTGGCGACGCAGGACGTCATCGATCTTTTCCTCGACGAAGAATCGCAGTCGCTGGCGCAGTTGTCGGCCTTCATCCAGCGGCCGGTATCGCTGCAGGCCGAAGTGGGCTATACACAGGAGCAGTTCGACATCGTCCTGATGTAAGCCGCGGCAACGGGATGCATGGCGGCGCCCCCGCCCTGCCGTGCTGGCTGCATCGATGCGCCTTGCCCCACGCCTGTTGGTGGCGGCTTCCCGATCAAAGGAGAACCCCGGATGAACCCTGAATTCGACAGCCTGCTGCCCGCGCTCAAGCTGGACCGGCGCGGCTTTATCGCCACCGCGCTGGGCGGCGGTTTCGCGCTGGCCGTGCAGCCCATCGCCGCGCAGACCATGATCGAGACGGATGGCGAAGGCCTGACAGCCGGCACCGTCGAGGTTCCGGTTGCCGACGGCATGATGAAGGTCTATCGTGCCCAACCGGCCAGGGGGAAGACATTTCCGGTGATTCTGGTCATATCGGAAATCTTCGGTGTGCACGCGCACATCGCCGATCTGTGCCGCCGCCTCGCCAAGGCAGGCTATCTGGCGGTGGCGCCCGATCTCTTCGCGCGGCAGGGCGACCCGGCACAGCTCGCAAGCATTGCAGACATTCAGCAGAAGATCATCCGCAACGTGCCCGATGCGCAGGTTGAATCCGATCTCGATGCACTCGTGGCGTGGGCGGCAAGGAATCACGGCGACGCCCGTCGCATCGGCATTACCGGCTTCTGCTGGGGCGGCCGCATCGTCTGGCTGTATGCCAACCGAAATCCGGCGATCAAGGCCGGCGTGGCCTGGTACGGCCGTCTGCGCGGCGAGGTCAGTGCCAACACGCCGCGCCATCCGCTCGACCAGGCCGACAATATGCAGGCGCCGGTGCTGGGGCTGTACGGTGGACAGGACCAGGGCATTCCGCTGGCCGATGTCGATGCCATGAACGCCAGGCTCAAGGCCGCCGGCAGTCGCTCGTTCATCCACGTCTACCCTGACGCCGGCCACGCCTTCAATGCCGACTACCGGCCCAGCTATCGCGCCGCCGAGGCCAGGGACGGCTGGCAGCGCATGCTGGCCTGGTTCAGGCAGCACGGCGTCTAGCGACCGGGGCTGCCGGTGCAGCGAGGCTAGAATACGGGTATTCGCACCGGATGCCCGCAATGCTCAAACCCGACTGGAAAACCATAGACACCGTCCTGCTGGACATGGACGGTACCCTGCTCGATCTCAACTTCGACAATCACTTCTGGCAGCAGCACCTGCCGCGCCGCTACGCCGAACATCACGGGCGCGACCACGAGGAAGTGCGGCATGAGCTGAAGTCGCGTTTCAAGGCGCATGAAGGCACGCTGCCCTGGTATTCGGTGGATTTCTGGAGCGACCAGTTGGCGATCGACCTGATGCCGCTCAAGCAGGAACTGGTGCATCTGATCGACATCCATCCGGGCGTGCTGGAGTTTCTGGCAGCGGCGCGCAAGGGCGGCAAGCACATCCTGCTGGTGACCAATGCGCACCACAAGAGCCTGGAACTGAAGATGGAGCGCACCGGTCTGGCCATGCACTTCGACGCCATGATCACCTCGCACGAGCTGGGTCTGCCCAAGGAGGACGTCGCCTTCTGGGACAGGCTGCGCGCCGCCCATGCCTTCGACCCGGCGCGCACGCTGCTGGTCGATGACACGCTGTCCGTGCTCGACTCCGCGCATCGCTACGGCATCGCCGAGCTGCGCACCATCTGCCGCCCCGACACCTGTCAGCCGGGGCGCGGTGAAGTGCGTTATCCGGCGCTGAACAGCTTCCTCGATCTCCTGCCTTTGTAGCACTGCGATGAACCACAATCTCTACGCGGCCTTCGCCGCCGGCTTTTCGCGCCGGCTTGAGCAGCCCTGCCTGATCCTGACCGACGGGCGCGCCTGGACCTATGGCGACATTGAGCGCGCTTCGGCCAGGATGGCCAATCTGCTGGTCAGGCTGGGCCTGCGGCGCGGCGATCGCATCGCCATGCAGACCGACAAGTCGCCGGAAGCGCTGGTGCTGTATCTGGCCAGTCTGCGCGCCGGCATGGTCTTCCTGCCGCTGAACCCGGCCTATCAGGCGCAGGAGGTCGAATACTTCCTCAACGATGCGCAGCCGGGACTCTTTGTCTGCCGTCCGCAGTTCCGCGAAGCCGCGCTGCTGCTGGCGGCGCAAAGCGGCGTGGCGCATACGCTGGTGCTGGACGAAAACGGCCGCGGTTCGCTGATCGATCTGGCGGCTGCGCAAAGCGACATTTTCGAGACGGTGCAGAGCGGCCCAGAGGAGCTGGCCGCGATTCTGTACACCTCGGGCACGACCGGGCGCTCCAAGGGCGCGATGCTGTCGCACCGCAATCTGCTCAGCAATGCCGAAACGCTCTGTCGCGAATGGCGGTTCACGCCGGCCGATGTGCTGCTGCACATGCTGCCTATCTTTCATATCCACGGCCTCTTCGTCGCCTGCCACTGCACCTTGCTGGCGGGCAGCGCCATGTTGTTCGAGCCGCGCTTCGACGTCCGGCGTGCGATCGAAGCGCTGCCTGATGCAACCATGTTCATGGGCGTGCCCACCTACTACACCCGCCTGCTGGCCGAGCCGGGTTTTACCCGCAAGTGCGCCAGGGGCATACGTCTTTTCGTCTCGGGTTCGGCGCCGCTCCTGGCCGAAACCTTTACCGCCTTTGCCCAGCGTACCGGGCAGCGCATCCTCGAACGTTACGGCATGACCGAGGGCGGCATGTACACCTCCAACCCCTATGCCGGCGATCGCCGTTGCGGCAGCGTCGGCCCGGCGTTGCCCGGTGTCGAGCTGCGCGTCGTCGACGATGCCGGCCGGCCGTGCGGTGCCGGCGTGCCGGGTCATATCCAGGTGCGCGGCGAAAATGTGTTTTCAGGCTACTGGCGCATGCCGGAGAAGACGGCCGAAGAATTCACCGACGACGGCTTCTTCCGGACCGGCGATATCGGCCATCTCGACAAGGACGGCTACCTCTTCATCAGCGGCCGCGCCCGCGACCTGATTATCAGCGGCGGCCTGAATATCTACCCCAAGGAAATCGAGGACGTCATCGATGCCTTGCCGGGCGTGGCCGAATCCGCCGTGATCGGGCTGCCGCATGCGGACTTCGGCGAAGCGGTGACGGCGGTCGTGATCGGCGAGCGGGGCGCGCAGTTGAGCGCCGACGCCATTGCTGCGGCCGTGCGCGAACGGCTGGCCGCCTTCAAGGTGCCCAAGCGCGTCTTCATCGCCGCCGACCTGCCGCGCAATGCGATGGGCAAGGTGCAGAAGAACCTGTTGCGGGAGCAATACGCGCACCGCCAGGCAGGTGCTCCGGCGGGTTGCTCGAAACCCGAATAACCATGCAGGCACGCCTGCCGCCGCGATTTTCCGTGTGCGGCTTCGACAGCCTCAGCCCGAACGGCGGGGCGGGCTGAGGCTAGCGCGCACGCTCCGCCGCATCGAGAAAGGCTTCGAGGAGCGGGCCGCAGTCGAGAAACTCCGTGCCCGCCTGGTAATGAAATTCGGGGTGCCATTGCACGCCGCACAGGAAGTTGCGGCCGGTGCCCTTGATGGCCTCGACCAGGCCGTCGGCGCTGGTCGCTTCCGCACGCAGGTCCTTGCCCAGGCGATTGACCGCCTGATGATGGATGGAACTGACCATGCCGCCCTCGATGCCGCCGAACCACTTCCTGAACTCGCCGTCCTCGGCAAAGGTGACGGCGTGCGAGTATTTGTCGTAGTCGCCGGTTTCATGCTTCAGATCGCCCTCGCGCTGGGTCGGCAGATCCTGATACAGCGAGCCGCCCAGCGCGACGTTCATCAGTTGCATGCCGCGGCAGATGCCGAGCACGGGTTTTCTCGCTTCGATGAACTCGTGCAGCAATTCGAGCTCGTAGGCGTCGCGCACCGGATCGCCCATCCAGGCCGGTTGCAGCGCCTGCTCGCCGTAGGCCTGCGGGCAGACGTCGGAGCCGCCCTGAAGGATGAGGCCGTCAAGATAGTCGGCATAGTCGCGCAGACGGATATTGCTGCGCATCAGCTCGCCGTCGCGCACGGCCGACGGCACCATCATCAGCATGACGTCGCGCGACATGACCCATTGCGCGACCGATTGCTCCAGCACCTGCAGGGTCTTGGTCCGGATGCCCTTGGCATCGGGCTCCGGGTGAAAGATGCGCGCCGACAGCGCGATCTTGAGCGGTTTGCGGCGACGTCCGACCATGAACATTCTCCCGGTTCCTTTTAGGGTTTGCCGCGAAACGCGTCGATGGCGGCATCGACGACGCCCTTGACGTTGCGGCACTGGCTGAACTGCTGGCGCAGGTAGCTGGCGTGGTTTCCTTCCGCCAGTATGCGCCGGATTTCATCGAGTGCGGGACGGCTGCCCAGTCGCCCGGCGTGGATCTGCACCTTGTCCAGCGTCTGCAGAATGTCCTCGCGCAGCGGCAGGTTCTTGTTCGTGCGCGGATCGACGATGATGCCGTCGAGACCGAAACGACAGGCCTGGAAACGGTTGAAGTTGTAGACGAGGTAATCGTCCTCGGACGGCGCCGGATCGGAGCAGGTCAGCAGATAGCTGCACAGCGCCTGCAGATAGCAGGCCAGCGCGGCGGCGCGTTCCACCGTCAGCGGCGTGTCGCAGACGCGCAGTTCGATGGTGCCGAATTCGGGCTTGGGGCGGATGTCCCAGTAGAAGTCCTTCATGCTGCTGACGACGCCGGTCGCTTCCATTTTCCTGAAGTAACCGTTCTCGAACATCTCCCAGTCGAGCACGAAGGGTGCGCGGCCGCTGAGCGGAAAGGCAAACACCGAGTTCAGACGCGCCGAGTCGAACAGCGTGTCCTCGCCCTGGAAGTAGGGGGAAGAGGCCGACAGGGCGATGAAGTGCGGCAGGTAGCGATTGAGCGAGTGCAGCAGGAACAGGGCGCTGTTGGCCGATTCGCAGCCGATGTGGACGTGCTGGCCGAAGACGGTGAACTGCTTGGCCAGATAGCCGTAGAGCTCGGACAACTGCTGATAGCGCGGCTTCTTCACGATGGCCTGTTCCGACCAGTGCTGGAAGGCGTGCGTTCCGCCACCGGCCAGACGCACGTTGAGCTTGTCGCCCGCCGCCACCAGTGCGTCACGGATTTCGCGCAATTGCGCCAGCAGGCCGTCGTAATTTTCCTGCACGTCGGTCGATATCTCGATCATGCTCTCCGTCATTTCCGGCTTGACGTCGCCCGGGAAGGGCTTGCGTTCGAGCAGATGCAGCAAATCGCTGGCCGCGCCGGTGAGGTCGAGGCTGTGCGGATCGACAAGCTGAAGTTCGAGCTCGACGCCCATGCTCAGCGGTTTGGAGCTGCTGAAGTGTTGTAGCGGCATAGGGCTTCCCTTTAGTGCGCCTTGGGCGCTTCGCCGGCCACCATCAGGGTGCGCCGCAGAATGACGGGGCTCGCCAGGTCGACGAGCAGAAGCAGGCCGCACATGGTGGCCAGCGTTTCCGGAAACAGCAGGCCGCGCTGGGCCGACAGTTCGAGCAGCAGAATACCGAAGCTGGCCATGGGCATCAGGGCGATGCCGGTCAGCAGGCCTTTCCGCAGGGACAGGCCGCTCATCCGGGCGAAGGCCAGCACGGCCATGCTCTTGACCGCAAACCGCGTCAGCACGACGGCGCCGGCAAGCAGCGCGCCTTCGAACAGCGTGTCTCCCTGCAGGCGGCTGCCGATATGCACGAACAGAACGATGACCAGCACATCGCCGAGTACGCCGAAATTGGGCTGCGCCTGGTGGCGGACATTGCGATGATGACGCGCGATCAGGCCGAATACCAGCGTGGCGAGAATCGGCGAGAAGTGCAGCGAGTGCGTGACCAGGATCAGCCCGATCACCGCCAGCGCGAAGGCCACGGTGCTCTGCTTCTCGTTGGTATCGGCGAGGTCGAGCAGGCGCGGCAGGATGACGCCGAACAGAACACCGAGGCCGGCCGAGACAAACAGCACGATCAGGCTGTTCCACACCGCCTGGAAGGTGTCGCCTGCGCTTGAAAGCACCCAGTAGCCGACCACGGTGTTGAAGGCGACGATGGCGAGCACGCAGTTGATCGCCGACAGATGCAGCGTGCGCTCGGTCACCTGACCGCCGCTTTTCATCTCGTTGACGACCGGCAAGATGGTCAGCGGCGACGTGGCGACGGCCAGCGAGGCGAGCAGCAGGGCCGGCACGGGCAGCAGATCGAACAGCTTGGCGACGTAGAAAACCACGACGAAGGTTGCGATGAATTCGACCAGCGCATTCAATGCCAGCCAGGGGTTGTGGCGCAGCCAGGCAAGATTGATGCGGTAGCCGAGCTCGAACAGCAGCAGCCCGAAGGCGATCTGCGCAAGCAAGGTCAGGCTCCACAGATCGTCGACCTGGAACAGCGTCTTGCTGACGTTCATGATGACGGCGATGCCGATGCCGACCACACCGTAGCTGGTGATGCGCGGAACCGCCAGATGGCGATGGCCAAGCTCGCCCAGCATCCATGCGACGAGTAGCGTGAAGGGGATGGCGAGATCGCCCCAGATGGGTTGCAGCATGATGTCTCCCTGTTTCCGGAGAGCGACGACGCTGCACAGCAGATTCGCCGCTCTCCTCGTGATTCGATGCAGGCATCCCGAGCGTGGAGCGCCTGCTGAACTTTCTTGTATGCGACGTGCTGCATCGCAGCCGGCTTCGCCGGCAGGGTGTGCAAAATGGACTGCGTTAACGGGAAAAAATTCCCGCCAATTTTAAAAGGCTTTTCGACTCAGCCGTGTAGGTCTGCGCTTACGTGAGGCTCGAATGCAGCATCTTGACCGCAATGACGAGCAGGTAAATGCCATACACACGCTTCAGCTTGCCGACCTCCAGATTGGTGGCGACGCGGGCGCCGAGCGGCGCGAAGAGCATGGTGCACGACACGATGCCGATCAGCGCAGGCAGATTGACATAGCCGACGCTGAACGGCGGCAGGCCGACGGCGTGCATGCCGCTGCCGAAATAGGTGATCGCGCCGACCACGGCGATGGGCACGCCTATGCCCGATGAAGTACCGATCGCGCGCTTTATCGGCACGTTGTGCCAGACCATGAAAGGGATGGACAGAAAGCCGCCGCTCGCCGCGACCAGCGCGCCGACCGCGCCGACCATGGCGCCGAAGACGAACTGCGCGCCCGTGCCCGGCATCTGTCGGCTCGCATGCGGCTTGAAGCCGATGATCATCTGGCCGGCCGCATACAGCACGATGGCCGTGAAGATCAGTACCAGCGGTCTGGTCGGCAACTGGGAGGCGAAGCCGGAGCCCAGCGCTGCGCCCAGGATCAGCCCGGGCGCCATGGCGCGCACGATGGGCCAGGCGATGTTGCCGAGCTTGTGATGCTCGCGCATCGAGGTGATCGAGGTGAAGATGATGCTCGTCGCGGCGGTGCCCAGCGCGAGGTGCATCAGATGTGCGTGCGGGAAACCCTGCGCCGCGAACAGGATGTAGAGCAGCGGCACGATGGCCAGACCGCCGCCCACGCCGAACAGCCCTGCAAGAAAGCCGGCCAGGGCGCCGATCGCCGGATAGCCCAGCCACCACAGCGTCATTTCCACGATGCGATTCCGTCAGGCCTTTTCGCCCATGAGTTTCACGCAGATGAATTTCCATTCGGCCGGATCGACCGGCGTAATGGAAAGGCGATTGCCTTTCTGCAGCGTGCGCATGTGTTCGAGCTCGGGATGCGCGCGCAATTCGTCGAGATGGACGAGCTGGGTCTTCTTGACGATCTGCACGTCGACGTTCATCCAGCGCGGATTTTCAGGCGTGGATTTCGGGTCGAAATATTCGCTCTTGGGGTCGAACTGCAGGCGGTCCGGATAGGCCTTCTTGGCGACGCGCGCGATGCCGGCAATGCCGGGCTCGGGGCAGGACGAGTGATAGAAGAACACGCCGTCGCCGACGCTCATCTGGTCGCGCATGAAGTTGCGCGCCTGGTAATTGCGCACGCCCCACCAGTCTACGGTCTGGTTCGGCATTTTCAGCACGTCGTCGATGCCGACGACTGACGGCTCGGATTTCATCAGCCAGTAACGCATTGAGACTCCAGAAAGACAAAACGCGGAGGCCATGATAATTCATGACCTCCGCGTTTGTTGCACTGCCTGTGCTGCATGGGATTCCCCCGCACGTGCCGCTAGACCGGCATCCTGAACCTGAAGTTCAGAGTGGCTGCCTTCCGGCCGCATCAGGTGCACTCGGCTAGGGAGTGCTCACAACAGCAGCTTTAAAGGTCGGCAACCGGACGCCATGCGTATTGGCTCAAGGAATATATGGCCTTGGCGAACACAGCAGGGGAAACTGGTGGAGATGCGCAGGGAGGCGGAACTGTTTTTTGCGCCGCTGAGGATTGCTCAGTTGCCTGCGGCCAGTGCTGTATCGATGCGCATCTCGATGGCTCCGATTCTACGCGCAAACTCATCGGAATCAAGCGTGTTACCGGCGTTTATTGATGCACTCGGACTATCACCGCGCAGCTTCAGAAGTTCATGGGCCAGATTCAGCGCAACCATCGCGACCAGACGTTCGCCGCTGAACTTGCCCTTGGCGGCGACTTCATTGAGACGCGCATTCAGAAAATCGGCGGCTTCCTGCAGCGCCTGCTGCTCGTCGGACGGACAGGCAACCTTGTAGTCCTTGCCGAGCAGCTGAATGTCCAGGGTAGGGGTGCTCATTCTTCAGGCAGTCTTTCCATCAATGCCTCAAGCCGGGCACGCGATGCGTCTATGGTCGTGGTCAGGGTCTGGTTGACGCCCTCAAGCGCGGAGAGCTGGGTGCGCAGTGCACGGTTCTCAGCGCGCAGGCGTTCGCACAGGGCGAGGACGCTGTCGACCTTGTTTTCGAGGGAGAGCAAAGGGCTGTTCATCGGGCCCAAGTGTCTTGTAAAAGCCCTTTCCGGTCAAGAGACAAGCGCCAACTTTGAAGGTTGATTGGCGCTTTGTGTCGGGAAGCCGGCACGGCGCGTATAATCCGCCCGTCCGCAAAGCCCTGATGGGCGTGCGGACAGGTTCGCGGTGCCTGCCCTGGATTGAGTTCTGGGGCGGGTGAAACTGGGAAGCCGGTGCTCCTTTTCGGGAAATTCCGGCGCTGCCCCCGCAACGGTAGGCAGGTGTGGGTTCGTCGACAGGCCACTGGGCGCATGCCCGGGAAGGTGACGAACCAAGCCCTGCAAGCCCGGAGACCGGCCACGAACCCCGAAGTCCAATGCGCTGCGGCCCTGTCGCAGAGGCGGACTTCCTTGAGCGGAACCGCGCGGGGTGCGCCGGTCGAATGCCGGCTGCCCTTGCGGCCGCGTCGCCATGCCCTGTGCGTTTCCAGAGTGAAATGCCGGCCTGCGGGGACGCTCGCCGGACACAGGAGCAAGCATGAAAACCACCCCTATCCGCAAGACGGCGCTCGCCCTTGCGCTCACCGCCGCCTTTCCCGCCCTGGCGCAAAGCAATGCGGCCGCATCGACCACGCTGACGCCGGTCATCGTCACCGCCAACGGCATCCCGACCCGCGACTCCGACGCCACCTACGCGAGCGAAGTGCATGATCGCGCCATGATCGAGGCCTCAGGCGCGGCATCATTGACCGACTATCTGGCGAAGAATACTTCTCTGAATGTGATGCCGAGTTCTGGCAACAAAAACGCGCCTTTGCTGGATATGCGCGGCTATGGTACTGAAAGCGGCTACCAGAGTCTGGTCGTTGTGGTCGACGGTTATCGCCTCAACAATATTGACCAGGTATCCGCCTATCTGGGCGGCGTACCGATCGATGCGATCGAAAACATCGAAATCAGCAAGGGCAGCGGTTCGGTTGCCTTCGGCGACGGCGCCATGTCCGGCGTGATCCAGATCCGCACCCGTGCCCGCAATGGCGTGAGCGTCTCCGCCATGACCGGCAGCCGCGGTGCGCAGGACATCAATGTCAGCGCCGGCGTGTCGAGCGAGTTCGTTGATCTTTCGGCCAATGCCAATAACTCCAAGCAAGCCAGGCTGAGTTCTCCAGATGTGACCGGCCACCTTGATGGTAGCGACAATCGTGCCGAGCGCGTTGACCTGACTCTCAAACCTGTAACCGGACTTAAGCTGTTCCTCGGTGGCGGCAACGTCAATGCCGATACGCGTTATGTCGCTGCTTTGACCCCGCAACAGTTTGCCGCCGATCCTGGCCAAAATGGCGGTAATACCTACAATCATCAGCACTACCGCAGCAGTCAGTGGCGTGCCGGTGCCGAATACGCACTGACTGACCGCTTGACCGCGCGCTACATGCATAACAGCGAAGACAAAGACTCCGAGTTCCTGGCGCCCTATGTTTACCGCTACAACTATAACTACACGAGCGACGAGGTGAGCCTTGCTTACCGCAGTGCGGCTTTTGATCTCACCGGGGGTGTTCAGACTTTCAATGGTGAGCGGCGTGGCACCAGCAATGTCACCAGTAAGGACAACACGTCCGTATATCTGCAAGGTGTCTATCGTTTCGATGCGTTGTCGCTCTCGGCGGGCGCTCGCCGAGAAAATGTCGAGTACGACTATCAGCCTGCGGCGGGCACGAAGCTCAATGGCGACCATAACCTGAACGCCTGGGATTTAGGCGTCAATTACCGCTTCAGCGAGCGGTGGTCTGTATTTGCCAACCTGAACCAGGCATTTCAGGCGCCGGATATTGATCGCTTCTTTGACGGATTGGGCGGCTTTAACGGTTTCATTCAGCCGGCAACATCCAGGAACTTCACTGTCGGCGTGAATCGTGACACGGCCAAACACCGCCTGCGCGTGGCGACCTTCTACAGCAAGCTGAAGAATGAGATCTACTACGATACTCAACTCAACTTCGGCACCAATACCAATATCGATAAATCGCACAAGTACGGCCTGGAGATCAGCGATCGCTGGCAGGCATTCGACAACCTGAGTCTGTACGCATCCTATACATACACTCGCGCCATTATCGATGAGGAGAATTCCGGCGCCGGCTCTTTGGCGGGCAAGGATCTGCCGGGGGTTCCTCGCCATGGGGTGAACCTGAGCGCGATGTACCAGCCCTGGGCCGGCGGCACGCTCACTCTGACTCATGCCTGGCGCGATTCGGCTTATGCCATCAGCAACTTCTCCAATGACAACAGCCTGCATCGCCAGAGCATTTACAGCTCGACTAGTGTTTCATTGCGTCAGCGCTGGAAAAATATTGAAGGCTTTGTTGGCGTCGATAACTTGTTCGATCGCCAGAACGGGATGTGGGTTTATGCCACCTACACGCCCGAACCGGTCAACGTCTACCCGGTCGACTTCCGCCGCACCGCGCGCGTAGGCGTCAAGGTCGATCTGTTTTAAGCTAATGGCATGAACCGTCGCCGTTACGTCGCTATCCTGCTCGCCTTGCTGCTGCTTTCGGCAGCGAGTCTGATAGCGGCGTTGGCGGTTGGCAGCCTGAGCGTGAGCCTCGCCGATGTATTTGCGGCGCTCACGGGCAAGGCGGGCGCCGCCAGCGACGTCATTTTGCAGTTGCGTCTGCCGCGCGCGCTGGGGGCGTTTGCCTGCGGCGGCCTGCTGGCCTTGGCCGGCGCCCTGATGCAGGTCTTGCTGCGCAATCCGCTGGGCGATCCCTATGTGCTCGGCATCAGCGGCGGCGCTTCGGTAGGCACCTTGTGCGCCTTGCTGTTCGGATTCTCGGCCCTGTGGGTCAATCTCGCCGCTTTCTGCGGCGCCTTCCTCGTTCTGCTGCTCGTCTTCGGCCTGGCCCATGGCGAGGGCAGCTGGGCGCAATCGCGCCTGCTGCTGACCGGCGTCATCGTTTCTGCCGGCTGCGGCGCAGCGGTGTCGCTGATCCTGTCGATTGCGCCCGAGCAGTCGCTGCACGGCATGCTGTTCTGGATCATGGGCGACGCCGCCTACGTGACCCAGCCGGCGCCGGCGCTGCTCTTTCTATTGATCGGCGTGCTGCTGGTGCTGCCGGTGGCGCGCGATCTCAATGTGCTGGCGCGCGGCGACGTACAGGCCCTGGCGCTGGGTGTTCCGGTTACCGCCCTTCGGTGGTTCACCTATTTCCTGTCGGCCTTGCTGACCGCGGGCGCTGTCGCCACCGCCGGCAGTATCGGCTTCGTCGGTCTGGTGGTGCCGCATCTGATGCGCCTGGCGCTCGGCAATGACCAGCGTCTGCTGCTGCCCGCCAGTGCGCTTGGCGGCGGTATTCTGCTGGTGCTGGCCGATACGCTGGCGCGCACGGTGATTGCGCCGCAGCAGCTGCCGGTCGGCGTGCTGACCGCGCTGATCGGTGTGCCGTCGTTCCTGTATCTGCTGGCGCGACAAGGGCGGCGCACATGATTGAAGTCCGCGGCGTCCATGCCCATATCGGCGACCACGAAGTCTGTCGCGACCTGTCATTTGTATTGCCGGCGGGCAAGTCATTGGCGATTCTCGGCCGCAACGGCGCCGGCAAGAGCACGCTGCTGGCGACACTGGCCGGCCTGCGCAAGGCGAAGCGCGGCGAAGTCCTGCTCGCCGGCCGCTCGCTCGGGGACTATGCCCTGCGCGATCTGGCGCGTCTGCGCGGCTACTGCGCGCAGCAACAGCACGATGCATTCGAGACCTCGGTGCTCGAAACCGCGCTGGCGGGGCGGCATCCCCATCTCGACCGCTGGAGCTGGGAGGGCGCCGCCGACGAGGCGATTGCGGTCGCCGCGCTGGACCGTGTCGGTCTGGCCGGTTTTGCCGGGCGTACGGTGCAGACGCTCTCGGGCGGCGAGCGTCAGCGTCTCGCGATCGCCACGCTGCTGGCGCAGCAACCGGCGCTCTACCTGATCGACGAGCCGCTCAACCATCTCGACCTCAATCACGCAATGGCGACGCTGGCGCTGCTGCGCGACGAGACTGCGCAAGGCAGGACGCTGGTCGCCGTGCTGCATGAGCCGAACTTCGCGCGCCGCTATTTCGATTACGCGCTGCAACTCTTCGGTGACGGCAGCTGGCAGTTCGGCGAGGCTGCGGCGCTCGGCGCCGACAGTCTGCAGCGCCTGTATGGACACCCCCTGCGCACTTTGCAGGACAATGGCGAACCTTGGTTCATCCCCGAATAACAAGCGGAGCAAGACAGTGAGCGATTCAGGAAACGCAGAAAAGCAGGCGCG
>JAGWTC010000044.1 GCA_028869135.1 Rhodocyclaceae bacterium
AGTTGATAGCCAGCGTGGTCAAGGAATGGATGGGTGGCAATGAGCCCCGATGAAGGCGTCGAGAAGAGTGCGATTCTGCTGCTGAGCCTCGGCGAGGACGAAGCGGCAGCGGTACTCAAGAGCCTTGGCCCCAAGGAGGTTCAGAAGCTTGGCCACGCCATGGCCAGCCTCAAGTCGGTGCCGCGCGAGCGAGTCGAGGCCGTGCTTGACGAATTTCAGGAAATCGCCGGCAAGGGTGCGCCCGTGTCGGTGGACGACGAGCTGATCAAGGCCATGCTGACCAAGGCGCTCGGCGACGACCGCGCCGCCAACCTGATCTCGCGCATCATGCACGGCGGCGACACCGCCGGCATTGAAGGCCTCAAGTGGATGGACGCGCCCACCGTGGCCGACCTGATCCGCAACGAACACCCGCAGATCATCGCCACCATCCTCGTGCACCTTGAGTTCGACCATGCCGGCGAGATCATGAAGCACTTCAGCGAGCGCCTGCGCAACGACGTGCTGCTGCGTATCGCCACGCTCGACGGCGTACAGCCGGCCGCGCTGCGCGAGCTCAACGACGCCATGGCACGCCTGCTCGCCGGCGCTTCCACCAATATGAAGAAGTCGGCCATGGGCGGCATCCGCCATGCTGCCGAAATTCTCAACTTCGTCGGCCAGGCCGCGGAAACCGCCATTCTCGACAACGTGCGCGAATACGACTCCGAGCTTGCGCAGAAGATTCTCGACGAAATGTTCGTGTTCGAGAACCTGCTCGACATCGACGACCGCGGCATTCAACTGCTCCTGCGCGAAGTGCAGTCCGACTCGCTCATCGTCGCGCTCAAGGGCGCTTCGCCGGAAATGCGCGAGAAGGTGTTCAAGAACATGTCGCAGCGCGCCTCCGAAATGCTGCGCGAAGACCTCGAAGCCAAGGGGCCGGTGCGCCTGTCCGAAGTCGAGAACGAGCAGAAGGAAATCCTCAAGATCGCCCGCCGTCTGGCGGACGAAGGGCAGATCCAGCTCGGCGGCGGCGGCGGCGACGACCAGTTCGTCTAAGGTAGCGGCAAGCCGAGGCCATGAGCGAAACTCCCAAACGACCGGAGGAGATGAGCGCCTGGGAGCGCTGGGAAATGGCGAGCTTCGACCCGCCCAGGCCGGCTGCGCCCGAACCGCCGTCGGTCGAGCCGGTGCCGGAGCCCCTGCCTCTGCCCGTCGCCGAACAGATGCCGGCCGAGCCCGCTGTCAAGTTGCCGACCGCCGAAGAGGTCGAGGGGATTTACAGCCAGGCGCGGGAAGAAGGCTATCGCGTCGGCTTCAACGAAGGTCAGCAATCGGCATTGGCCGAAGCCCAAAAACTCGGCGCCCTGGTGCAGAAGCTCGACGAGGCGATACTCGGCATGGAAGGCGAAGTCGCCGATGAGCTGTTGGCGCTCGGGCTGGAGATCGCACGTCAAGTCGTGCGCGAAACCGTGCGCCTGCAACCGGAAGCCATACTCGCAGTGGTCAGGGAGGCCCTGCTGCAACTGCCGCATCAGCACGCCCTCATCTACCTGCATCCCGACGACGCCAAGCTGGTGCGCATCCATATCGGCGACCAGCTCGCACATGCCGGCCATCGGATTCAGGACGACCCCAACCTGCAAAGGGGCGACTGCACCATCGACGCCGGCAGCACGCATGTCGACGCCACGCTCGCCAGCCGCTGGCAGCGCGTCGTCGCCGGCCTCGGCGGCACGCTGCAGCTCGACCCGCCGAGCGAACCGTGAATCCGGCCGTCTACAAACGCTACCTGGACAACTGCCGCAAGGCGATCGAGCGCAGCCAGCCGTATGCAGTGTCGGGGCGCCTGACGCGCATCAACGGACTGGTCATGGAGGCGGCCGGCCTCAAGCTCGCGCTCGGCTCGGCCTGCCGCATTGCCACGCCGGGCGGCGGCTCGGTCGAAGCGGAGGTCGTCGGCTTCAACGGCGAGAAGCTGTTCATGATGCCCAGCGAGGATGTCTACGGTCTCGCGCCGGGCGCGCAGGTCATGCCTGTAGACACGCCAGTCAGCCCGCCGGCGCTGAACCAGGAGCCGCCGCCTAACCGGCGCGTCCAGGATCGCACCAAGCATCTGCCCGTCGGCGACGGCCTGCTCGGGCGTGTCGTCGACGCCAACGGGCGGCCGCTCGACGAACTCGGCGCACTGGACCACCTGCATTCGCGCCCTCTCATGAGCCGCCCCTTCAATCCCCTGATGCGGGCGCCCATCAACCAAAGCCTGGATGTCGGCATTCGCGCCATCAACTCGCTTCTGACCGTCGGGCGCGGCCAGCGCCTCGGCCTCTTCGCTGGTTCGGGCGTGGGCAAGAGCGTGCTGCTGGGCATGATGGCGCGCTACACCGCGGCCGATGTCATCGTGGTCGGCCTGATCGGCGAGCGCGGTCGCGAGGTCAAGGAGTTCATCGAGCAGAACCTCGGCGAAGAGGGGCGCCGCCGCTCAGTCGTCGTCGCCGCGCCGGCCGACGTCAGCCCCCTGCTGCGCCTGCAGGGCGCCGCCTACGCCACCGCCATCGCCGAACACTTCCGCGATCAGGGCAAACAGGTCCTGCTGATCATGGATTCGCTGACGCGCTACGCCATGGCGCAACGCGAAATCTCCCTGGCTGTCGGCGAACCGCCGGTGACGCGCGGCTACCCGCCGAGCGTGTTTGCGCGCCTGCCCCAACTGGTCGAACGTGCCGGCAACGGCGCCAGCGGCGGCGGCTCCATTACCGCCTTCTACACCGTGCTGGCCGAAGGTGACGACCAGCAGGACCCGATTGCCGACTCGGCGCGCGCGATTCTGGACGGCCACATCGTCCTCAATCGTCACCTGGCCGATGCCGGCCACTATCCGGCCATCGATATCGAGCAGTCGATCTCGCGCGCCATGACCAATCTGATTTCGCCCGAACATCTGGAGCTGGTGCGCACCTTCAAACAGCTCTACTCGCGCTATCAGCGCGCCCGCGACCTGATTGCCGTCGGGGCCTACGCGCCCGGCTCGGACCCGCAACTCGATCGCGCCATCAGCCTGTATCCGCGCATCGAAGGCTTTCTGCAGCAACGCATCGACGAACAGGCGCCGTATGCAAGCAGCCTGGCCCAGCTGGCCGAGCTTTTTGCGCTTACCTGATGCCCGCGCTGGCCTAGAATTGGATATGCGCCTCTCGCCTCACCATCTACATGTCTGAAAAATTCCCCCTGCAGACGCTGCTCGACCTGTCCAATCTGCGCATGGACGAGTCGGCCAAGAAGCTCGGCCAGTTGATCGCCGGCGAGCGCGCCGCGGCCGAGCGCCTGGAGCTGCTGAGCAACTACCGGGACGAATACAACACGCGCTTTCTCGAAGCCGCCAGGAACGGGCTACGGCCCGAGGAGTGGCAAAACTATCGCAGCTTTCTCTCCCGCCTCGACGAAGCCATCACTCAAGCCGGCGAGATGCACAAGCTCTCACAACGCCAGACCAAGGTCGGACAGGATGACTGGCTGGACAAGCGCGGCAAGGTCAAGGCTTTCGACACCCTGGCCCAGCGCCATGAACAGCGCCAGCAATACGGCGAAATGAAGGCCGAGCAGAAGCTCAGCGACGAGCATGCCGCACGCGGGCATGGCCGCAACGCGGCCGACGCCGACTGAAATCAGGGCGACGCCCGCCAAAGCCTGATTTTGTGCATCAGGCAGCGGCAGAGCCAAGGCTGGCACACCGTTTGCATAGCTAGCGGCATTGTCAGCAAGGTTGCCCTCATGAGCGCACTGTCCGTTCCGAACATCCTGTCTGCGCAGGCCAAGCCGCCCGCACAGACCAGCAACGCCCAGCCGGAGGCGGATACACCTTTTTCCTCGGTGCTGCAGCAGAAAGTCCAGAGCAATAAGGAAGGCGGCAACGTCGCCAAGGCGCAGGATCAGCCGGCCACCCAGCCGGCGCAGGCTGCGAATGCCGAAACGCCGCCCGAGAAGACTGCCAGCACCGATCAGGAGAGCGCGGCTGCCGCCGTAGTGAACGGTGACAACGCGCAGGCGGCCATGCAGCAGCTCCTGCCCTGGTTGCAGGCGCTGCAAGGCAAGGAGGCCAAGGTCGAAGTCAAGGAAAGCTCCGAGGCAACGACGAATGCGCAAATCCCGACCATCGCCATTGGCGGCAGCCAGCAACGCGCCGCCACGGGCGCGCGCCAGACGCCCCCCAGGGAAACGCCGGCCGAGGCGGCCGCGGGCGAAGAGTTGCCGGCGGCGGCAAAGGAAAGCGCCACTGCGAGCACAGCCACAGCCGCCGCGGCGGCAAATCTTGCCGCAACGGTCGACACCTCGTCCGACGCCAAGCACAAACCCGCGCCGGATAGCTTCGATGCCGCGCTGCAAGGCGCCAACCAGCGCGTCGAAGCGCAGATGCAACAGACCAATGCACCCCACGGCACGACCGAAAGCCGCACTCAGGACAGCAACCGTCTTCAGGCTCCGCTGGGCAGCTCGCAATGGCAGCAGGAATTCACCGATCGCATCCAGCTCATGAGCCGCCACAACGAAGGCCGCGCCGAGCTGGTGCTGACACCGCCGCAACTGGGCCGTATCGAAGTGACCTTGAACATCAATGGCGACCAGGCCAGCGCCATGTTCGTCTCGGCCAGCCCCGAAGTGCGCACCGCGCTTGAGGGCGCCATGGACCGCCTGCGGGAGGCGCTGGCCAATAACGGCATTGCGCTGGGCCAGGCCCACGTTGGCGCCGAATCGTCCGGGCAGTCGGCCGACAATCGCGGCGGAAACTCGCAGCGCGGCGGCCAGATCGCCGCCAATGCGGTGGATACGGGCACCGTCACCACCGCCTGGACCCGCCACAGCAACAGCATGCTGGATGTATTTGCCTGACGCCCGGGCCAAAACACCCATTGCCGCTCAAGGTATGGGATATTCGTGCCGTAACTGACATGGACGGGAATACCCGGGAGATTTGAGAGATGAGCGACGCAAAACCCGCTGACGCGGCTGCGCCCAAGAAGAAGGGCAAACTGTTCCTGATCATCGGGATAGTCGTGCTCGTCCTGGCCCTCGGCGGCGCGGCGGCTTTCCTGCTGATGAAAAAATCGCATTCGACGGACGGCGAGGATGGCGAGGAGGCTGCCGCCGAGACCCAGAAGCCGGCCAAGAAGGAAAAGGTGGAGAAGTCTGGGCCGCCGATCTTCGTCAAGCTCGATACCTTTACCGTGCGTCTGCAGAACGAAGGGGCCGACTCCTACCTGCAGGCCGTACCGGAACTTCGCGTCCTTGACGCCCATGTTGCGGACGACGTTAAAGCCTATACCCCCGAGATCCGCCACAAGACGCTGCTCGTGATTTCGGGCAAGACCCCGGCCGACGTGAACAATCCGGCCGGCGTGCAGAAGCTGGCCAACGAACTGCGCGTGACCATCAACGACATCCTCAACCCGTCCAAGGGCAAGCGGAAAAAGAGGGAAGAAGCCGAAGAAATCAGCGATACTGCCGACCCCGACGATCCGGTGCAGGCCGTACTATTCACCTCCTTCATCGTGCAATAAGGAACCATGTCCGACTTTCTGTCCCAGGAAGAGGTCGATGCCCTGCTCAAGGGCGTGACCGGCGAAACCGACGAGGCGCCCGCGGAAGCGGAAGCGCAAGCCGGCGTTCGCAGCTACGACCTAGGACGGCAGGAACGCATCGTGCGTGGGCGCATGCCCACGATGGAGCTGATCAACGAGCGCTTTGCACGCTACCTGCGCATCGGCCTGTTCAACTACATCCATCGCAGCACGGAAATCTCGGTCGGCCCGATCAAGGTCCAGAAGTACAGCGAATTCATTCGCAACCTCGTCGTCCCGACCAACCTGAATCTGGTTCAGGTAAAGCCGCTGCGCGGCACGGGCCTCGTCGTACTCGATCCGAATCTGGTGTTCCTCGTCGTCGACAACATGTTCGGCGGCGACGGACGCTTCCATACGCGCGTCGAAGGCCGCGACTTCACGCCGACCGAGCAGCGCATCATTCAGGGCCTGCTCAACGTCATCTTCAGCGAGTATGAAAAGGCCTGGAAGCCGGTGCACGAGCTCAAGTTCGAGTTTGTGCGCTCGGAAATGAACACCCAGTTCGCCAATATTGCGACGCCGTCCGAAATCGTGCTGTCGGCCAACTTCACGGTCGAACTGTCGGGCAACACCGCCGACTTGCACGTCTGCCTGCCGTATTCGATGATCGAACCGCTGCGCGACACGCTCAACAGCAGCATGCACAGCGAACAGGCCGCTTCCGACAAGCGCTGGACCAATTTGCTGCATCGCCAGCTCAAGCTGGCCGAAGTCGAAATGATCGTGCCGCTGGCCAAGACCCAGATAACGCTGCGCGACATCGTGAACATGAAGGTCGGGGATGTGATCCCCATGCATATCGACGAGAACGTCGAGGCGGAAATCGATGGCGTGCCGGTCGTGGCCTGCCGTTACGGCGTGCATGACGGACAATACGCCCTGAAGATAGACCGCTTCCTCGCCCCCGAACAGAACGCGGAATGAATTAGCCGGAGCCGAAGATGAGCGACGAAACCGAACAGAAAGAAGACGAAGTTTCCATGGACGACTGGGCCGCTGCCATGGGCGAGCAGGCCGACGCTGAAGCCGCCGACGCCGAGGTCGCGCCGGAGGCAAAGCCGGCCGTCTTCGAGCAATTCGGAACCTCCTCCATGGGCGGCGCCATCCAGGACTTCGACATGATCCTGGACATCCCCGTCGCGCTGACGGTGGAGCTCGGCCGCACCAAAATATCGATCCGCAACCTTCTGCAACTGGCCCACGGCTCCGTGGTCGAACTGGACGGTCTGGCCGGCGAGCCGATGGACGTGCTGGTCAACGGTACGCTGATCGCCCAGGGCGAAGTCGTGGTGGTGAACGACAAGTTCGGTATCCGCCTGACCGACATCATCACGCCGCAAGAGAGAATCCGAAAGCTGAATCGTTGAGGCGATTCAGCTTTTGATTCTATCCCATGTTGCTGCGGGGCCTTCGCCCCGCACCCCGCCACAGGAATGACGCGCCGCTTGCGGCGCGTTTTGTTTTATCGCACCCCCTTAAACCTCGGGCGGCAAAACTTGCCGTTTAGGGGCGAAACTCCCGTCCAAAACACCCCGTCCTCGCGGCATTGCTCAAGCCGCGCCGGCCGTATTCTGCGCACCATACGGCCCTTTGAGCTTCGCCATGCGCATTCGCCTCCTTTCTCTTCTTTTCGCCCTGCCGCTTTGCCTGCAGGACGCCATCGCCCAGACCGCCGCCGCGCCGGCCGCATCGCCGCCTTCGCTCGGCGGCAGCTTCCTGCAGATGCTCTTCGGTCTTGCCCTGGTGCTGGGCCTGCTCTTCGCCGGCGTCTGGTTTCTCAAGAAACTGACGGGCACCGTCGGCCCCAACGGCGCCATCGCGCGCGTCGTCAGCGCCACGCCGATCGGTACGCGCGAACGCATCGTCATTGTGGAGCTGGGGCAAACCTGGCTAGTGCTTGGCGTCACGCCCAACAATATCAACACCCTGGCCGAAATGCCGCGCCAGCCGCTGCCGCCCGGCAGTCAACCCATGCCGCCCAATTTCGCGGACTGGCTGCGCAACACGATGAATCGCCGCAATGCGCGCTAAACTGATCTTCCGCGCCGCACTGGCCCTGCTGCTGGTGAGCCTGCCGGCGCTGGCAATGGCCCAGGCCCTGCCGGCCGTAACCAGCGCGCCGGCGCCCGGCGGCGGCACCCAGTGGTCGCTCTCCATCCAGACGCTGCTGCTGCTGACCGGGCTGACCTTCATTCCGGCCATCGTGCTGATGATGACCGGCTTTACCCGCATCATCATCGTTCTGTCGCTGCTGC
Source organism: Rhodocyclaceae bacterium (assembly GCA_028869135.1). Taxonomy (GTDB): domain Bacteria; phylum Pseudomonadota; class Gammaproteobacteria; order Burkholderiales; family Rhodocyclaceae. Next base: position 7,856 of record JAGWTC010000044.1, read on the forward strand.
GCCATGCGCTGGGCACCCAGACCTCGCCGCCCAATCAGGTGCTGGTCGGCCTCGCCCTGTTCCTGACCTTCTTCGTCATGGCGCCGACCTTCGACAAAGTTTATGTCGAAGCCTATCAGCCATTGTCGGAAAACAAGATCAGCTTCCAGGAGGCGCTCAATCGCGGCGCCGTGCCCATGCGCGCCTTCATGCTCAAGCAGACGCGCACCACCGATCTGGAGCTCTTTACGCGTATCGCCAAGCAGCCGACGCCGCAGAACGCTGACCAGATCCCGCTGAGCGTCCTGATTCCCGCCTTCGTGATTTCGGAACTCAAGACCGCCTTCCAGATCGGCTTCATCATCTTCATCCCCTTCCTCATCATCGACATGGTCGTCGCCTCGGTGCTGATGTCCATGGGCATGATGATGATGTCGCCGGTGATCGTGGCGATGCCGTTCAAGCTCATGCTCTTCGTGCTTGTCGACGGCTGGAACCTGATCGTCGGTTCGCTCGTCATGAGCTTCGGCTAGCCTGCAGGAGAGGAACGATGACCCCGTCCACCGTCATGGAAATCGCCCGTCAGGCCCTTGAGGTCACGATGATGATCTCGGCGCCGCTGTTCATCGCCGCGCTGGCCACCGGTCTCCTGGTCAGCATTTTCCAGGCCGCCACCTCGATCAACGAGGCAACGCTGTCCTTCGTGCCCAAGCTGTTGGTCACCTTCCTTGTTCTGCTGCTGGCCGGCCCGTGGATGATCACGGTCATCACCGACTACATGCGGCGCCTGTTCGAGGCCATTCCCAGCCTGATCGGCTAGCCGGCGTCAAGGCATGCTCAGTATCACCTCGGCCCAGCTCGACGTCTGGATCCTCACCTTCATGTTCCCGCTGGCGCGCATTCTCGGCGTCATGGCTACCGCGCCGGTTTTCAACAACGACGGCATGAACACGCAGACGCGCATGATCTGCGGCCTCGCCATTGCCATCGCACTGGCGCCGGCATTGCCGCCGATGCCCGTCATGTCGGCGGACTCCTGGCAGGCCTTCTTCGTGCTGATGCAGGAAGCGCTGATCGGTACGCTGATGGGCTTCAGTCTGCGCGTCGTCTTCGCCGCCATCGATATTGCCGGCGATCTGACCGGCATGCAGATGGGCCTTTCCTTCGCGGTGCTCTACGATCCGCAGACGGCCGGCCAGACGCCGGTGGTCACCAATTTCTTCGCCCTGATCACGACGCTGATCTTTCTCGCCAGCAACGGCCATTTGCTGGTCATCCAGCTACTGGCGGAAAGCTATGACCTGCTGCCGGTGGCGACGACACCGTTTGCGCCGGACAGTTTGCGCACCCTGGTCGCATCGGGTTCGGTGCTGTTTTCGCTCGGCCTCATGATCGCCATGCCCATCATTGCGGCGCTGCTGATCGCCAACATCGGGCTCGGCGTCCTGACGCGCGTGGCACCGACGCTGAACCTGTTCGCCATCGGCTTCGTGGTAACGCTGATGGCGGGCTTTGCCGTGCTCACGCTGGCCCTGCCCTATATTGGCGTGGCGCTGGAAAAGCTGTTCGAGCTCTGCTTCCTCAACCTGAGCCACTTCCTGCAGGCAGCGCGGGCAAGCTAGGCCCGACCGCCTGACGCGATTCAGGCCAGGGCGGCGATCCCGGCCCTGGCGACCTCGGCGTCCTGCTCCGACTTCACGCCCGACACGCCGACGGCTCCGAGGCAATGCCCATCGACGACGATGGGCACGCCGCCCTCGATCATGCCCTCGACAGGCGCCGACAGAAAGGCGTTGCGGCCCTGATTGATCATGTGCTCGTAGAACTGGGTTTCGCGCCGCGACAGGGCGGCCACGCGCGCCTTCTCGGCCGCAACCTTGCTCGCAAACGCGGAGCAGCCATCGAGACGCAGCAGGCCCAGCGCATGGCCGCCTTCATCGACGACAACGACGGTTACCGGCCACTGGTTCTTGAGCGCATGCGCTTCGGCCGCGGCAAGAATGGCTTTGACGTCGGCGAGCAGCAGATAGGGCTTGGTGGCGGGCATGACGTGATTTCCGAATGAAGAATGACTGCCCGGATTATAAGGCAGGCGTGTCGCGGCATCGGCAAGGCTAGCGCATGCGTTCGTCCAGCAATTCGATCCAGTGCCGGACCGGCACGTTGCTGGCGCCGGCCAGATGGCACTGGCAGCCGACATTGGCCGTGGCGATCTGCGCCGGTTCGCCGGCCTGCAGCGCAGCGAGCTTGTTGTCGCGTAATCGCGTCGCCAGTTCCGGTTGCAGCAGCGAATAAGTACCAGCAGAGCCGCAGCAAAGATGTGCGTCGCGCACCGGGTTGAGTGCATAGCCGGCCAGTTGCAGCAGGCTTTCGACGCCGCCGCGCAATTGCTGGCCGTGCTGCAGGGTGCAGGGCGAATGGAAGGCGATGCTCTGCGGCGGTGCCGGTTTCAGCAGCACCGCGATTGCCTCGCGCTCGGCGACCAGCACTTCGCCGATGTCGCGGCACATAGACGACACTCGCTGCGCCTTGCCGGCATAGGCCGCGTCTTCGCGCAGCAGATGACCGTAGTCGCGCACCTGGACGCCGCAGCCGGATGCGGTCATGACGAGGGTGTCGATGCCGCCCTCGATCAAGGGCCACCACGCGTCGATATTGCGGCGAGCGGCGTCGCGCGCCGCTTCTACATCGTTGAGATGGAAGGCGAGCGCGCCGCAGCAGCCGGCGTCGGGCGCTTCGATCAGGCTGATGCCGAGACGATCCAGCACCCGCGCCGCCGCCGCATTGGTGGCTGGCGTCAATGTCGGCTGCACACAACCCGCCAGCGCCAGCATGCGCCGCGCATGCGTCGCCGCCGGCCGGCGGCCGGCCGCCGCGGCCGGCGCAATCTTGTTGCGCAGGCGCGCTGGCAGAAGCGGCCGCAAGGTGCGTCCGGCCGCGAGCAAAGGGGAGAACAGGAAAGGCTTGGGCAGCACGTTCTTGAGCACATAACGCATGCCGCGCTGGGACGGGCTGCGCGGCACCTGGCGCTCGACTTCGACGCGGCCGATATCGAGCAGGCGTGAGTAGTGCACGCCCGAGGGGCACGTCGTTTCGCAGGCGCGGCAGGTCAGGCAGCGATCAAGATGCAGTTGCGTCGTCGCCGTCGCCGGCACGCCCTCAAGCACCTGCTTGATCAGGTAGATGCGGCCGCGCGGCCCGTCGAGTTCGTCGCCGAGCAACTGGTAGGTCGGGCAGGTGGCGGTGCAGAAGCCGCAATGCACGCATTTGCGCAGGATGGCGTCCGCCTCCTGGCCGTCGGCGGTATCGCGGATGAAGTCGGCAAGTTGCGTCTGCATTCAGTGTTCCTTACAGGCCCGCATACATGCGGCCCGGATTGAAGATGCCGCGCGGATCGAACGCCGCCTTGAGCCGCGCATGCACGGTCTGCAGCGCTGGCGACAAGGACTGGAAACGTTGCACGCCCGGAAGGCTGTCGCGAAACAGGGTGGCGTGTCCGCCGAGCGCGGCAACGCGCGCGCGCAAGGCGTCCGGACCGATCTCTGCGCTGCCGCGCACCCAGCGCTGGGCGCCGAACCATTCGATCAGCGTCGCTCCGGGCAGATTCAGCGGCGCGGCCAGCGCCGGCAGCGAAATGCGCCACAGCGGCGCATCTCCGCTGAAGAAGAAATGCTGCTGCTCGCGCACTTCACGCCAGAACTGTTCGCCCGAAGCCAGCACTTCGCCGCCGATGCGCTCGCGCGCCGGCGCGATCGCCGTCGTCGCGCCAGACAGGCGCAGGCTGAGCACGCCGTCGTACCAGCAGCTTGCCGAGATCGGGCGATTCTCGCCGATCCAGCGCGCCAGTGCGATATGCGCCTCGCATTCGTTCATCGCCAGTTGCAGGGTCACCTCCATACCGGGCAAAGGCAGTACCTTGAGGGACACTTCGGCGATCAGGCCGAGCGTGCCCAGGCTGCCCACCAGGAGGCGCGACACATCGAAGCCGGCGACGTTCTTCATGACCTGTCCGCCGAACCGCAAGACGCGCCCGGAGCCGTCGAGCAGCGTGGTGCCGAGTACGAAGTCGCGCGCAGCGCCGGCGCTGGCGCGACGCGGCCCGGATAGGCCGGTGGCGATGCAACCGCCGAGCGTGGCGCCGGCGCCGAAGTGCGGCGGCTCGAAGGCCAGCATCTGGCCGTGGTCGGCGAGTGCCGCCTCCAGCTCTGCCAGCGGCGTGCCGCAGCGCGCGGTGACTACCAGCTCGCTCGGTTCGTAATCGATGACACCGCGATAGGCACGCGTATCGAAGAGCTCACCCAGGGAGGGCTCGCCGTAGAAGGACTTGCTGTCACCGCCGCACAGCCGCAGCGGCGACTGCGCCGCGACGACAGCGTCCTGCCATTGTCGAATGATGTCGTCCATGCTCAGAACCTCGGCAGATCAGGATGCGACAGCTGCCCGCCGTGCACATGCATGCGCCCGAATTCGGCGCAACGATGCAGCGTCGGCACGGCCTTGCCGGGATTCAGCAGACCGTCGGGGTCGAAGGCCGTCTTGACGCGATGGAAGGCGGCCAGGCTGTCGGCGTCGAACTGGCTGCACATGGCGTCGATCTTCTCGACGCCGACCCCGTGCTCGCCGGTGATCGAACCACCCAGCTTGACCGACAGTTCGAGAATTTCGGTGCCAAAGGCCTCGGTGCGCTCGAACTCGCCCGGGACGTTGGCATCGAAAAGAATCAAGGGATGCAGGTTGCCGTCACCGGCGTGGAACACGTTGCAGCAGCGCAGACGGTACTTGCTCTCCATCGCCGCGATGGCCTTCAGCATTTCGCCCAGACGCTTGCGCGGAATGGTGCCGTCCATGCAGTAGTAGTCGGGCGAAATCCGACCCACGGCGGGAAACGCCGCCTTGCGCCCGGCCCAGAACTTGAGTCGCTCGGCCTCGTCACGCGAGACGCGAATCTGCTTGGCGCCGGCCTTTTCCAGTACCGCCGTCATGGCGGCGATATCCGCGGCCACCTCCTCTTCGGTGCCGTCAGATTCGCACAGCAGGATGGCTTCCGCATCGAGATCGTAGCCGGCGTTGACGAAGGGCTCGACCGCCGCAGTGGTCGGCTTGTCCATCATTTCCAGACCGGCCGGCACAATGCCGGCGGCGATGATGCTGGCCACGGCGTCGCCGGCCTTCTGCACATCGTCAAAGGAAGCCAGGATCACCTGCGCCTTCTGCGGCCGCGGCAGCAGACGCACCGTCACTTCGGTGACGATGCCGAGCAGACCTTCGGAACCAATCATCAGCGCGAGCAGATCGTAGCCCGCAGCATCCAGCCCGCCCGACCCGATCTCCATGATCTCGCCATCGATATTGACGACCCGCAGGCGCAGCACATTGTTCACGGTCAGACCGTACTTGAGGCAATGCACGCCGCCGGAATTCTCGGCGACGTTGCCGCCGATCGAGCAGGCGATCTGCGACGAGGGGTCGGGCGCGTAATACAGCCCGTATTCGGCCGCCGCCTCGGAAATCGCCAGATTGCGCACGCCCGGCTGCACCACCGCCATACGCGCGGCCGGGTCTATGCTCAGAATACTTTTCATTTTTGCCAGCGACAACACCACGCCATGCGGATGCGGCATGGCGCCGCCGGAAAGCCCGGTACCGGCGCCGCGCGCGACGACAGGCACGCCGAGCTGATGGCAGGTGCGCACGACCGCCTGCACTTCGGCTTCGTTAGCCGGCAGCACAACCGCCAGCGGCAACTGGCGAAACGCCGCCAGTCCGTCGCATTCGTAGGGACGCATCTCTTCCGTCGTATGCAGCAGGGCATCGGCAGCCACACAGGGCCGCAATGCCGCCAGGACGGCCGCTCCATCCACCGCCGCAAAACGCGGATCGTGATGTTGTTGAATCATGAACCTGCTTTCACTTCAAAAAACAGACGCCGGGCGGGGGGTCCGGCGTCTGTGCACAGCAAAAAGACTAGTGAACAACCAGCAGCTTGAACGGCCACACGTACGCTTGCAGCGTGACGAGGACACCGACCAGGGCGGCCAGCGCCAGGCTGTGGAAGAACACGTAACGCAGGATCGTACCTTCCTGATTGACCCAGCCGGTTGCGGTCGAGGCGACGACGATGGACTGCGCGTCGATCATCTTGCCCATCACACCGCCCGAACTGTTGGCCGCACCCATGAGGTTGGCGGACAAGTCGAGCTGTTGCGCCGCGACCTTCTGCATCCCGCCGAACAGCACGTTCGATGCGGTGTCCGAACCGGTCAAGGCCACGCCCAGCCAGCCCATCAAGGTGCCGAAGAAGGGATAGAGCGCGCCGGAGCGGGCGAAAGCCAAGCCCAGCGTTGTGTCGGTGCCGGAGAAGCGGGTCACGGTACCCAGCGCCAGCATCAGCACGATGGTCAGCAGCGAGTACTTCACGTGCCAGATCGTGCCAAGGTACTGACGCACGATGGCAACCGGGGAGTACTTCATGACGAATGCACTGACGATGGCCGAGGTCAGAATCGCGGTACCGGTGGCCGACAGGAGATTCAGCGTGTAGACAGCGCCCTCCTTGGTCGGGTTGACAACCACGGGCGGCACCTTCTCGACCAGCTTGTCCAGACCGTCGATCGGGAAGACCGGCGCGAACAGGCTGTTGAGGAAGGCCTTGAGCGACGGCAGGCCCCACAGGAACACGCACACGGTCAGGATCAGCCACGGCGTCCAGGCGGCAATCAGGGCCTCCTTGCTGTGCTTCTTAATGGCCTGGGGCGGCTTGGCTTCGCTGGCGCTAGGATCATGGCCGCGCAGCGAGGGCGAAGTCCAGATCGTCTTGGGCTGCCATACGCGCAGGAAGGCCACCAGACATATAATCGAAACAACCGCAGCGATGATGTCCACCAGTTCCGGCCCGATGTAGTTGGACACCAGGAACTGCGGAATGGCAAAGCTGACGCCGGCAACAAGAATGGCCGGCCAGATTTCCATCATGCCTTTGCGGCCGGCAAACGCCCAGATCAGCCAGAACGGCACCAGCAGCGAGAAGAAAGGCAGTTGGCGGCCGATCATGGCCGTCACTTCCATCAGGTCGTAGCCGTGCACCTTGGCCAACGTGATCACCGGCGTACCGAGTGCGCCAAAAGCGACGGGCGCGGTATTGGCGATCAGCGACAGGCCCGAGGCGGCCAGCGGCGAAAAGCCGAGACCGATCAGGATCGCGGCAGTCACCGCCACCGGCGTACCGAAGCCGGCCGCACCTTCAAAGAATGCGCCGAAACAGAAGGCAATCAGCAGCAGCTGAATGCGCCGGTCCTCGGTAATGCCCGAAAGGGAATCCTTCAGTACATTGAAGCTGCCGTTCTTCTCGGTCAGCTTGTACAGGAAGATGATGTTGAGAACGATCCAGCCGATCGGCAGGAGACCGGTGAGACCGCCGAGCAATGCCGAGCGTGCAGCCATGTCGGCCGGCATGCCGTAGGCGAACACCGCCACCAGCAATGCGGCCGCCAGGCCCATACCCGCCGCGATGTGCGCCTTGATGTGGAAGAACGCCAGCGCCGCCAGCATGACTACCACCGGAATTGCCGCTAGCAGCGTGGACAATATCCAATTGCCCATTGGATCGTAAACCTGTTGCCAAACCATGATTTTTTACCTCCTCCTGTTGAGAAACGACGCCGCTAACTCCATTGCAACAGCCTTCGCCTGAAACTACGCGGGGTGGACCCCGTCTCTGGATACTTCTATTTTTGCTAACGCTTCTTCCTGCCCGCGGCCTTGCCCGTCAACGCGTGAAGGCGCGAGCCGACACCGTCGAGATGCGAAGCCGCATAACGCTGCGCCACTTCGACGTCGCACGCGATAATGGCTTCAAACAATTTGTGATGCTCGTCTTGGGCGCGCAGCGGCAGGTTCGGGTAGTCGGCTGGCTCCCAGGTCAAACGACGCACCTCGGAAAACTGCGCCGAAACGAAATTGACGACCCGCTGCAGATAGGGATTCTTGGCAGCAGCGGCAATCGCCTCGTGAAAGGCGTCGTCCGCCGCAGCACCGCTGTCGCCAGCCGCAAGTGCCGCATCCATCGCCGTCAGGCTGGCGCGGATGGCCTTGATATCGGCCTCGCTTCTGCGCTCGGCGGCCAGTCCGGCGACGGCCACCTCGACGATGCGACGTAGCTCCAGGACCTGCTTCAGCTCGGGCATGGCTTCGGCCTGTTGCTTGAAGCTCAACACACGCGGCTGTTTGGCGACGTAAGTACCCGAACCCTGGCGGGCTTCGACCATGCCCTCGGCCTTGAGCCGCGCCACGGCCTCGCGCACCACCGACCGGCTGACGGCATAGCGCTCGGCCAGCGCATGCTCGGTCGGCAATTTCTCGCCGCCGGGCAGGCTGCCGTCGAGGATGCTGCGCTCCAGTTCGCGATGGACTGCCTCGCTGAGGTGCGGCGTATGAATTTTATTGACCGTCATGCCACTCATCCTGACCATGCATTTGTCGGGTTGTCTGATTGTCTGACAACTTGCTAATCATGGGCCCGAATGTAACCACAACATGACGGCGGTGGTCAAGAAAAATAATACGGGCATCCATTGCGTTTATTCAAGTCCCTGAATCAAACCGTGTTACCGCGCTTGCCCCAGGCGATCGGCAGACGCACACCGTGGCATTTTTTCGTTTCCACTCGTTCAATGCGCATCGCTGGCGCATGCCGCATCAGCGCAGATATTTCCGGGTAACCTCGCGCAAGCGCTCGGCGCTGCGCATGAGCCCGGCCCGCTCTTCCTCGGTCATTTCCGGTTGCAGAACCTCGATCACGCCAGCCTGGCCGACGACGCTCGGCAGGGACAACGTGACGCCGTACTCCGGATTGTGAGATCCGACAGGGATCACCGCCCGCTCGTCTCGCAAAATGATCTCGGCCACCCGACCGACGACCATACCGATGCCATATTGGCTGGCGCCGGTCCCTTCGATGATGGTGATGTTGGCGTAGCGGACTTCCTCTTCGATCGCTTTACGGAAACCCTCGAAATCGATATTCCGCTTGGCCAGCACGCTTTCGAGCGGCATGCCGCCAATACGTACCGACGACCAGAGAAAGACGCTGAATGTGCCGTGTTCGGCAATCACATTGGCCTGGACATAGACCGGGCTCACGCCCAAGCGTTTGGCCAGATGAACGCGGAACCTGAGACTGTCGAGTGCCGTGCTGGTGCTCATGACACGCTCATGGCCGGCAAGCTGCCTGGCCACCTCGACCAGCGGCTCGGGCGGATTTGTCGCCACCAGAATCACGGCGTCGGGCGCGACCTTGACGATTTGCGGCACGATGTCTTCGAAGACCTTGACGTTGGTATCGAGCAGCCGCAGGCGCCCGGCCGGATCGGAACGATCGGTCGCGCCACCGGCCTTTTCATTGATCCCGGCGGTAATGACGACCAAGCCGGCACCTTCCAGGTCTTCGTAATCGCCCTCGCGGACCGTCATCAGCGGAGAAAGCGGAACACCGTAGTGCATGTCCGTCGCCACTGCTTTGGCGCGGGCGGCATCCTTGTCGATCAGGACAAGATCGCGCGCATGACCGCGAAGAACGACCGTCATGGCCGTCGCCGCACCGACGGCGCCCACGCCGACGATGCCAAGTTTCATGGATCCCTGTTCTAGCATTGACTGCTCCAATGGAATGCTGTCTGTACCGCCCTCCCGGGCGCCCGTAGCGTTCAATATTTGTCAGGTTGTCTGACAACTTACCGGACGTGACGGGTATCTAATCACTGCGCATGAGCGCCGTCAATAAAAATATAAAAAATATTGCGAACCCTATTCGCCAAATCGATGCGGAACAACAGCGCGCGCGGCCGCCCTGCGTACGGACGAAAAAAGCCGGGCTAGGCCCGGCTTTGCGTACGCCCTCGGAACGGCTTCAGCGCAGTTCCAGCAGCTCCACTTCGAACACCAGCGTGGCGTTGGGCGGGATCACGCCGCCGGCGCCGCGGGCACCGTAGCCGAGTTCGGCCGGAATGGTCAGCTTGCGCGTGCCGCCGATCTTCATGCCCTGCACGCCCTCGTCCCAGCCGCGGATGACCCAACCCTTGCCGAGCGGGAATTCGAACGGCTCATTGCGATCCTTGCTCGAATCGAACTTGGTGCCATCGGTCAGCCAGCCGGTGTAATGGACGGAAACGGTCTGGCCCGCGGCGGCGGTCGCGCCGCTGCCTTCGACCAGTTCTTCGATGATCAGACCGCTGGGGGTGGTGCTTGTGCTCATGGCTCGACTCCTTGGAAAAGGCGCATTATGCCCCGAGACGCGAGGCTCGACGCGGCGGCGGGTGCGGCCGTGCCTCAGGCCGCGGCGCCCGGATGGCCGATGTTTCCGTGCAGCAAGGCCGGAACATCCCGGGCCGGAACCGGCCGCGAAAAGAGATAGCCCTGGAAGCGCGAGCAGCGGTGACGCACCAGCAGATCAAGCTGCGCCTCCGTCTCCACGCCTTCCGCCACGCTCTCCAGCCCCAGATTATGGGCCAGGCTCAGAATGGCGGCGACAATGGATTCGTCGTCCTTGCTGAAGCACAGGTCGCGCACGAAACTCTGATCGATCTTGAGCTTGTGCACCGGAAAACGGCGCAGGTGCGACAGGCTGGAGTAGCCGGTGCCGAAATCGTCGATGGCGATACGGACGCCCATGTGCTCAAGTTCACGCAGCTTCTCGGTGGCCTCGGCGACGTCGTGCATCAGGGCGGATTCGGTGATCTCGATTTCAAGCAGATGCGAGGGCTGGCCGCTGTCACGCAGGGCGTTGCGCACGCTCTCGACCAGGCCGCGATGGCGGAACTGGCGCGGCGAAAGATTCACGGCAATGGGCAGGAAAGGTAAGCCCATCTGCTGCCATTCGCGATTCTGGTGCATGGCCTCGTTCAGCACCCACTCACCGATCGGGATGATCAGGCCCGCCTCCTCCGCGACCGGGATGAAGTCGGCCGGCGATACCATGCCATGTACCGGGTCGTGCCAGCGCACCAGCGCCTCGAAGCCGCAAATGGCGCGCGTGCAATGATCAATGACCGGCTGGTAATGCAGGAAGAATT
>JAGWTC010000056.1 GCA_028869135.1 Rhodocyclaceae bacterium
CTGCAGGCCTGGCGACTGGGCCAGACGCCAGGCAAGGGCATGTTCGCGACCACCGGAACCAACAACGAGCAGCTTCATCAACACATCTCCAGAGAGAAACACGGGGGCAGCGTTTAGTGGTCGAACGACCATTTGCCCCACAAGAAGAAAACATTGCCGTTCCCTTTCCCGCCGGGAACGAAGGTCCCCTCCAGGGAAAAGTTGCGGTAGGCGACGGCGGCGACAGGAAGCACCCCCGGGATCGGCGTATAGCTGCCGATGTCGGCGCGCGTCGTCAGGAAGGCTGTGTAGCCGAGCCCTGTCTGCCAGCCGCTGCGATCGCCCCACATGGCTTTCCAACTGTAGCCGAGCATCCACTCCGGCTTCGAGTGGGAATCCTGAAAACCCATGGCGTAGACGGCGTGGAAATTATCGTGTGCGTCGTAATAGCCCCGGCCGTAGCCCAGGCCGTGGGGCCTTTCGTTGAAGCGCTCGATCTTCTCGGCCGAATAGGCCGAACGCAGATGATAGGTCTTCAGCGGCACATACAGCTCGGAGTCGCCCTTGCGGTAGGCGGAGGCGAGCGCATTCCAGCTACGCTCATACCAGGCGTCGTCGTGCAGACCACTCTCCTCCTCGGCCTGTGCGGCCGTTGCCAGGAGAGCGCCGCCGAGCAACGGGGCAAAAAGCGTCGAGTGCATTTTCAGTGGCGGAAATGGCGGAAGCCGGTAAAGACCATGGCGATATTCTGCTCATCGGCCGCAGCAATGACTTCGGCGTCGCGCACCGAACCGCCCGGCTGGATCACGGCGGTCGCGCCCGCTTGCGCCAGCACATCGAGGCCGTCGCGGAACGGAAAGAAGGCGTCGGAGGCCACAGCGCAGCCGGCGATCTTGAGACCGGCATTTTCGGCCTTGATCACGGCGATGCGCGAGGAGTCCACGCGGCTCATCTGGCCGGCGCCAACGCCTATCGTCACACCTTCCTTGGCGTAGACGATGGCGTTCGACTTCACATACTTGGCGATGCGCCACGCGAAGAGCAGATCCTGGAGTTCTCGCTCTGTGGGCGCGCGCTTGGTCACGATCTTCAGGTCGGCCGCGCTGATGCGCGCGATATCGGCGCTCTGCACGAGCAGACCGCCGCCGACGCGCTTGTAGTCGAAACCTTCGCCGGTCGCGGCAACTGGAACGAGGAGTACGCGCAGGTTCTGCTTGGATGCAAAGACGGCGCGCGCTTCGGCCGTGACTTCGGGCGCGATGATGACTTCGGCGAACTGACCGGCAACGGCTTCGGCCGCCGCCTTGTCGATGGCGACGTTGAAGGCGATGATGCCGCCGAAGGCCGAGGTCGAGTCGGTGGTGAAAGCCCTGCGATAGGCCTCGGTCGCATTCGCGCCGATGGCTACGCCGCAGGGGTTGGCGTGCTTGATGATGACGCAGGCGATCTCGCCCTGGGCTGCATCGAATGCCTTGACGCATTCCCACGCGGCATCGGCGTCGGCGATATTGTTGTAGGACAGCTCCTTGCCCTGAATCTGCTCATAGCTGGCGATGCTGCCGACTGCCGCTTGCGGCTCCTTGTAGAAAGCCGCCTGCTGGTGCGGGTTCTCGCCGTAGCGCAGGTCCTGCACCTTGTCGAAGGCGAGCTGCAACTTGTTGGGGAAAACCTGCGGCACGTTCTTTTCGTCCAGACTGGTCAGCCAGTTGGCGATGGCGCTGTCGTAGCGGGCGGTATGCGTGAAGGCCTTCTTGGCCAGCGCAAAGCGCGTGGCATAGGACAGCGCGCCGCCATTGCTCTTCAGCTCGGCGACGATGTTTGCGTAGTCTTCATGATCGGTGACGATACCGACGCCGCCGGCTTCATTGCCGTGATTCTTGGCCGCGGCGCGCACCATGGCCGGACCGCCGATGTCGATGTTTTCGATGGCGTCGTCGAGCGTGACGTCCGGCTTGGCGACGGTCGCCTGGAAAGGATAGAGATTCACCACCACCAGGTCGATGCGCGGAATGCCGTGCTGCGCCATCGTGTCGATATGCTCTTGCAGATCGCGACGGCCGAGAATGCCGCCGTGCACCTTGGGATGCAGCGTCTTGACGCGACCGTCGAGCATTTCAGGAAAGCCGGTGTAGTCGGATACGTCGGTCACGGGCAGGCCTGCGTCGCGCAGGAGCTTTGCGGTGCCGCCGGTGGAAAGCAGCTTGACGTCGAGCGCGGCGAGTTCCTTGGCGAATTCGAGCACGCCGGTCTTGTCGGAAACGCTGAGCAGCGCCTGGGTAACTTTGGTGGTCATAGGTCTTGGCTTGATACAAAAAACCGGCCCCACGCAAAGTGGGGCCGGTGGAATCACTCAGAGCAGGCCGTGCTCCGTCAACTTGCGCCGCAGCGTATTGCGGTTGATGCCGAGAATCTCGGCGGCCACGGTCTGGTTGTTGTCGGCCTGCTTCATTACGACTTCGAGCATGGGCTTCTCGACGCTGGCAAGCACCATGTCGTAGATGGCGCACGGACGCTCGCCGTCGAGATCGCGGAAGTAACGGTTCAGGGAGCGGCGTACGCTGTCGGACAGATCGCTGGAACTCATGCTGCAAGCGCCTCGGGATTTTGGGAATCTTTGTCGTCTTCCTCATAGCGCAGGCGCTCGCTCTCGGCGGCCTGGGCATGGAAGAACTCGTCGGTCGCGGCCAGCTGCTCGGCAACCGTCGGCAATTTGTTCATGGCGTGGCGGAAGCTGGCCGAGCCTACGAGGCCCTTGGTGTACCAGGAGATATGTTTGCGCGCGACGCGCACGCCGGTCTCTTCGCCGTAGAAGTTGTAGAGATCGAGCAAATGCTCGCGCATGATCTCGTGAATTTCAGTGACCTTGGGCGGCGGCATTTCTGCGCCGGTCGCCAGGTAGTGCTCGATCTCGCGGAAGATCCACGGGCGCCCTTGGGCGGCGCGACCGATCATGACGCCGTCGGCCTTGGTGTAGTCGAGCACGAACTTGGCCTTTTGCGGCGAGGTGATGTCACCGTTGGCGATGACCGGAATCTTGATCTGCGATTTGACCAGCGCGATCGTGTCGTATTCGGCTTCGCCCATGTACTGGTCGGCGCGCGTACGGCCGTGGATGGCGACGGCGCGGATGCCCGATTCCTGCGCAATGCGCGCGATGGTCGGGGCGTTCTTGTTCTCGCGGTTCCAGCCGGTGCGGAACTTCAGCGTGACGGGCGTGGAACCTGCACCGCGCACCACCGCCTCGAGAATCTGGGCCACCAGCGGCTCGTTCTGCATCAAGGCCGAGCCGGCCATGACATTGCAGACCTTCTTGGCCGGGCAGCCCATATTGATGTCGATGATCTGCGCGCCTTCGTCCACGTTGTAGCGAGCGGCCTCTTCCATCATCTTCGGGTCGGCGCCGGCGATCTGCACGGAGATCGGGTCGGCCTCGCCGTCGTGGTTGGCGCGACGCTTGGTCTTGGCGCTGCCGTAGAGCAAGGAGTTGGACGTCACCATTTCGGACACGGCAACGCCTGCGCCGAGCTTCTTGCAAAGCTGGCGGAAGGGGCGATCCGTGACGCCCGCCATGGGCGCGACGAACAGATTGTTGCGAAGCGTGAAGCCTGCGAACTCCATGAGCCGAAATGGGGAAATGCGGGTGGGAAGGGGCGCAATTCTACCCCAAAGCACTGCCTAAAAAACGATCAACTGCCCTTTTTTTAGGCAGCCACTATCGCGTGCGTCATCCGCCACAAGGAGGTCACCTCCTGTGCGCGGGCGCCATGCAGGTGGTCACTAACATCGCTGATTTTGCCGTGCCTGGGACGGACATCATGACGCGCAAGCACGCGCAGACCGGCATCTTCAATCGCCTTGAGCAGAAAGTCCCGGCTGCGCAGGCCGAGATGCTCGGCCAGGTCCGACAGGATCAGCCAGCCCTCTCCTCCGGGCAGCAGATGTGCGGCG
>JAGWTC010000014.1 GCA_028869135.1 Rhodocyclaceae bacterium
GCATTGTTTTCCTCATCGTGCGCCAGATACACAATGGAAAACCCGCCGAGCGAAATCTGCCGCTCGATGCGGTATTGGTCGAGCTGAAAGCCCGGCGGCAAGGGATGGTTTATCTGCGTAATAGCCATGAAAGGATTGTGGGAGGCCGCAAACCATCGCGAGCCGGCGGAGCGCAGCAACCGGAATGTACTCGAGTACATGAGGATTGCGAGCACCGTTGAGATACGCAATCCCGGCAGCCATACGTCCGCGCAGCAGCTAATGGGGGCCTTCCTTTATACTCGGGGCATTCTCCCACAAGCCGCACGATTTGCCATGATCCAAAGCATGACCGGCTATGCCGCCGGCACCCGCGACCTGGGCAGCGCCATCCTCAGCATCGAACTGAAGAGCGTCAATTCCCGCTATCTGGACCTGGGCTTCCGCATGAGCGAGGATTTGCGCTCACTCGAAATGCCCATACGCGAACTGTTGTCTGCGCGCATCGCCCGCGGCAAGGTCGAGTGCCGCGCCTACCTCCAGGCCCAGAACTCCGCCCCGCGCGAGGCGGCGCCGAATGCCGCTGTCATCGCCCGCCTGAGCCAGTTGCAGACAGGCGTGCTGGCCGCCGTACCCGGCGCGCAACCCTTGTCCGTGCACGATATTCTGCGCTGGCCCGGCGTGCTGGCCGAAGATACGATTCCGGCCGAGACCCTGCAGCACGAGAGCCTGGCGCTGATCCGGCAGTTGCTCGACGAATTCGGCGCAACGCGTGAACGCGAAGGCGACAAGCTGGCCGCGGTGCTGCGGGAAATTTCCGCCCGCATGCGCGCTTGGGTCGCCCAGGCCGCGCCCTTGCTGCCGCAGGCGATTGCCGACTATCAGGAACGGCTGTCGGCCAAGCTGCGCGAAGCCGTCGCCAATCTCGACGAAGACCGCATCCGCCAGGAAGTCGGCGTCTTTGCCGCCAAGGTCGATGTGGCCGAGGAGCTGGCGCGCCTCAACACGCATCTCGACGAGCTTGAACGGGTGCTGAAGAAGGGCGGTGCGGTCGGCAAGCGCCTCGACTTCCTGATGCAGGAACTCAACCGCGAAGCCAATACCCTGGCCTCGAAATCGGTTTCCACCGAGATCACCGCCATTGCGCTCGACCTCAAGCTCGCCATCGAACAGATGCGCGAGCAGGTGCAGAACCTGGAGTAAGGCCGGCCGGCGTCGCCTGAACATGGAAGCCCTGCTTCTCTTCGCAGCGGTTTATCTGCTGCACCTCGTGCCGGTCTTTGCGCCGCCGACCTGGATGGCGATCGCGCTGATCGCGCTCAACCGGCCCGAGCTGAATCCGATGGGCGTCGCGGTGATTGCCGCCACGGCCGCGACGCTGGGCCGGGTCACGCTGGCTTGCGGTGCCCGCTTCCTGGTGCGCGAGCGCTGGATGGGCGCGGCAACGCGCGCCAATGTGGATATGCTGGGCCGCATGATCAGCCGCCGCAGCGGCGCCCGTTACGGGCTGCTGCTGTTCTATCTGTACAGTCCGGCTTCCAATTTTCTGTTCATCGCGCATGCGCTGATGCGCTTGCCGCTGCTCATGATCGCGCTGCCCTTCCTGTGCGGCCGGCTGGCGACTTATACGCTGTGGGGCATGGCGACGCATACGGTGGCTCAGCAGTTCCGCCTCGAAGGCCGCGACTGGGGCAGCTATCTGGGCGGCTACTTCCTCATCACCCAGTGCATCCTGCTGATCCTGATGTGGCTGTTCATGCGGCTGGACTGGCGCAGCCTGATCGAGCAGCGCCGCGTGCAACTGCTCGATCGTCTGGAACAGCGCGAACATGAGGATGAGGGCGGGCAGCCTCCTCGCTCAAGCTGATAGCTTCACGGCTGTTTGCGGCAGGTCTGCTCGGGAGCGCCGTAGCCCCACTGGATCAGGGCCTCGCCCTGGTGCTCCCACAGCGTTTCGTTGGGCCCGGCGTAGCGCGTGCCGCTGGCGGACGGCTGCTGGTACATCAGCGACACGCTGTCGCCGCGCACGGCCACCAGCGTCGCCGGGTCGGTGCCGAAGTAGGCGGCGCCGATCTCGCTCTTGTCGGGGCAGACATAGGTAGCGGTTGCCACGGGCTCGATCAGGCGATAACGGGCCTGCAGCTCGGCAATGCGCAGACGATAGCTTTCGCCGACGCAATCGCGGCGCGATTCGCTCTTCCAGCATTCGTTGCGGCTCCTGACCCAGCCGCGCTGTCCGGGCTTCAGCACGGACGGGAACTCATCGCTTGCGCGGCGCTCGGCAGCGGCGTAGACCTCGGCCATCTGCCGGTCGAGCGCCGCCAGGCCGGGATCGTGGCAGATCAGCGTTTCGACGATGCCACGCGCCGCCGTGCAATCGTAAGCCGGCCCTTGTGCCTGCACGGCGCTGCCGATTGCCAGACCAAGGCACGGCAGCCAGTTGAAAACGAAACGATAGCGCATCGACAGCCTCGCCGACATGACGGAGTCATCATTCTGCATCAGGCGCCGGGCTTGCGCGCGCGGACGTAGAGCAGTTCGTAGGTGGCCGGCAGGCCGCCGGCCGTGCGCCGCGTCTCGTAATTGCCGAGCATGTCCTGCCAGGCGCGCTTGCCGGTCAACCCGCGCGCGCGGCCGGCGGTGGCGTTGTGTGCGCCGATGGCCTTCAACTCCAGCATAAGGCTGCGCACGTCGGGATAGTGCAGCACCTCGTCCTGCCTTTCGACGCGGACGTCGACAAAGCCGGCCAGCTCGAGCTGCGCCTTCAGCGCCGAGGCCTCGACAAAGCGGCTGACGTGGGTGCGGCCGTCGGCGAAGCTTTCCCGCAACTCCTGCAGCGTGGCCGGACCGAAAGTGCTGAAGACAAAGCGGCCGCCGCCGCGCAAGCAACGGTGCGCGCCGGCGAAGGCCAGATCGAGGCGGTTGCACCATTGCAGCATCAGGCTGGACCACAGCATGTCGACGCTGGCGACGGCCAGCGGCAGCGCCTGCATGTCGGCACACAGCAGCGGCGTGCCGGGCACGCGATGACGCGTCGCCTGCAACATCGCCGGCGCCAGGTCGAGCGCAAACAGGGCGGCCTGCGGGAAGCGCTGCGCCAGCAGGGCCGTGCCGTAGCCGGTACCGCTGCCGGCATCGAGCACGACGGCCGGCTCGATATCGATGAGCCGCGCCAGCCGGTCGGCAACGCGGCGCTGCAATGCGGCTGCGCCGTCGTAGCTGAGTGCGGCGCGATCGAAGGAACGCCGGACATGGCCGCCTTCGAGCGAGGAATGGGAATCGTGGGACACAGTGTGATTACGGGCAATACGACGAGGCTGACCTCGTCAGACGGTCTCTTCCAGGAATACGGCAGCCATGGCCGCAACTTCGTCCACATGGCTGACCATGGGCGCGTGACCGCAGTGCGGCAGGACATGCAGGCGCGCGTGCGGCAGGCTTTGAGCCAGCCAGCGTGAAGCGTCGCAAGCCGTAATTGTATCCCCCTCACCGTGGATCAGCAGAACGGGCTGAAGCGGCGGGTTTTCCACAAGCGCGCGCCGCAGATCGGTCTCGCCGAGGAAACGCAGGCCGGCCAGCAATATGTCAGCGGTCGGGACGGGCTTTTCCGCCAGCAGGGCGCGCAAGGCCTTGCGTACGCCGCGCACATCCGTCTCGCCTTCGGCCAGCAGGTCGGCGAAACGTTGCAGCGCGCGCTCGGGCGCGGCCGCGACCTGGGCGGCAAATGCCGTCTGGATGGCCTGCGGAGCCCCGTGAGGCCAGTCGGGACGCTCGCCGAAACAGGGCGTCGTGGAAAAGAGTACAAGCTTCTGCACCTGCTGCGGATAGCGCTGCGCCCAGCGCAGGGCCAGCATGCCGCCGAGCGACCAGCCGAACACCGCGCATTGCCCAGGCGTAGCGACGGCATAGGCGTCGACGATGGCATCGAGAGCGAACGGCGCCGGCGCAGCAGCGCCGTGACCGGGCAGTTCGAAATTACGGACGGGGTGCGCCGGAAGGCGGTCCAGCAACTCGCGCCAGACGCCGCCGTGCTGGCCCCAGCCGTGGATCAGGGCCAGCGGAAGACTCATCGCCGCGTCAAAGCCTAGCGGCCCAGGGCCTCGGCAACCGCCTTGACGCGCGCCTCGTGCACGCGCTGCGGAATCTGCGCCGCATCGTCGCAGGACTTGGCGATTGCGCCGGCATCGACGGCGCGCATCGCCGTCAGCGCGGCGAGGAAACGCTGCGCCTGCGGATACTCGTCGTCCTCGTGGCCGGTGCGGCCCCGCGCATCGCATTCGCAGGCCAGCAGGGCCTGCAGGAAACGGTCGGGGCGGCGTATGCCGTCCGCAGTCTCGATGATCTTGACCATGGTCTCCGGGCGCAGCTCGGCGGCGCGATGGATGTCGCCGTGATAGCGCGCGACCAGCACCGCCAGCTCGCGACACTCGCTGGGCACGCGCAGGCGCGCGCACAACGGCTCCAGCAGGCGAACGCTGTGCGCTTCATGGCCGCGATGGCTGGGCAGGATGTCGGCCGGCGTCACGCCTTTGCCGAGATCGTGCGTCATGGCCGCAAAACGTACGGGCAGCGACGCGTCGAGGCGCGCCGCCATGTCCACCACCATTTCATTGTGGATGCCGGTATCGACTTCGGGATGGTAATCGGCGCGCTGCGGCACGCCGTAGAGCGCATCGACTTCGGGCAGAAGACGTGCCAGGGCGCCGCACTCATGCAGCACCGCCAGCATGCGCGAGGGGCGATCTTCGAGCAGGCCCTTGGCCAGCTCCAGCCAGACGCGCTCGGATACCAGCGCATCGACCTCGCCGTTGTCGACCATTTCACGCATCAGGGCCAGCGTCTCCGGCGCCACGCTGAAGTCGCCGAAGCGTGCGGCAAAGCGCGCCACGCGCAGGATGCGCACCGGGTCTTCGGCAAAGGCCGGAGACACATGGCGCAGCACGCGCGCCTCGATATCGGCGCGGCCCTTGTGTGGATCGATGAGCTCGCCGTCGCGGCTGCGCGCAATCGCATTGATGGTCAAATCGCGGCGACGCAGATCCTCTTCCAGCGTGACGCCCGGATCGGTATGGAAAACGAAGCCGCCATAGCCCGGCGCGGTCTTGCGCTCGGTGCGGGCCAGCGCGTATTCCTCGTGGGTTTCCGGGTGCAGGAACACCGGGAAATCGCGGCCCACCGGACGATAGCCCTGGCGCACCATGTCGCCCGGCGTCGCCCCAACCACAACCCAGTCCCTGTCCCTGACCGGCAGCCCCATCAGTTCATCGCGGATTGCGCCTCCGACTGCGTAGATTTTCATCTGTCCTTCTCTTCGGATAATCGGCTTGCGCTAACGCCGGGCAGTTTCGCGGTAGCGATCCAGGGTTGAACTTCTGCTGTGCTTGCCCAGATAGGCAGGCACCACCGCTTCAAGCGATGCGGCTTGTTGTCCAAAAGGCAGCGAAGGTGCCTCAGCGCACACATTGGCAATCTTCAGGGAGAGCAGATTGTCACGCGTCATCGGACCGCCCACCATCTCCATGGCAAAAGCCTGTAACCAGGCCAAGGGCATTGGCAGCCCAATGACTGCGGCACGGCGCCGCGCCGCTGCACCGGCATACTCGACCAGCTCGCGCAACGTATAGACACCCGGACCGCCAAGCTCATATGTCCGACCGGCGCTTTCAGGCGCCGGCACGCAGAGCGCCACGGTCCGCGCGACATCCTCGACCCAGACGGGCTGCATGCGGGCCTCAGGCGCGGCCAGCGGCAGCACCGGAAAGTAACGCTGCAAGGCGGCGAACAGATTCAGGAAGCTGTCGCCGGCGCCAAATACGACCGAGGGGCGAATAATGGTCACGTTAAGCCCACTCTCTTTGAGCGCCATCTCTCCAGCGGCCTTGGAGCGCTGATAGGCCGACGGCGCATCGGCAGCAGCGCCCAGGGACGAAACATGGACAATGCGGCGCACGCCGGCAGACTTTGCGGCGGCAGCGATTTTCGCCGGCAGCTCTGCGTGTACGCGTAGGAAATTGCCTCGCAGAATGCCGGCCATACTGACGACGGCATCCTTGCCTTGCATGAGGGACGCCATTACCTCGGGATCGTTTACATCAGCCTCGACGACATTAGCGGTCGGCAAAGTGGTCAGGTGCTTGGCGCGTTCGCGCCGACGGGTGGGCAAATCGAGCACATGACCCTGTGCCGCCAGCCTGCGAGCGACCGCACTACCGATAAACCCTGTGCCACCGATTATCAGTATGTTCATGCAAATTCCTCAGGGCAGCACATCGGCGCCCGTATCGCCGTTGCCGCGCGGGCGAACGATGCCGAGCTCGCGCTTCAAGGACTGCGGGCGACCTTCGAAAATGGCATTGTAATAGACGGCGTTGTTCATCACCTTCTTGACGTAGTCGCGCGTCTCGTTGAAGGGAATGCATTCGGCGTAGATGGCGCCCTCCAGCGGCACGTCGGCGCGCCACTTCTTGGCGCGACCGGGGCCGGCGTTGTAGGCGGCCGAGGCCAGCACCGGATGGTCGTCGAGCCCGTCCAGCACCAGCTTCATGTAGTTGGTGCCGAGCGTGATGTTGGTATCCATGTCCATCGCGTGCTTGGGATGGTAGCCGGCCAGGCCAATCTTCTTCGCCACCCAGGCCGCCGTCGCCGGCATGACCTGCATCAACCCCTGCGCGCCGACGGTGGACTTGGCCTGGATCACGAAGCGGCTTTCCTGCCGCATCAGGCCGTACACCCAGCCCGCGTCGAGGCCCAGCGCATGCGCCTTGGGCTCGACTTTCTCGCGGTAGGGCGCGAGGTAGCGCAGCGAAAAGTCGTGCTGGCTGACAGTGCGATCGGCGGTGTTGATGGCGCGGTCCCAGACGTCGTTGCGGCGCGCCACTTCAGCCGCCGCCAGCAACTGGCGGTCGCTCATGCCGCGCAGGCTCCAGTTCCACTCCCTGACCGCATCCACGCGCGCGTCGATGCGGAACAGCGCGAGGGAGCGGCGCAAGCCGTCGTTGGCCAGGGCTTCGCCGAGCTCCTGCGCGCTCAGGGCCGGCGCACGCGGCGGCGGCGCCACGGTCTGGCCGAGCTCGTCGGCAGCGAGGCTGCCGTAGAAATTCGCCTGGCCGACGATGCGCTGATACTGCGCATGCGCCTCGGCCGTCTTGCCCTGCGCGGCCAAGGCGCGGCCGTTCCAGTAGATCCAGTCGGGCTGCCCGGCCACGGCCGGCGGCATGCGCTGGACGACACGGCGTACGGTCTTCCAGTCGCCGACGCGCAGCGCCATGCGCACCCACCAGGCGAGCTGCTCGTCGGACAGGGGTCCCGCATCCGCCTGCGCAAACCACACCAGCGCTTGCGGCATGTGCTTCCTGGCCGCCTGCAGCGCGATCTGGCCCCAGCCGTAGGCGCGTTCGGCCTCGGGCAGCGCCGGCGCAATCTTGTCGTACTGGTCGGCCGCCGCCTGCGGATCGTTGGCAGCGATGCGAGCGATGGCGTAGATCAGGGTTTCGCGCTGACCGCGGTCGTTGCGGGCTTCGGCAAGATACTTGTTGGGCAGGCGCGCCAGAAAGCGCATCGGGTTGTCGGTGACGGCGTCGAGCGCACGCGCGTCCGGCGCCTGTGCATCCGGCAGGTAGCGCGCCGCCAGCAGGGCCTGCTGCGGTTTTTTCGCTTCGAGCAGGCGGCGTATGCGCTCCCAGATGTCGTCCGCATTGAGCTTCCTGGCCGCGACCAGCGCATCGACGACCGGACGGCAGGCCTCGGGCAGATCGGCGGCGGCGGACCACACCGGGCGGGCGTCGTCGAGCACGGCGCGCTGCGCCTCGCCGTCGCCGCTCTGCAGGCGCGCCTGCAGGCTGTAACACTGGGCTTCGAGGTCCGGTTGCAGCAACAGCGGGTACTCGCGCAGCACCACATCCCACTGGCCGCGCTTGCCGGAAGCCTTGATCCAGTCGCTGCGCAGGCGTTCGGCCGCCAGGCTGCCGGATTGCAAGGAGAGAAAACGGGCCACGCCGGACGGGTCGTCGTCGATCTGCATGCGCAACTGGTAATACTCGGCCCAGATGCGCAACTCGTGGCCCTGAAGATTGTCCAGGGCCCTGGCCAGCTTGGCGCGATCCCCTTTCGCAAAGGCATCGCGGGCCTGCAGGAAGGCGTCGTCGCCGGGAGCGGCGGCGGCGGGGCCGATCAGAAGCCCCAGCAGGAGGGCGCGGGCCCCCCGGAAAAGGCGGGTACGGCTGAATGTGCTTCGAAAATCCATTGCCGCAGGTTAGCACAGCAGGCTACGTCCGCCGCAGTGAACATGATGGGTAAAACCCACCTGAACGAATTTGAAGCCATGGAGGATTTTCCTTGCGATCCGCGCACCCTTTATACTGGGCCATACCCCAACGCAACAGAGGCCACCCCATGCCGCGAAGCACCCTGCTTCCCGCACTCAGAATTGCGCTCATCTACCTAGTGATCGCCGGCCTCTGGATTGTCCTTTCCGATCAGGTCATGGACGTGCTGATTCACGACCATGCCAGCTATGTGCTGATGCAGACCTGGAAAGGCTGGATCTTCGTCGCCGTGACGGCGGTCATGCTGTACTCGCTGGTGCGCTCGGCCATGCGCAGGCTGCGTGCCGAAATGCTGGAACAGCAGCAGCTCGCCACCGAGCTGGCCACCAGCCGCTCCATCCAGGCGCGCACGCTGGAAGCGCTGGATGACGTGGTATGGATGCGGGATCTGCGCAGCGGCAACTACCTCTTCATCAGCCGCGCGGTCGAGCAGGTGTACGGCGTATCGGCGCAGACCTTCCTGAACAACGGCCAGTACTGGATCGATTGCGTCGTCGCCGAGGACCGGGAGATCGCCACAGGCAAGCAGGCCGAGCTGAAGGCGCGAGGCCGGGTCGAGGTCGAGTACCGCATCGCGCGCCCCGGCGGCGACGTGTGCTGGCTGCGCGACCGTACCCGCGTGCTGGCCGGCGACGACGGCGAACCAGCCTGGCTGATCGGTATCGCGACGGATATCAGCCTGCAGCGCCAGCATGCCGAGCGCATCCATCACCTGTCCAACTACGATACGCTGACCGGCCTGCCCAATCGGGCGATGCTGGACGGCGTGCTGCATGCGGCGCTGGACGTGGCGCGGCGCGACGGCAGACATGCCGCCGTCCTGTATCTCGACCTGGCGCGCCTCAAGGACATCAACGACACTTTCGGCCACGCCATCGGCGACGATGTGCTGCGCAGCTTTTCCGAGCGCCTGCGCAACTGCCTGGAGTCCGACGACACGGTCGCCCGTCTCGGCGCCGACGAGTTCGCCGCCGTGCTGCCCCGGCTCACCGATGCAGCCCAGGCCGGCGTCGTCGCGCAGCGCATGCTGGCGGCACTGGCCGCGCCGGTTTCGCTCGACGCGGGCGAGGTGCGCATTGGCGCCAGCATTGGCATCAGCGTTTTCCCGGACGACGGGGAGGCGCCGGAAGCCCTGTTGCAGCACGCCAGCCTGGCCTTGCAGGATGCGAAGTCCAAGGGCCGAAGCCAGATGAGCTTCTATCAGCCGTCGATGAATGCGGCCGTCAGTGAACGCGTCGCCCTGATGGGCGAGCTGCACCATGCGCTCGAACGCGGCGAACTCGAACTGCACTATCAGCCGCAGGTGGAACTGGCCAGCGGGCACATCGTCGGCATGGAAGCGCTGATGCGCTGGCGCCACCCGAAGCGCGGGCTGGTGTCTCCGGCCCAGTTCATTCCGCTGGCCGAGGAAAGCGGGCTGATCCTGACCATGGGCGTGTGGGCGCTGGAAGAAGCCTGCCGCCAGAATCGCGCCTGGCAGGATGCGGGGCTGCGGCCGCTGGTGATGGCGGTCAATGTGTCGGCCCGGCAGTTCAACGTCGGCCTGCACGACATCGCGGCCAGGGCACTGGCCGCCGCACAGCTCGCCCCCGCCTGGCTGGAGCTGGAAGTCACCGAAAGCGTCATCATGGAAGGCGCCGAAAACGTGCTGAAGGTTGTGGACCGCCTGCGCGGCCTCGGCGTGCAGCTCTCGATCGACGACTTCGGCACCGGTTACTCCTCGCTGTCCTACCTGACGCGTTTCGCGGTCAACAAGCTGAAGATAGACCAGGCTTTCGTGCGCGGCGCCCTGCAGAACGAGCGCGACGCCGCGATTGTGGGCATCATCGTGCAGATGGCCAAGACCCTGCAGTTGCGCGTCGTGGCCGAAGGCGTGGAGACCGAAGCGCAGGCCGACATGCTGAGGCAACACGGCTGCGACGACGCCCAGGGCTATTTCTACGCGCGGCCGCAGCCGGCCGCCGACATCACGGCGCTGCTGCAACGCGCGCAGACGGCAGCCTGAGCGCCTTTCATCGTCGGCCGCACAAAGCGCGCGATTTCGCTTAGTCTGCGCTCCTTGGTCATTTCACGCCGTACCCATGCATACCAGCCTCGGCCCGGAGGAAATTCTGGCCTTTCGAACGGCGCTGCGCCGCCAGTGCCTGCAAGCCCGCGAAGCGCTCGGCGCCGCCGAGCATGCGCTGCTGTCGGCGCGCATCGAGCGCAATCTGAAAGCGGAGCTGCAGATGCACGCGCCCGGCCGCATCGGCTTCTGCTGGCCTTTTCGCGCCGAGTTCGACGCCAGGCCGCTGGTCCGCGCGCTGCTTGCCGAGGGCTGGACGGCCTGCCTGCCGGTGGTCGGCGACGAAGTCGGCCCCATGCGCTTTCGCGACTGGACACCGGCAACGCGGATGCAGGCGGACCGCCACGGCATACAGACGCCCCTCGCCGGCGAGGAAGTCGTGCCCGACCTGCTGCTGCTGCCCTTCAATGCGATTGACGCCTGCGGTTATCGTCTCGGCTACGGCGCCGGCTATTTCGACCGCACCCTCGCCACCATGCACCCGCGGCCGCGGGTGATCGGCGTCGGCTTCAACCTCGGCACGGTCGCCAGCGTGTGCCCGCAGCCCCATGACATTCCAGTCGATTGCCGGGTCACGGAAACCGGCATCGTGCACTTCTGAAGCCGGCGTTAAACCGCCGCCCGCCTAGGCATCGCGACGCGCCCGCATGCGGCGCTTGGCCTCGTACATCGCATGGTCGGCCTTACCGAGCAGCATGGCAGCAGTAGTGCCGTCGGCGGGGTAGAAGCTCGCGCCAATGCTGGCGCCGACATCGACCGAGACTGCCCCCTCGGTGGCGGTGCACGGAAATTGCGCGGCGATGCTGTCGATCACGCGCTGCGCCTCGGCCGGCGTACCGGCATTTTCCAGCAGCACCACGAACTCGTCGCCGCCGAGGCGCGCCAGCGTATCCTCATTGCGCAGGCAACTCGATAAACGACGCGCCACTTCGCGCAGCAGCTCATCGCCGCGCGCGTGTCCGAAGTGATCGTTGACCGCCTTGAAGCGGTCTAGATCGATGAACAACACCGCAAACTGGCGGCCGGCGCGTTGCGCAATCTGGATGCTGTGCTCTATCCTGGCATGCAGCAAGCGGCTGTTGGCAAGGCCGGTCAGCGTATCGTGATGCGCAAAGTATTCCATGCGCTGCTCCGACTCCTTGAGCTGGGTGATGTCGGAGAACAGGCAGATGTATTGCGTGACGGCGCCCTTCTTGTTGCACAGGGCGTTGATGCTCAGCCACTCGACGAAGAGCTCGCCGTTCTTGCGGCGACACCAGACCTCGCCCTGCCAGGAACGGTCCTTGATCGCCTGCGCCCAGAGCGTCTGGTAGAAGTCGGTCGGGTGTTTGCCTTCCTGCAGGAAGAAGGGCGTGCGGCCGACGGTCTCGCTGGCACTGTAGCCGGTGATGCGCGTAAACGCGGCGTTCACCAGCTGCACGCGCATCGACGCATCGGTGATCATCACCCCCTGCGCCGTATGCTCGACCACCTGCGCCGCCAGCGCCTCCTGCGCCAGCATATCGCGCCGCCCGAGCAGCCCCACCGTCGCCTCGCGCCAGAGCGCGGGCAGTTGCAGCAGGCTGCGGCCAAGCCGATACAGGAGATTGCGGTCGGCCTCGGGCGGCGCGTGATATTCGTCGAGCGGCAACAAGGTCACCGCTTTCCAGAAGTACTGTTTGCTCGTATGCACGTTCTGGCTGGGCGAGAACAGACGCATATTGCCGGAGCTCGTCTTCTGCCCCTCGAGCAGCGGATAGATCGTTTCGAACGACCATAATCCTTCCTCGGTGAGGAACTGGCCGGCGCCCTGGGCCAGGATGCGCGCCCAGACCGTCGGCTTTCGCGCCGCCAGGGTGAGGTCGGAACGGCCAAGCATGAAGCCCCACGTGTCTTCCCCGTTGGTGTGGTAAAGCCAGTAACCGTCGGAGTTCAGCAACCACAGGCGCGGGTAGCGGTCCGGCAGCGCCTGGGCGATGCGCGCAAACATGCTGCTGCCGGAATAGTTGAGCATCAGAATGCCGTGGCGCTGCCCTTTGCCGTCGAACACCGGCGTACCGAAGCGTATGGTCGGCTTGTACGGCTGCTCGATGTGCTCGCCTTCGACATTGAGGTCGAACGGCGACATGTAGATCTCCATCGGCTGCAGCCTCAGCGTGTCCTGAAAGAAATAGCGGAGGCTGCGATCCTGCAGCAGAGCGGGTGGAGCGGCCATGGGCTCCGATGACGCATAGTTGATGCGTATCCGCTCGCGACCGCTTTCGTCTATCCAGCGGATCTTGTCGTAGATGCCCTTGCTGCGCGAGAACTCGATCCACTCCTGCGTCAGCGCCGCCTCCGCTTCGTTCGTCGGCTCATTGACGAGGCGTTCAAGCAGGCGTTCGCGCACGAGATACAACAGGTCGCGTTGTATCGTCTGCAGCTTCTGATTGAGGAGGGTTTTCAGCGACACCAGCGCCGCGCGTTCGCCGGCTGCGTGTCGCGCATGCGCGAGTGCGACATCGGTAGCATAGGCCATGCAGGCGATCGCGCCCACGGTCAGGAGCAACAGCGCGAGGATGAGAACCCAAATCAGGAACTGCATGCGTGCTCCCTTCCCGACGAACTGCGGCGGCGTGCCTTCTACATGCTAGACCGCCGCCTATGCCATGTAAATATGCCGGCCGATATGCTAGCTGGTGCTACCGAGCAAGCTTGCGAGGGCCTTACGCAAGGTCGCGCGTCGGCAGCCGAAATTGAGGCGTACGAAATCGCCGCACGCGGCCGAAAAGTCCCGGCCCGACGACAAGGCCACACCCGAGGCCGTGCACCAGGCTTCGGGGTCGGCAAAGCCGCGCTGGCGGCAAAGCTCTCCCGCATCGATCCAGGCCAGGTAGGTCGCTTCAACTGGATGCATGCGCAGCCCCGACGTGGCGGCTACAGCATCTTCGACAAGCCGTGCGTTGCCGCGCAGATAATCGAGCAAGGCAGCCAGCCAGTCGTCGCAGTCCTCCAGTGCGGCAATCGTCGCCGCCATGCCTATGACGTTGAGATGCGGCACGATGCCGGCCATCGCCTCGCGAAAGCGGCTGCGCAGCGCGGCATTCGGAATCACCGCCCAGGCGGCGCCGAGGCCGGGAATATTGTAGGTCTTGGAAGGCGCCATCAGAGTCACGCTGCGCTCGGCGGCATCCGTCCCGAGCATTGCAAACGGCTTGTGCCGATACCGCGTATCGAGGATAAGGTCGCAATGGATTTCGTCGGAGCAGACGATCAGGTCGTACTTCTGCGCGAGACGCGCGATCTCGTTCAGCTCCTCGTCGCGCCAGGCGCGACCGACGGGGTTGTGCGGATGGCAGAGCAGCCAGAGCTTGCTGGCGCTCACCGAGAGCGCCCGGTCTGCCGCCTCGAAGTCCCAGCGCCAGCCCTGCTCAGTGTCGAGCAGCGCCGTCGTCGTCAAGGCGCGCTTTTCGTTTTTCGGCGCGCTCATGAAAGGCGGATAAACCGGCGTGGCGGTGAATACGCCGCCCTCCACCGCCTTGCAGACGACATTAAGCGCCGACACCAGGCCCGGCAACCAGACCAGCCATTCGGCCTCGATATCCCAGCCATAGCGACGGTGTACATAATTCACCACCGCGGCATTGAGCGCCTCGGTTTCAATGCCGTAGCCGAAGACCCCGTGATCGAGTCGTCGCTGCAAGGCCGCGATTACCGGCGGCGGCGCGGCAAAGTCCATGTCCGCCACCCACAGCGGCAGCACGTCGGCGCCATAGCGGCCCCACTTCATCGAATCGGTGCCGCGTCGCTCGATCGGCGTGTCGAAATCAAAAACCATTCGCCTGCGCTCCTTGTTCATTGCATCGCTCGCTGCCCACCCTTGCGTGTCTCATCGCGTGCTTTTGCAACAAGACGACGCGAATCTCCCGCAATCGGAAAAAACGAAATTTTCAGCGGCGGCAGGGAGTACTAATATACAAGGCAGCTCACACGAAATGACATTTCAATATGCCGACTCCTTCCATGCTGGATTTCAAGCGGCTTTTCGAGTCCGTGCCCGATCTGTACATGGTGCTGGCACCGACGCCCGGCTTCGAGATCGTCGCCGTCAGCGACGCCTACCTGAACGCCACTTTGACGCGACGCAGCGAAGTGGTCGATCGCAGCCTATTCGACGTCTTTCCCGACAACCCGGACGATACTGGCGCAGACGGCGTACATAATCTGCGCCTGTCGCTGGAGCAGGTGCTGCGCGATCGCGCGCCCAACACCATGGCGGTCCAGAAGTACGACATCCGGGCCGCCGACGGCACGTTCGAGGTCAGGTACTGGAGCCCGGTCAACTATCCCGTCTTCGACACCGAAGGAAATATCAGCTGCATTATTCATCGTGCCGAAGACGTCACCGACTTCGTCAAACTGAAGCGCTCGCAGGAATTTCTGGCCACGCAGGCCGAGAACATGGAAAGCGAAATCTATCTGCGCGCCCAGGAAGTGCAAAAGGCCAATCAGCAACTCGCGGAAACGCTGGCAACATTGCGCGCCCGCAACGAGGAAATGGTCCGCAAGAACGTGGAGCTGGAGCTGGCGAGCAAGGCGAAATCAGAGTTCCTCGCCAATATGTCGCACGAGCTGCGCACGCCGCTGAACTCCATCATCGGCTTTTCGGACGTCCTCAAGGCCGGCCTCGGCGGCACGCTGAGCCAGAAGCAATCCGACTATCTGGGCCATATCTCGAACAGCGGCCAGCATCTGCTCGCGCTCATCAACGACATTCTCGATCTGTCCAAGGTCGAGGCCGGCAAGATGGAACTGAGCCTTTCCGAAAGCGACCTCGGCGCGCTGCTCGGCTCAAGTCTCGCCATACTCAAGGAACGCGCCATGCTGCGCGGGGTAAAGCTGGCGCTCGACGTTGCGGGCGACATCAACAAGATTCACCTCGACGAGCGCAAGTTCAAGCAGATCGTCTACAACCTGCTCTCCAACGCAATCAAGTTTTCCGAGCCCGAAACCCAGGTCGGCATCTCGGCCCGTCGGGTACCGCGTTCGGAAGTCGGCCGCATCGATACGCGGCATGCGCATCGCACGCTGCCCATTGCAGCGGGCGACTTCGCCGAGTTCATCGAGATCCGGATTACCGACCAGGGCATGGGCATCTCGCAGGAAGGGCTGGATCGCCTGTTTCAACCTTTCACTCAGATCGACACCGGTCTGGCGCGCCAGTTCGAGGGCACGGGCCTCGGTCTCGTCATGGTCATGCGCCTCGTCGAGCTGCACGGCGGCGGCGTGGGCGTCAGCAGCGAGGAAGGCGCCGGCAGTTGCTTCACCGTCTGGCTGCCCTTGCGCGCAGCGCATTTGCCGGTGCCCGAAGCGGCGGCGCCCGCTCCGGCAGTCGCCGCATCGCCCGGTGCGAGTGTGGCGCTGATCATCGAAGACGACGACAAGGCCGCCGAGATCGTCGCCTTGCAGTTGGCCGAGGTCGGTTTGCAGACGGAACGGGTAAGCAATGCAGAAGAAGGGCTGGCGCTGGCGCGGCAAAAGCAATATGCGCTGGTGGCGCTCGACATCCTACTGCCGGGCATGGACGGCTGGGAATTCCTGGCCCGGCTCAAGGATTACCCGGAGACGGCGACGCTGCCCGTCATCATCATCTCCATCGTCGCCGACCACAACCGGGGCGTCTCCCTCGGCGCCTCGGCAATACTGCAAAAACCCGTTTCGGCGCAGGCGTTGCATGCAGCGCTGTCAAACCTCGGGGTCGGCAAAAACCGGGCGGCGAATGTGCTGGTCGTGGACGACGACCCGCAATCGGTGGAAATCATCGCCGGCCATCTAAAGGTGGCGGGATGCAGCACGCTGCGCGCTTATGGCGGCAAGGAGGGCGTGGCGGCGGCCATGGCGCAGCAGCCGGAGCTGATCATTCTGGATCTCACGATGCCCGGCATGTCCGGCTTCGAGGTGGTCGAAGCCTTGAAGAGCGATGAGCGAACGGCGCGCATTCCCATTCTGATCGTGACAGGAAAGCAGGTCAGCCGGGCCGAACGCGAAACGCTCAACGGCCGCGTCATGGAAATCGTCGAGAAGTCCGACTTCAATCACGGCCGCTTCATCAGCGAAGTGCGCCGTGTTCTGGGTACGCCCTGACCGGAGAACACCATGGCGAACGTACTGGTCGTCGAAGACAATGACTCCAACCTGACCCTGGTTACGGTGATACTCGAATCCCTCGGCCACGCGGTGCTCGCCGCGCGCGACGCGGCGGAAGGCATTCGGATGGCCCAGCACCAGTCGCCGGACCTGGTGTTGATGGATATCCAGCTCCCCGGCATGGACGGACTGGAGGCGACACGGCGGTTGAAGGAAAACCCGGCCACGCGGCACATCAAGGTGGCGGCCCTGACCGCCTTCGCCATGAAGGGCGACGAAGAGCGCATCCGCGCCGCCGGCTGCGACGACTACATCGCCAAGCCGATCCGGCACGCCGAATTCGTGACCAAGATCTCGCAGCTGCTCGCCTGACGAGCATTCCATCTTTTACGCCAGCTTCGGCGAAGCGGGCCGAAGCCGGCGCGATTCAACTCCGCCAATGTGCTGGCCACACTGGATGAAGCGGCCGTTTGTTGACATCTCGAACCTGGCTGCTAAGGTGGATTACCTCTCTACTCCGAAGGTCGGCCATGGACGATAAGGAAGCCTATCAGCGCTATCCGTTTGAGGGTAACTTCGACCGGACCTTCGACCTCAGAGGACGCAAGGTCATTTCCTCCGGCCGGGTTCCGGATCATACGACCACCACGCGCCGCAAGACGCACTATTCATACGACGTCGGGACGGACACCACGAGCGAATCGCGGCAAGCCGCGCAGTTGGATGTACCTGCGCGGATCAGAAACACGTGGGCAACAGGATCGGGCCAAAGCGGCAGTTGGGAAATCGACAACCCGGCGCCTCAACGCAAAGGCGGCTCATGGGCCACTTGGGGAGCGGTAATGGGCTGCACCATCGGTGCAGCCGTGGGCAACGCCTTCGGTGAACGCTTCGCCACCACAGTGCTAGGGCCGACTGCAGGCAAGGCCGTCAACCAGCTGAGCAGTTTCGTGACGGGCGCTGCCGGCGCAGCGCTGGGATACGGCGTCGGGCGCGTCATCGACCACTTCACCGCGCCGAAGTACGACGCAGGCCATGCCCGAGCCAGGGCAATCGGCTGAACGGCGTGCCGACGTACGATATGCACCGGCGCAATGAAAAAGCGGAAGCCGCGGCGGTTCGCCAAAGCCCCTATTCGCTTCACACAACCACGATCTATCAAAAGTAGGCATCGGCACGCCGGTCAACCGGCGCGGGCCTGATGGTCGCCGCGACTGGGGCGACCTGCGATAGACACGACGCCCGCTCGGGGCTCGTCACGATGCGCGCGGACTTCCCGGCCGGTAGTTCTACGCACGAAATCGCGAAAGAAAACCAGACCTTCGATCCAGGGACCGAAGCCCGCCGCCGTATTCACGTGTCCCGCATGACCGATCGGGAAGATTTCTGCGCCCCAGCGCTCGGCCATCCATAGCGCCTTGTTTTCCGACAGCCACGGGTCGTTGCTGCTCACCACCAGTGCGGTGGGCACTGGCAAGGGCTGAAGCGGCAGGCGCTGGTCGAGCCCGAAACGTTCCGGATCGGCGGCCGCCACCAGGAAGGCGCCGGCGATGTTGTGCTTCTTCCGGTTCGCCAGCTGGCTGATGGCATTGACGGCCGTCAGGCAGCCGAAGCTGTGCGCCACCAGCCAGACCGGTCGCGCTTGCCTGTCCACTTCGCCGAGCAGGCGATCCGTCCAGGCGTCCAGATCGGGAACGCTCCACTCATCCTGCTCGACACGCTGCGCGTCCGGCACTACAGCCTGCCACCAGCTCTGCCAGTGGGCGCATCCGCTGCCGTGCAGGCCCGGAACGATCAGGGTGGGGACGTTCCGGTGGATCTCGATCATGGACATGGGGATTCTCCGCTCGATGTACTGATCGCAATCTACGCCGCGTCCCCGGCAAAGAGAACGATGAAATTTGCATGTGCATATGGCGGCGCCTGGCTTATGCAAAAACACGATTTGCATATTTCCGGGACGGGCAATTTCTTATCAGATAGAAATCGTTCACAGGGCGGAAGGGCATCTCTAGTCTTGCTCCACACGTTGTCATAACGAGTTAGACCAGAGATGCCCCTGACAGAAAACCGCCCGCCGAATGTGCTTACGCCGCTGAACGACGCATCGTCGCACGACGCACCGCTGCATCGACGGATACGCGAGCAACTGCGCGCACGCATCCTCGACGGCAGCTACGCGACCGACAGCCGCATGCCTTCCGAGGCCGAGCTCGGCGCGATCTTCGGCGTCAGCCGCATCACCGTGCGTCAGGCGCTCGGCGATCTGCAGAAGGAAGGGCTGATCCACCGCATCCACGGCAAGGGCACCTTCGCCGCCAAACCCAAGGCCTTCCAGAACGTTACGCATCTGCAGGGTTTCGCCGAGGCCATGGGCGCGATGGGCTATGAAATCGTCAACGATCTGCGCCGCTTCCGCTTCACGCCTGCCGAAGACGCCGTAGCGTTGAAGCTCGGCATTTCGGCAGGCGACACGGTGGTCGAAATCCACCGTGTGCGCTTTCTCAATCGCCAGCCGGTCTCGCTGGAAATCACCTGGCTGCCGGAGCACATCGGCCGCCGGCTTGAGCATGCGGACCTCGTGAGGCGCGACATCTTCCTGATCCTCGAGAACGACGGCGCCGTTCCGCTCGGCCATGCCGACCTCAGCATCGAGTCCATCCTCGCCGACGAAGAGCTGGTCGAAGCGCTGCAAACCGAAGAAGGCGCGCCGGTGCTGCGCATCGAGCGCCTGACGCACGATCGCGACGGGCGGCCTCTCGACTACGAGCATCTCTACTTCCGCGGCGACGCCTTCCAGTATCGATTCCGCATTGATCGCGAACACCACAAGGGACAAGCATGAGTACGCCACAAACCCATATCCTCGAATACGACATCGTTGTCGTCGGCGGCGGCACCGCCGGCCCGATGGCCGCCGTCAAGGCGAAGGAAGCCAACCCCAATCTCAAGGTGCTGCTGCTGGAGAAGGCCAACGTCAAACGCAGCGGCGCCATTTCCATGGGCATGGACGGCTTGAACAACGCCGTCGTGCCGGGCTTCGCCACGCCCGAGCAGTACACCAAGGAAATCACCATTGCCAACGACGGCATCGTCGACCAGTCGACGGTCTACGCCTACGCGCAGCACAGCTACGCCACGATAGAGGAGCTCGACCGCTGGGGCGTGAAGTTCGAAAAGGACCTGACCGGCGACTACGCCATGAAGAAGGTCCATCACATGGGCACGTATGTGCTGCCCATGCCCGAAGGCCATAATGTCAAGAAGGTGCTCTACCGCCAGCTCAAGCGTGCACGCGTCGCCATCACCAATCGCGTCGTCGCCACGCGCCTGCTGACCGACGAGAATGGCGCGATCGCCGGCGTGCTCGGCTTCGATTGCCGTACGGCCGACTTCTACGTCATCCGCGCCAAGGCGGTGATTCTGTCCACCGGCGCCGCCGGCCGTCTCGGCCTGCCCGCTTCCGGCTACCTGATGGGCACCTACGAGAATCCGACCAATGCCGGCGACGGCTACTCGATGGCTTTCCACGCCGGCGCCGCGCTGCGCAATCTCGAGTGCTACCAGATCAACCCGCTGATCAAGGACTACAACGGCCCGGCCTGCGCCTACGTCACCGGCCCGCTCGGCGGCTTCACCGCCAACAACAAGGGCGAGCGCTTCATCGAGTGCGACTACTGGAGCGGCCAGATGATGTGGGAGTTCTATCAGGAGCTGCAGAGCGGCAACGGCCCGGTGTTCCTGAAACTCGATCACCTCGCCGAGGAAACGATCCAGACCATCGAGACCATCCTGCACGGCAACGAGCGCCCCAGCCGCGGCCAGTTCCATGCACGGCGCGGCACCGACTATCGCACGCAGATGATCGAGATGCATATCTCCGAGATCGGCTTCTGCTCTGGACACAGCGCTTCCGGCGTCTATGTGAACAGCAAGGCCGAGACCAGCGTGCCCGGCCTCTATGCCGCCGGCGACATGGCCGCCGTGCCACACAACTACATGCTGGGCGCCTTCACCTACGGCTGGTTCGCCGGACGCAACGCCGCCGAGTATGTCAGCGGCCGCGAACTTCCGGCAGCCGATGCGGCGCAGGTGGAGAAGGAGCGCACGCGCATCTTTGCGCCGCTGCTGCGCGACAACGGCCTGCCGCCGGCCCAGGTCGAGTACAAGCTGCGTCGCTTCGTGAACGACTACCTGCAGCCGCCCAAGGTCACGCGCCGCTACGAGATTGCGCTCAACCGCTTCGCCGAAATCGCCGAGGACATCGAGCAGCTGCACGCGCGTAACCCGCACGAGCTGATGCGCGCCGCCGAGGTGGGCTTCATCCACGACTGCGCCGAGATGGCGGCCCGCGCTTCGCTGTTTCGCACCGAGAGCCGTTGGGGTCTCTATCACTATCGCGTCGATCATCCGCAGCGCAACGACGCCGAATGGTTCGTCCACACCGAGCTCTACAAGAACGACAAGGGCGAGATTGCGCACCGCAAGAAGGAAATCGAGCCCTACTCGATCGCCATCGATACCGAAGAAGGCCAGGCCTACAACCGCCTGCGCATCAAGAAGGACGAAGCGCCCGAGCCGCAGGCCGCATAAGGAGAAAAGAAGATGCCATTCATACCCACGGAAATCGCCTTGCGCAGCAGCGCGCCCGTCACCATCGATCACGACAAGTGCATCGGCGACAAGGGCTGCACCGTCTGCGTGGACGTCTGCCCGCTCGACCTGCTCGCCATCGACAAGAGCACCGGCAAGGCCTACATGCAGTTCGACGAGTGCTGGTACTGCCTGCCCTGTCAGCACGACTGCCCGACCGGGGCGCTCAAGGTCGACATCCCTTACCTGCTGCGCTGATTCAAGAAAACCACCCAAGGAGAGAACATGCAATATCCGAAACTGTTAGGCGGACTTCTGCTCGCCTTCGCTACGCTGGCCGGCAATAACGCCTGGGCCGAGACCATCCGCGTTGCCATCGGCACACAGGACACCACGATCAATTGCGCCGCCGGCGGCCTGATCGTGCGCGAACTCAAGCTGCTCGACAAGTACCTGCCGCGCGACGGCAAGTACAAGGACGTGAACTACGAAATCGTCTGGAAGGACTTCACCTCGGGCGCGCCGCTGACCAATGAAATGGTCGCCGGCAAGCTGGACATCGGCAATATGGCCGACTTTCCCGGCGCCAATAACGGCGTGGCCCACCTGAAGGCCGGCAAGAAGAGCGTCTTCATCAGCGTGCTGTCGGGCAGCACCATAGGCAGCGGCAACGGCATCGTGGTGCCGCTCGACTCGAAGATCCAGACCATCGAGGATCTGCGCGGCAAGAACGTTTCCGTGCCGTTCGCCTCGACCTCGCACGGCATGCTGTTGCGCGTGCTCAAGGATCACAACATCGATCCGGACAAGGACCTCAAGCTGACCACCCAGTCGCCGGAAGTCGCCGGCTCGGCGCTCAAAGCCGGCAAGATCGACGCCCACGCCGACTTCGTGCCCTTCGCCGAACTGTTCCCCTTCCGCGGCATCGCCAAGAAGATCTACGACGGCGCCCAGGCCAACGTGCCGACCTATCACGGCGCGCTCGTGAACGTCGATTATGCGAACAAGTATCCGGAGATCGTCGTCGCCTATCTGCGCGCCGTGATCGAAGCCAATCGTCTCTTCGACGAAGATCCGGAAAAGTACAGCGAGCTGATCGCCAAGGCTTCCGGCGTCGATGCAGAAGTGAACTACTTCTTCCACGGTCCGCTCGGTCTGCAGACGCGCGACCTGTCATGGAAGCCGGAATACCGCGAAGCCTTGCGCACCGCGATCAAGACCCTGGTGCTGCTGAAGCGTACCGACACCTATCTCGACCCGGAAACCTTCATCGACGACCGCTATATCCGCGAAGCCTTCAAGGAGTCCGGTCTCGACTACGAGAAGCAGCTGAGGAATTACGCCAAGCTGCCGCTCAATGTGAAGGACGCCCGTAGCGGCGCCGTCATCGCGGAGCCGAAGCTGGCCGCACAGCTCTGGGTCGCCGGAGAAGCGAAGGTGCGCGCCTATGCCACGCCGGAATCCGCCTTCGCCGACCAGGCGGCGCTGGAGAAGGACGGCAGGAAGATCCGCGTCGGCTACGTTCACGATCGCAACTCGGGCTTGAAGCTCTTTTCCAACCAGGCCTTTTACGTGAAGAACGCCAAGGGTCAGATCGCCGCTTTCCTCGACAGGCGCTCGGCTGATGCATGGGCCAAGGCCAAGGGCGGCAGCGTTGTCGATTACGCAGCGCTGACCGGCGCCAAGCCGGCCAAGCTGGCCGCCGCGAACTGAGGCGGGCGAGATAAACAAGCCGGTCCGCGAGCGCGGGCCGGCGTCAAGGAGTCATCATGAGCAATCAAGCCGTCGCAAGCCGGGGGAACGTCGAGCCCGGCGCAGCCCAAGCCCCTGCCTTGCGATCCAGGCCGGCCGCACCGGCCTCTTCCCGTTTCGCCGTCGGCGGCGGTCGCCATGCCGCCATCAAGCTGGCGTCGGTGGCGGCCTTTATCGCACTGTGGCAATGGCTGTCCTCGAACCATGTCGATCTGAAGATCATCACCTTCGCCAATATCCCGGCGCCGAGCGACGTGGCGCCGGCATTCCTCAATCTGTTGGAGTCGCCCAAGCTCGCCGCCCATATCGGCAACAGCCTTTGGCGCGTCTTCGCCGGTTTCATCGCCGCGGCCGCGCTGGGCATAGGCCTCGGCCTTATCGTCGGCCGCTCGCGCTGGGTCGCCGACATCCTGATGCCGCCGCTTGAAATACTGCGCCCGATTCCCGGCGTCGCCTGGATCCCGGTGGCCATCCTGGCCTTTCCCTCGTCCGAAGCCTCGATGATCTTCATCACCTTCATGGGCGCATTGTTCCCGGTGCTGCTCAACACCATCCACGGCGTCGAAAGCGTGGACCCGCGACTGATCGCCACCGCGCGCAGCCTCGGCGCCAAGCCGCTCTCGATTTTCCTGGAAGTCATCCTGCCCAGCGCCACGCCCAGCATCACCACGGGGCTGGCCATCGGCATGGGCACGGCGTGGTTCTGCCTCGTCACGGCCGAAATGATCTCGGGCGAATTCGGCATCGGCTACTTCACCTGGGAATCGTACAGCCTGCAGAACTATGCGGACATTCTGGTCGGCATGGTCTTCATCGGCGCATTCGGCATGCTCTCCAGCGTCTTCATCAAGCAGGCCGGCCGCGCGCTGACGCCGTGGCTGGCGACGCAGGAAAAGCAGCACTAGGAGACGAAATGAACGCAATCAATGAAGCGATTTCTCCGGACGCCGGCGTCGCCGTCGGCAATATCGAAATCAACGGCGTCGGCATCGAGCTCGGCCGGGGGGCGGACCGCTTCGAGGCGGTCCGCAATCTCGATCTCGACATTCCGGCCGGCCAGTTCGTCTGCCTGCTCGGCCCTTCGGGCTGCGGCAAATCGACGCTGCTGGGCGCCATTGCCGGCCACATTCGGGCCACACATGGCGCGGTGCGTCTCGACGGCGAGCGCATCAACGGACCGCATCCGGATCGCGGCCTCGTCTTCCAGCACCACACGCTGTTTCCGTGGAAGAAGGTCATCGACAACGTGGCCTTCGGGCTCAAGATGAAGGGCGTGGCCAAGGCCGAGCGCAACAAGCGCGCGCTGGAACTCATCAAGCTGGTCGGTCTCGGCGGCTTCGAAAACCGATACCCGGCGCAACTTTCCGGCGGCATGCAGCAGCGCGTCGAAATCGCTCGCGTGCTGATCAACCATCCGCGCGTACTGTTGATGGACGAGCCTTTCGGCGCGCTCGACGCGCTGACGCGCAACATGATGCAGGAGTTGCTGCTCGAGGTCTGGGAGAAAATCAGGACCACGGTCGTCTTCGTCACCCACGACATCGACGAGGCGCTCTTCCTCGCCGACCGCGTCATTGTGATGACGCACCGTCCGGGCCGGCTGCTTGCCGACATCCCGATCGGGTTCCCGCGCCCGCGCAATCGCGATCTGCTGACCGCGCCCGAGTTCGTCGCCATCAAGCGTCAGTGCCTGCATCTGCTGCACGGCGAACACGAGCAGTTCAAACAGGCCGATCCGCTCCAGCGACTGTCGCCGCTGGGCCCCAGCCTGATCACCGAAACACAAGTCCATCTGAGCGAATAACACGATGAGCCAAGCCCTCCCGGATATTTTCGAAACCCCGGAACTCACGCCCTTCCTGCTGCGCCTGCAGGAAGCCGATGCCGCCGTGCGCCGCATCGCCGTGCTCGATCTCGCCGACCTCGAAGACGAGGAAGCGCTGCCGGTATTGATAGATGCGCTGCTTCACGATCACGACGAAAGCGTGCGTCTGGAATCCGCGCGCGTGCTGGCGTCCTGGGAAACCCCCGAGGTCGTCACCGCCCTGCTCGACGGCCTCACCGACGCCGATTCCGCCGTTGCCGAAGCTGCGGCACAGAGCTTGTCGGAACTCAAGGATGTGGCGCTGGCGCCGCTTCTGGTCGAACGCACCCGCCACGCCTCCGCCTTCGTGCGCGCCGCCGTGCTGCGCGGCCTGCGCGAACTGCGCTACCCGCAGGCCTATGCGCCGGCGGTCAAGGCGCTCGACGACGCAGACGCCGATGTGCGCCGCGAAGCGGTCACCGTAATCGGCTGGTTGAAGCAAAGCGACGCGCTGACCGACCTCGCACGCCTGGCGGCCGGCGATCCGGCGGTTGAAGTCCGCCGCGCCGCCACCGGCGCGCTAGGCCTGGCGTCTGACACCAAGGTGCTGCCGTCGCTCTACGCGGCGCTCGACGACAAGGAATGGCAGGTGCGCGAAGAGGCGGCGATCACGCTGGGCAAGCTGAAGCTGCCCGAGTCGGAAGCCGCATTGACGCAGGCGCTGAACGACGAATACTGGCAGGTGAAGCTGCAGGCCGTTCGCGCGTTGGGCCGTTTGCGTGCGCGCCGCGTGACCCCGCAGTTCGGCGAGCTGTTTCATCACCCGGTCAGCAATCTGCGCAAGGAAGTCGCGCTGGCGCTCGGCGAAATCGGCGACGCGGCGGCGCTACCGCTGCTTGAAGCCGCCGCCAACGACGCCGATCCCGACGTACGCAAATCGGTGCGCATTGCGCTGGCGCAGATCCGCGCCGCCGCCTGAAGGCGGAAAGATCAGGCGGCCTTGCGGAAGCAGTTGATCTGTTCGCGCAGCTTCAGCGTCTCGGCGCGGGCGGCGTCGGCAAAGTCGGCGCCGCTGCTGGCGTAGAGAATGGCGCGCGACGAGCTGATCACCAAGCCCGTGCCGTCCGTCGTTTGGCCGGCCTTGAGCAAGGCTTCCACGTCGCCGCCCTGGGCGCCGACACCCGGCACCAGCAGCGGCATGTCGCCGACGATGGAACGAATGCGGCTCATCTGTTCGGGCCAGGTGGCGCCGACCACGAGCATGCAGTTGCGATTGCCGTTCCACTTCTCGGCGATCATGCGCGCCACGTGTTCGAACAGGGGCGCGCCGTCCACCATCATGTCCTGCAGGTCGCCGGCGCCGCTGTTCGAGGTGCGGCAGAGCAGGATCACGCCCTTGTCGGCATAGCGAAGGAAAGGCTCGGCCGAGTCGTGGCCCATGTAGGGGTTGATCGTCACCGCGTCGGCGCCGTAGCGCACGAAGGCTTCGGCGGCGTAGCGTTCGGCGGTGCTGCCGATGTCGCCGCGCTTGGAATCGAGGATGACGGGAATGTGCGGATAGTTGGCTTTGAGATAGTCCAGCGTCTGCTGCAGCTGGTCTTCGGCCGACTCGGACGCGAAGTAGGCGATCTGCGGCTTGTAGGCGCAGACCAGATCGTGGGTCGCGTCGATGATGGCCTTGTTGAAGGCGAAGATCGAGGACGCCTTCTTTTCCAGCGGCGAGGGGAACCGGGCCAGGTCGGGATCGAGACCGACGCAGACCAGCGAGTTATTCTGCTTCCAGGCGGCCTTGAGTTTTTCGATGAAGCGCATGATGGGTACGGTGGCGGGCAGGGCCAGTCGCCCCGCAAAGACGCAATTATCCCTTATTTGCCGGCGCCGCCCGGCGCCCCGCCTGCCTACAGGTGATGCATGCGATCCCTGTGCAGCAGCGCCGGGAACATCTTCATCCACAGGCCGGCGACCGCAATCGCGCCGACACCGCCGACCACAATGGCCGGCACCGTGCCGAGCAGCGCCGCGACGATGCCGGTTTCAAGCTGGCCGACCTGGCTGGAGATATTGATGAAGGTGAAGCTGACCGCGCCGACGCGGCCGCGCATTTCGTTCGGCGTCTCAAGCTGCGCCAGCGAACCGCGCACCACCACGCTGATATTGTCCGATGCACCGAGCGCCACCAATGCGACGAATGACAGCCAGAACGAATGCGACAGGCCGAAGACGATGACCGAGAGGCCGTAAATAAACACCGAGACGAACAGCTTCCTGCCGACCCGCGTCTGCAGCGGCCAACGCGTCAGGCTCACCGCCATCATCAGCGCGCCCAGCGCCGAAGCCGAACGCAGCACGCCGAGGCCCCAGGCATCGACCTGCAGAATGTCCTTGGCCACCACCGGCAGCAGCGCCCATACGCCGCCGAGCAAGGTGGCGGCCATGTCCAGCGTCATGGCGCCGAGCAGGACCGGGTTCTTCCGCACATAGGCGAAACCGGCGAAGAGATTGCGCAGAATGGCCCGCGCATCGGTGGCGGCGCTGTGTTGGCCGCCGCGCGCCGGCGCATGCGTGGGCTTGGGGATCGCCAGCAGGATGACTGACAGCAAGTAAAGCCCGGCCACCGCAGCATACGCCGCCTCCGGCGCAATCATGCACAGCAGGCCGCCGACGGCCGGGCCGATGATGGAGCCCAGCTCCTGCATCGAACTCGCCGCCGCAATCGCCCGCGGCAGTTGATGCGTCGGCACCAGCGACGGCAGGATGGCCTGCTGCGCCGGTCCCTCGAAGGCGCGGGTGATCGAGTAGAGGAACACGAAGGCAAAGATCAGCTCGCGGCCGATCGCGCCGCTGTGGCTGGTGGCTGCCAGCGCGGCGATGGAGATCGCGGACAGCAGCTGCACGCAACGCAGCACCCTGATACGGTCGTAATGATCGACGACGTGACCGACCACCAGCAGCATGGCCATTGTCGGCAGGAACTGGAACAGTCCGATCAGGCCGAGATCGAGCGCGCTGCCGGTCAGTTCGTACAGGTGCCAGCCGACCGAGACCAGGAAGACATGGAAAGCCTGGGTGGCGGAAAAACGCGCACCGAGATAGGCATACAGGCTGCGTCTGTCGAGCGGCAGGTCGGCGGAATCGGGAACGGCGGTCATGCAATCTGAGAATGGGCGAGCAGGGGCGTAAGGGTACCCGTTGTCGGCGGCCCCAGCCAGCATTGTCGCACCGCATCAATGTCGGACCGTCGGGATGCCCGAACCCGGGCGCCGCAAAATTATCTTCCGCAAATAGAAAGCCGGCGCCGCCGTCATTAATGCGCTGCATGTTGCGTCAGGCCGGGAATGCGCTGCCGGAAAGAGCGCTAGACGCTGGCATCGCGGACGGTCCTGCCGCCGTGATTTTCCCCGATCCGGCCAACCCGGAGCGTGCCCGACTTGCAGTTTTCGCATGCTGAACTTCCATGCAAGGCATTGCATGGAAGCTGCAAGAAAATTCGCTTTTCTATTCGTACCCAGCGTATATGCTTAGACGGTGAGTCGTTGATAAGCATGTCCAAACAAGATCGTTCGCATGCAGCGCCGATGACGCTATTTTCGGGCATACGAACAACATATTCCCGCCGCAAGGCGGAAAGGAGCAGCGCATGCCACTGACCGATCTCGTCCGTTATCTCAACGCTCGCGACCGCGACCAACGTCCCTACCTGCGGCTCGACGACCCGTTCAACGCCACGCCGACCGGCGCCGTGGCGCACTATGCGCGCATCACGCTGGACTCGCGGTATGCGCCCATCTACGTCGGCGCATCGGGCTCGCTGCATGGGCACACCGCCACCCTCGCGGCGCAGGGAGAGCTCAACGACCTGCCGCTGCACCCCGACGCGGTGTTCGCCATCCCCAGCAACAATGCCGAGTTCGTGCATCTAGACCGGCTCGTGCGCACGCTGCATGCCCTGAACTACCTGCTGCATTCGGATCAGCAGCATCTCTACGTGAAGATCCATCTGCGCCACATCGAGATCGTCCCGAACGGCCACGGCATCGTCTTCGAAAATGCGTTGCGCGCGTGCGGCCTCTCGCCGCAGAACATCACGCTGGAAATCAATATCGACGCAGAGGACGTCAATGTAGCGCTGCGCGCCGCGCTCGACGCCTATCGCCAGCGCGGCTACCAGATCGCCCTGGCGGCGCACGGCAACGACTGGAACAACGCCCACTGGCTGCTTTCGCTGCAGCCTGATGTGATCCGTCTCGACCATGCGCTACTGAAAAGTCCGGAACAGCTCAATCTGCTGGCATTGCGCCTCGCCGATTACGGCATTCGCAGCCTGATCGATGTCGAGAA
The DNA here is from genome assembly GCA_028869135.1 of Rhodocyclaceae bacterium. Classification (GTDB taxonomy): domain Bacteria; phylum Pseudomonadota; class Gammaproteobacteria; order Burkholderiales; family Rhodocyclaceae. The sequence continues at coordinate 28,961 of JAGWTC010000014.1, forward strand.
CGCGAGCCAGGCCAGGCGTGCCGTCGCTGCCGGGGTCGAGCTGGTCCAGCATCCCGTTGCCGATGCCGCTCGCAGCGACCGCGCCCCGGCCCGACGGAGCGCAAGCGATGCGGCACACGCGCTCTGATCTCGGCCCGCCCGACGACAAGGCCCGCAGATGCGGGCCTTGTCTTTCATGCCTTGCTGGATGAGTGCGGCGGGCTGCCTATCTCACGCCGACAGCTTGAGCCCGATTACGCCGAGCAGGATCAGGGCAACGCTGATGAGGCGCGGCAGACTGGCCGATTCGCCGAACAGGAAGATACCGAAGATCACGGTGCCGGCAGCGCCTATACCCACCCACACGGCGTAGGCGGTGCCGACCGGCAGGCTCTTCATGGCCAGGCCGAGCAGGCCCACGCTCATCAGCATGGCGGCGGCGGTGAACACGCTCGGCCACAGACGCGTGAAGCCGTCGGTGTATTTGAGGCCGATGGCCCAGCCGACTTCGAGCAGGCCGGCGAGAACGAGAACAAACCACTGCATGACATTTCTCCACAGGGTCGTCCCTGACACAAAAACCAAGGCGCGGGGTCGTCCCCGCGCCGCGTGCGCTACTGCCGAGGTTCGGACCCAGGCCCGCCGCAATGGTTCATCCAAAACGGCAAAAGCGTCCGGAAGCGCAATTCGGAAGGCAGGCATTTATTACACACGCCGTCCCGCCGTTGCGCAATTTTAGCCGCCGAGGTCTTGCGGGGCAATCGTTTAAGCCGGAGCGGGCGCCGACATACATGCGACAAGCCATTCATTTCAAAAACATTTATTCGGCAGAGGTGGTCGCCCATAACAAGTCTGCAATACAGCCTGCCTAGATTGGGCAGCGGGTAACCGCCCTTCTCACACTCAACCATCCAGGGAGTCACGCATGTCTCGTTCACCGCTCAAGCTGCAGGCGCTCGCCGCCTGCGTACTGCTCGCCTTTGCAAGCGGCGCTTCCGCCGCCCTCTACACCAACGTGCCGAACGGCGCGAATACCGGTTTGCCGTTTGCATCCTTCGGCAATGCCGCCAATCCGTCCGGCGACTCGCCCAAGGTCGGCGAAGTCTTTTCGCTCGTATCCGATTCGCTGCTGTCGTCTTTCAGCTTCTACGCACTGGGCAACACCCTGGCGTCGTTCCAGTTGAACGTGGCGCAATGGAATCCGAACAACACGGCCGGGGCAACGCTGTTCACGTCCGGTTCGGCCACCAATCTGTATGACGCCGCCGGCGGCGTCACCACCCTCCTGTTCAACAAGCTTGGCCTGAATCTCGACGGCGGCGCCAAGTACATTGCCTACCTGAGCAGCAACGACCCGAATGTCACCGGCATTCAACTGTCGCGCACGCAGACCTTCCAGGACGCCTCCGGCTTCGGTGTCGGCAATGCCTACTACAGCACCATCCCCGGCCAAGGCTGGCAATTCCCGTTCAACGGCTTCCTGAGCCTGCAATACACGGCGGTCACTACCGCCGTCCCCGAGCCCGCCAGCGCCGCGCTGTTTATCGCAGGGCTCGGTCTCATCGGCACGCTCTCGCGCCGTCGCAACAATCTGGTCTGAGCAACACCGCATGCAAGGGCGGCCCGGCGATCCGGGCCGTTTTCTTTTGCACCGCGCGTAACTGTTTCAATTCGACCTCAGACCGAACCGCGCCGCGACATCCGGGTCATATCCGTGACGCTTTGCAGAAGGAGAACGACGTGGAAACCATGGAGATTCATCGCGGCCGTTTGCTCGACCACATTCAGCTGGTGGTCAAGGATCTGGCGGCCGCGCGGACTTTCTATACGGCCGTGCTGGCGACGCTGAAAATTCCCATCGGCGGCGAAGGCGACCGCTTCTTCTGGGCCGACGAACTGTGCGTGTCGTCGGCGGACAGCCCCGCCGCCATCGGCACGCTGACGGGCCGCAACCACATCGCCTTCCAGGCGCAGGATCGGGCGATGATCAATGCTTTCTATCAGGCGGCGCTCGCCAACGGCGGCCAGGACAACGGCGCGCCCGGCGAACGCCCCTATCATCCCGGCTACTACGCTGCTTTCGTCACGGACCCGGACGGCAACAATATCGAGGCGGTCTATCATGGAGCGGCGAAACGCAGCGCGCCATCGGTACACATCACCTTCTAATCGGCAGGCTGCCCGTTTGCTTGATGCGCGTTCTTCACGAAGGAGGGATAGCGATGGTGGATGCCCGACAGCATGTAGTGATCATAGGCGGCGGCTTCGGCGGGCTCGAGGCGGCCAAAGCGCTGGACGGGCCCGACGTCGACATCACGCTGATCGATCGCGTCAATCATCATCTGTTCCAGCCCCTGCTCTACCAGGTCGCCACCGCCGGCCTGTCCTCGCCGGCCATCTCGGCGCCGATACGCCACATCCTGCGCAACCAGAAGAACGTCACCGTCATTCTCGGCGACGTCACCGGCATCGACGTGGAACGCCGCACTGTCAGCGTCGGCCACGATGCCGCGCACGGCAAGTACGGCTACGACGCGCTGATCGTCGCCACCGGCGCCGGCCACAGCTACTTCGGCCATGACGAGTGGGCGCCCGTGGCGCCGGGCTTGAAGACGTTGGAGGACGCACTGGAGATTCGCCGTCGCGTGCTGACCGCCTTCGAATACGCCGAACGCGAACCGCAGCGCGCCAAGCGCGAAGCCTGGCTCAGCTTCGTGGTCGTGGGCGGCGGTCCCACCGGCGTGGAGATGGCCGGCACGCTCGCCGAGATCGGTTATCACACGCTGCGCAGCGAATTCCGCAATCTCAATCTCGACCGCGTGCGCGTGATCCTGCTCGAAGGCTCGGACCGCATTCTCGCCGCCTACTCGCCCGAGCTTTCCGACAAGGCGAAAAGGCAGCTCGAAAAGCTCGGCGTCGTCGTGCGCACCCAGAGCCAGGTCAGCCACATCGACGCGGAAGGCGTCACCGTCGGCAAGGACGGCGAACGTATCTGCGCCAGGACGGTGATCTGGGGCGCCGGCGTGGCGGCTTCACCCTTGGGCAAACAACTCGGCGTGCCGCTCGACAAGGCAGGCCGCGTCATCGTCGGTCGCGACCTGTCGATTCCCGACCACCCCGAGGTCTATGTCATCGGCGACCTCGCGTCCTATACCGGTCCCGACGGCAAGCACGTGCCCGGCGTCAGTCCCGCCGCCAAGCAGATGGGCCGCTGCGCCGCCGGCAACGTCCTGCTGCACATGCACGGCAAGCCGACGCGCACGTTCCGCTACAAGGACTACGGTTCGCTCGCCACCATAGGCCGCAACTCCGCCATCGCCCAGCTCGGCAAGTTCGAATTCTCGGGCTTCCCCGCCTGGCTGTTCTGGCTCTTCGTCCACGTCTACTTCCTGATCGGTTTCAGGAACCGCCTCGTCGTCCTCGGCGACTGGGCCGCCGCCTACTGGACGTACGAACGGCATGCGCGGATCATTATCGGCAACGAGGAAATCCCACAACAGGATTTGCGTTGTCGAATGTGAAAAGCTCCTAACAACGCTTTTGGTCTCATGTAGCGACATGGGATCGAGCACCCAATGCGGAGCTTCTGATGCAACTACAGCTGCGCATTACCCCGGAATTTATTAGTGCGCTTGCCGCACTATTTGAGTCAGCTGTTCGCTTTCTCGCCCTGATGCTCGTGATTTAGCGAAAGAAAGGGCAGCGCTTTCAGCACGTGAGCGACGAGGAAGCCTTACTTAGCGGTCTGTGGCAATGTATCAGACGCCCAGGAAATTAGGCACTTTCCGCGGCTGCCCTCAACGCACCCTCATCAATCTCCGGCGCCAGCATCAGCACGAACTGATGCGCGTACTCGCGCAGGAAAGTGCCGCGGTGCACGGCCAGATAGGTCGTGTTCTTTTCGAACAGGTGGTCGGCGTTCAATAGCTTCAGGCCCGTGTCCTTGGCCGGGTTGAAGGCCATGGAGGCGATGATGCCTATCCCTAAGCCGACTTCGACGTAGGTCTTGATCACGTCGGCGTCAATGGCCGACAAAACGAAGTCGGGATTAAGGTCGGCCTTCTGGAAGGCGCGGTCGACCTGGGCGCGGCCAGTGTAGCCCTCGTTGTACGAGATGATCGGATACTCGGCGACGGCTTCGAGCGTCAGGCCCTTGAGCTGGGTCAGCGGGTGGTCGTGCGGCACGATGATGCCGTGGTGCCACGTGTACGAAGGAAAGGCGGCCAGCGCCGGTGCGACATGCAGGCCTTCAGTGGCGATGCCGATGTCGGCGGTGCCCTGCATCAGCATTTCGGTAATCTCGGCCGGGCCGCCCTGGTGCAGCGTGAGATGCACCTTGGGATAGCGCTCCTTGAACTGCTTGATAACCTCGGGCAGCGCGTAGCGCGCTTGCGTATGCGTGGTGGCGATGGTCAGGTTGCCCTGCTCGCGGCTGGCGTACTGGTCGGCAATGTTCTTGAGGTTTTGCGTGTCGCGCAGAATGCGCTCGACCACCGGCACCAGCTCCTTGCCCGGCGGCGTCAGGCCCAGCAGGCGCTTGCCGCGGCGCACGAAAAGCTCGACGCCGATTTCTTCCTCAAGGTCCTTGATGTGCTTGCTGACGCCGGGCTGCGAAGTGAACAGCGCATTGGCGACTTCGGTCAGGTTGAAATCCTGACGGACGGCCTCGCGGACGATGCGCAGTTGCTGGAAGTTCATACCGAGACCCGGTTGGCCAGATAGTCGATCTTGGGAAACAGGCGCACGTTCTTCGTGCGCACGACGACTTCCTCGCCGTCCTTGAGATTGAGCTCGTCGTACTGCTCGCGCGTGAGTTCCGCTTCGATCGGCGTCGTCGGATTGGCTGGGTTTTCGAGTTCGACGCGGATCAGCGTGCCGATGGTGAGAACGCGCAGCACCTTGCTGGGAATGCCTTCTTCGGCATGACCGTTGGGGCGGACGATCTCAAGATCGTGCGGACGCGCGTAGGCGACCGCGGCGCCGTCCTCACCAACCTCGGCCTTGAGCGTGCATTCGTCGAGCGGCAGCGTGTGTTCGCCGACGGCAAGGCCGCCGTCGCTGATGCGGCCGTGGAAGATGTTGGCGGATCCCAGAAAGCCGTACACGAACTGCGTGGCCGGACGGGTGTACACCTCGTTCGGTGTGCCGATCTGCTCGATATGACCCTTGTTCATGAGCACCACGCGGTCGGCGACTTCGAGCGCCTCTTCCTGATCGTGCGTAACGAAGATGGAGGTGATGTGCAGTTCGTCGTGCAGGCGGCGCAGCCAGCGGCGCAGTTCCTTGCGCACCTTGGCGTCGAGCGCGCCGAAGGGTTCATCGAGCAGCAGCACCTTGGGTTCGACCGCCAGTGCGCGCGCCAGGGCGATGCGCTGACGCTGGCCGCCGGAGAGTTGCGAGGGGTAGCGGTCGGCCAGCCAGTCGAGCTGGACGAGATTCAAGAGCTCATGCACCTTGCGCTCGATCTCGGCGTTGCTCGGACGCTCCTTGCGCTTTTTCACGCGCAGGCCGAAGGCGACGTTCTCGAACACGGTCATGTGACGGAACAGCGCATAGTGCTGAAACACGAAGCCGACCTGGCGCTGGCGCACGTCGCGGCGGGAGGCGTCCTCGCCGTCGAACAGCACCTTGCCCTGATCGGGATGTTCAAGGCCGGCGATGACGCGCAGCAGCGTGGTCTTGCCGCAGCCCGAGGGGCCGAGCAGCGCGACGAGTTCGCCTTGCGGGAAGTCGAGCGAAATATTGTCGAGCGCGGTGAAGGCGCCGAATTTCTTGCCGATGTTCTGTACCGAGATGCTCATGATCTTCTTTCCGATTCCGGCCTCGGCGTGAGGCCGTGCAAAATTATTTCTGTACGTTTTCCGTGGCTGCGTCTGCATCGATGACGCGCGCGCTGCGCCATTCGACAACGCTCTTCAGCACCAGCGTCACCAGCGCCAGCAGCGCCAGCAGCGAGGCGGTGGCGAAGGCGGCGGTGAAGTTGTACTCGTTGTAGACGATCTCGACGTGCAGCGGCAGCGTGTTGGTGAGGCCGCGAATGTGGCCCGAGACCACCGAGACGGCGCCGAACTCGCCCATGGCGCGGGCGTTGCAGAGAATCACGCCGTAGAGCAGGCCCCACTTGATGTTGGGCAGCGTCACGTTCCAGAAGATCTGGAAGCCGTTGGCGCCGAGCACGCGGGCGGCCTCTTCCTCCTCGCTGCCTTGCGCTTCCATCAGCGGGATCAGCTCGCGCGCGACGAAGGGGAAGGTAACGAAGATCGTGGCCAGCACGATGCCGGGCACGGCGAAGATGATCTTGATGTCGTTGTCCTGCAGATAAGTGCCGAACCAGCCTTGCGCGCCGAAGATCAGCACGTAGATGAGGCCGGCGATGACCGGCGACACCGAGAACGGCAGGTCGATCAGCGTGATCAGGAACTGCTTGCCGCGGAACTGGAATTTGGCGATGGCCCAGGCGGCGGCCACGCCGAAGACGAGATTGAGCGGCACGGCGATGGCGGCGGTCAGCAGCGTGAGCTTGATCGCCGAGACGGCGTCGGGTTCGATCAGCGCGGCCCAGTAGACGTCGAAGCCCTTCTTGAGCGCCTCGTAGAACACCGAGATCAGCGGCACGAACAGGAAGAGGCCGAGGAAGAGCAGCGCAATGCCGATCAGGATGGCGCGGACGATGAAGGGCTCGGTCGTCGCCGACGGCGCGCGCGCGCCGGGTGCGGAATGCGCGGTCAATGTGGAAGTGGCGCCTGACATGTCATGCCTCCTTGCGCTTCTTGGTCCAGCCCTGCAGCAGATTGATGATCAGCAGCAGGACGAAGGAGACGACCAGCATGGACACGGCGATGGCGGTGGCGCCAACGTAGTCGTACTGTTCGAGCTTGGTGATGATGAGCAGCGGCGTGATCTCGGACACCATGGGCACGTTGCCGGCGATGAAGATGACCGAACCGTATTCGCCGACGGCGCGGGCAAAGGCCAGCGCAAAGCCGGTGATCAACGCCGGGCCGACGGCCGGCAGGATCACGCGCAGGAAGGTCTGCAGACGATCGGCGCCGAGACTGGCGGCGGCTTCTTCGAGCTCGGTTTCGAGATCCTCGAGCACGGGCTGCACGGTGCGCACGACGAAAGGCAGGCCGATGAAGGTCAGCGCCACCAGGATGCCCAGCGGCGTGAAGGCGATCCGGATGCCGTAGGGTTCGAAGAACTGGCCGATCCAGCCGTTGCCGGCGTAGAGCGAGGTCAGCGCAATGCCGGCCACGGCGGTCGGTAATGCAAAGGGCAGATCGACGAGCGCATCGATGAAGCGACGCCCCCAGAATTCATAGCGCACCAGCACCCAGGCGACGAGGAGGCCGAACACGGCGTTGATCGCGCCGGCCAGCAGCGAGGTGCCGAAGCTAAGTTTGTACGAAGCAATCACGCGCGGCGTGGTGACGGTCGCCCAGAAGGCTTCCCAGCCCATGCTGTGGGTCTTGAGGAAAGCCGCTGACAGCGGGATCAGGACCACCAGGCAGAGATACAGCAGCGTGTATCCCAGCGAGATGTTGAAGCCCGGCAGCACGTTGTGCTTGCGAAAGAAGGCAGTGCTCATAATTGGTCTTTGGTTGAAACTCCCACCCCCTCGCGGGGGAGGGCTGGCGAGAGGGGGAAGGCCCGGGCCCACCACTCTCTCCCCCGGCCCCTCTCCCATCAAGGGAGAGGGGAGCCATGCTTACTTGCCGGTCGTATAGATCTGATCAAAGATGCCGCCGTCGGAGAAGTGCGTCTTCTGCGCCTTGGCCCAGCTGCCGAAAACCTCGTCCAGCGTGAAGGTCGCGATCTTCGGATACATGATGGCGTAGCGCTTGGCGATGGTCTCGTTGCGGACGCGGAAGTAGTTCTTGGCGCCGACGGACTGGCCTTCTTCCGAATACAGGTAGTTCAGGTATTCGGTGGCGATCTTGCGCGTACCGCGCTTGTCCACAACCTTGTCGACGACGGCGATGGGCGGCTCGGCGAGGATGGTAATGCTCGGATAGACGACGTCGAACTTGTCGGTACCGTGTTCCAGGGTCAGCAGCTTCACTTCGTTCTCGAAGGTGACGAGCACGTCGCCGATATTGCGCTGGGTGAAGGTCACGCTGGCGGCGCGGCCGCCGCTGTCCAGCACCGGCACGTTCTTGAACAGCTTGGTCACGTAGTCGCGCGCCTGGGCTTCGGTGCCGCCCTTCTTGATGACGCTGCCCCAGCCGGCCAGATAGCTGTAGCGGCCATTGCCGGTCAGCTTGGGATTCGGGATCACGACCTGGACGCCCGGCTTCACGAGATCGTCCCAGTCCTTGATGTGCTTGGGGTTGCCCTTGCGGACCAGGAAGACCTGCACCGTGGTGAAGGGCGCGGCGCCGTTAGGAAACTTCTTGCGCCAGTCGGGCGTAACCACGCCCTTCTCGGCGAGCAGGTCGATGTCGGTGGCCTGGTTCATGGTCACCACGTCGGCTTCGAGGCCGGCCGCCACGGACAGGGCCTGCTTGCTGGAGCCGCCGTGCGACTGGTTGATATTGACGGTTTCGCCGGTCTTGGCTTTCCAGTACTTTGCAAAGACGGGGTTGTAGTCCTTGTACAGCTCGCGCGCCACGTCGTAGGAGACGTTCAGCAGCGTCGTATCGGCATGCGCCGACAGCGCCACCAGGGCCGTTGCGGCCACACCGCCGCGCAGCAAATTCTTGAGGGACAAAAGGTTCACGACGCCATCCTTTCAGTGTTTTGATATAAGAGAAAGGCCAGTATAGGGAGTCTTCTTATAAAGAAAAAATACGTTTTTCGAATTTAGTTATATCAAAACGGAAAAAGCCGGCGTAGCGCCGGCTTTCCGGGATGCGGGATCACTTGCCCGGCGCATAGATCTGGTCGAAGACGCCGCCATCGTTGAAGTGGGTCTTCTGGGCCCTCTGCCAGCCGCCGAAGACCTCATCGATGGTGAACAGCTTGACCGGCGCGAACAGGTTCTTTTCACGTGTGGCGAGGAATTTGTCCTTCTCGGCCAGCGCCGGACGCTGATAGTGCTTGAAGGCGACTTCCTGACCTTCGGCGCTGAACAGGAAGTCCAGATAGGCCTGCGCGATCTTGCGCGTGCCCTTCTTGTCGACGACCTTGTCGACAATCGCAACCGGTGGTTCGGCGAGGATGGAAACCGACGGCGTCACGATGTCGAACTTGTCCGGACCGAGTTCCTTGACCGCCAGATAGGCTTCGTTTTCCCAGGCCAGCAGCACGTCGCCCTGACCGCGCTCGACGAAGGTGGTGGTGGAACCGCGCGCGCCGGTGTCGAGGATGGGCACGTTCTTGAACAGCTTGCCGACGAAGTCCTTGGCCTGCGCTTCGGTGCCGCCCTTCTTCAACACATAGCCCCATGCGGCCAGGTAGTTCCAGCGGGCGCCGCCGGAGGTCTTGGGGTTCGGGGTGATGACGGAGATGCCCGGCTTGATCAGGTCATCCCAGTCCTTGATGCCCTTGGGATTGCCCTTGCGCACCAGGAACACGATGGTCGAGTCATACGGCGAGGCGTTGTACGGAAACTTCTTCTGGTAGTCCTTGGCGACAAGGCCCTTGTCGACCAGCACGTCGATGTCGTAACCGAGCGCCAGCGTCACCACGTCGGCCTCGAGGCCGTCGAGCACGGCGCGCGCCTGCTTGCCGGAGCCGCCGTGCGACTGGCGTATGGTCAGCTTGTCGCCGGGATTCCTGGCTTCCCAGTGCTTGATGAAGCGGGCGTTGACGTCCTGATAGAGCTCGCGCGTCGGATCGTAGGAGACATTAAGCAGGGTGTAGTCGGTGGCCAGCGCATTGCCGGCGACAATGCTGAATGCCGCGGTGGTGATCAGCGAAGAGAGAAGCTTGCGAGCCATTTGGAACACTCCGTTTTTGAATAAGGTGAGCGGAGTGTATGGACTGCGACTTATAAGCAGAACGACGCAATTTTCAGATGCATATGCATTCGATTTGCATATGCTTATGCATGGGTCGGGTAAGCAGGTTCAGGCTTGCCGGCTCGACTGCGGCCGGCCTTGCAGCGCGTTCAGTCGGCCCCATATGCAATTTGAGCCTACCTCTGGAGCATCTCATGGAAATCCGCTGTCCTCACTGCGCCCAGCGCAACCGTATCGACCCACAGCGACTTGGCGCCAACGCTGTATGCGGCAAATGCCGCTCGCCCTTATTGACGGCGCCACTCGACATCGACGGGCATGATCTCGAAGAGCTGATCGACAGCAGCGCCTTGCCCTTGCTCGTCGATTTCTGGGCGCCCTGGTGCGCGCCCTGTCGCGGCTTTGCGCCGACCTTCAAGGCCGCCGCGGCCAAGTTCGGTGGTCGGCTCGTATTCGCCAAGCTCGACACCGAAGCACACCCAGCCGCCGGACAGGCGTTCAATATCCGCTCGATTCCAACCCTGGCGGTATTCCATCGCGGCCAGGAGCTCGGCCGCGTTAGCGGCGCCTTGCCGATGCCCGCACTGGAGAAAATGATTCAGGACATCCTCGCCCAGCAGCCCGGCGCGTGAAATTTTTCACATCCGCGGGTGTGGCAAGCTCGCGGACATAAAGCGCCTCGTTGCGAACAGAAAAATTTCTGACTTGAAGCTGTAACGCGGCCCCATTAGTCTGGAAGTAACAAGCGACTTATGGGAGAGAAAAAATGAAAAAGGCATCCGCACTGGGTTTTTCGGCCATCCTGCTGGCCGCAATCGGCTACGGTGCTGCGCTGCATGCGCGCGACAGCCAGGCGACTGCACTGGTCGAGCGGGCACCGATGACCGTTTCGCATAGCGCCGAGGCCGAGGATCTCGATCTGGTCGGCGTCATTGGCGACACCATGGTGGACGGCTGCACCTCGAACGACGCACGTTGCAGCAAGGCCTGGAAAGATCTGGGCGAGCTGGCCGGCAAGGACCGTCTCTGATCTAAGCCGCGCCGCCCCTCTTGCGCGGCCAATCCAGGCTTAGCCGAGAAACAGCTTGTAGACCGGGTTGTCGCTTTCGTCCTGATAGTCGTAGCCCAGGGTCTTGAGGAAGACGTTGAAGGCCTTCTTGTCCTTGGGCGGAACCTGCATGCCGATCAGCACGCGCCCGTAGTCGGCGCCGTGATTGCGGTAGTGGAACAGCGAAATGTTCCAGTCGCCGCGCACACGCTGCATGTGGTCGAAGAAATTCATCAACGCGCCGGGACGCTCCGGGAATTCGAAGCGATAGAGAATCTCGTGCTGCGCCGCAGAGCGCGGATGGCCGCCGACGAGGTGGCGCACATGCAGCTTGGCGGTTTCGTTGTCGGTGAGGTCCAGTGTGGCGAGGTCGTGCTTTTCGAGCGAAGCGATCAGTTTGGTCACTTCATCGCGGCTGCCGATCTGCACGCCAACGAAGATGTGCGCGGTCTGCGGATCGGCGTAGCGATAATTGAATTCGGTGATGGAGCGCTTGCCGAGCAGCGAACAGAATTTCTTGAAGCTGCCCGGTTTCTCGGGAATCGTCACCGCCAGAATGGCCTCGCGCCGCTCGCCGACTTCGGCGCGCTCGGCGACGAAGCGCAGGCGGTCGAAGTTCATGTTGGCGCCGGAAGCGGTGACCACCAACGTCTTGCCCTTGACGCCGTGCTTCTCGACCCAGGCCTTGGCGCCGGCCAGCGCCAGCGCGCCGGAGGGCTCGAGAATCGAACGCGTGTCCTCGAACACGTCCTTGATCGCGGCGCAGATCGCGTCGGTGTCGACGCTGATCATTTCATCCACGTATTGCTGGCAAAGACGGAAGGTCTCCTGGCCGACCAGCTTGACTGCAGTGCCGTCGGCAAAGAGGCCGACGCTATCGAGCTTGACGCGCTTCCCCGCGGCCAGCGAGCGGGTCAGAGCGTCGGCATCGAAGGTCTCGACGCCGATGATCTTCGTTTCCGGACGCAGGCGCTTGATATAGGCGGCCACGCCGGAGATCAGCCCGCCGCCGCCGACGCAGCAGAACACGGCGTCGATGGGATCGGGATGCTGGCGCAGGATTTCCATGCCGATGGTGCCCTGGCCGGCAATGACTTCGGGATCGTCGAAGGGATGGACGAAGGTCAGGCCCTGCTGCTTCTCCAGCTCCAGCGCATGCGCATAGGCTTCATCGAAGGAGTCGCCGTGCAGCACCACTTCGCCGCCGCGCGCCTTGACCGCGTTGATCTTGATCTGCGGTGTCACCGAAGGCATAACGATGACGGCACGGCAACCCAGGTGCTTGGCCGACAAGGCCACGCCTTGAGCGTGGTTGCCGGCCGATGCACAGATGACGCCGCGCTTCCTTTGCTCCGGCGTGAGGCTGGCGATCTTGTTGTAGGCGCCGCGGATCTTGAAGCTGAACACCGGCTGCATATCCTCGCGCTTGAGGAAGATGCGGTTACCGCTGCGCTGCGAAATGCCGGGCGCAAAATCCAGAGGCGTTTCGACGGCCACGTCATAGACGCGGGCATTGAGGATTTTCTCCAGATAGTCGACTGCTTTGGCGGCTTTTTTACGCGGGGACTTTGCGACAGGCATGGCGGGAACGGGAAATGCGTGAGACGGGAGACTGAATTTAGCATGCCGGCCTGCCCCGGCAGCAGGCTTTTTCGGGCGATAAAACGGTTCAGGCTAGAATTCCGCCTCTTCCTCACATGAAAGGAGCGGAACGGCCCCGGCTTTCGGCGCTGTTTCCCTATGGGTAGTAGCCTGTTCCCGCTGTTGCTGGCGCTGTTTCTGGTTTTCCTCAACGGCTTTTTCGTGGCCGCCGAGTTCAGCCTGGTCAAATTGCGCCAGACCCGCGTCAAGGCCATCGCCAAGAAATATGGATGGCAAGGTGAGGTGCTGGCGCGCGTCCATGGTCAGCTCGACGCCTATCTTTCGGCCTGCCAGCTCGGCATTACCCTCGCTTCGCTGGGTCTGGGCTGGATCGGTGAACCGGCTTTCGCCACCCTGCTCGAACCGTTGTTTTCCCTGGCGGGCGTTACCTCGCCCGATCTGGTGCACGGCATTTCCTTTTTGCTGGCGTTTTCGATCATCTCTTTCCTGCACATCGTGGTCGGCGAGCTCGCGCCCAAGTCGCTGGCCATCCGCCGTGCCGAGTCGATCGCGCTGCTGACGGCCGTGCCGCTGTATGGTTTCTACTGGCTGATGTATCCGGCGATCTGGCTGCTCAACCAGAGCGCCAATCTGGTACTGCGCGTGTTCAGGCTAGACGCCGATCACAGCCACGACAGTCACTACACGACGGCCGAACTCAAGCTCATCATGCGCAATCGTCATGCGCCCGAGGAGTTCACCAAGGATGAATGGCAACGTCTCGCCTACTCGGTCGATTTCGGCAATATCGACGTCGCAGACCTGATGCAGCCGTTCCGCGAAGCGGTCACGCTGTCGGCCGGGCACAGCGTCGCCGACGGCCTCGAATACATCGCGCGTCATCGCTACAGTCGCTACCCTTACATGCACGAAGACGGCACCGTCGCCGGCCTCGTCTATCTCAAGGACATCTTCCTCGCCCAGCAAACCGGCAAGGGCAATATCGATTTCGAGGTGCTCAAGCGACCCCTGCAGCTGATACCGCCCGACATGCCGGCGATGGAGCTGTTCCGCCGCTTCCGCAACGGTTTGCCGCACTTCGCCATCATCGGCCATGCGGGCCAGCCGCCTGTCGGCTTCATCACGCTCGACAATATTCTGGGCGCCCTGGTCGGCGACATTCGCGACGAGTTTCACCAGAGCAGCCGCGGCTGGACGCGACTCGATGACGGCAGCCTGCTCGGCAAGGGCAGCCTGCCCATCGTCACGCTGGAGCAAGCCTTGGGCATCGACGTAACGGAAACCGAAGAGGTTGATTCGGTCGGTGGCCTGATCATGTGGAAGCTCGGCAATCTGCCGCATGAGGGCGAGTCGGTCGGCTTCGCTCACTTCGATGCGGTGGTGAAGCGCATGGACGGGCCGCGCATCCAGCTGGTTCGCATCATTCCCCATCGCGTCGTCGGCGCTGCGCAATGACGCTGGCGGCCGCGCTCTGCGGTCTCTTCATCGCCAGCTTTCTGGCGGCAACCTTGCTGCCCGGGGGTTCCGAAGCGGCGTTCCTGGCCGTGCTCGCGGCGTGGCCGGAGTCGCTGCCGATGGCCTTGCTGCTCGCCACCCTCGGCAATACGCTGGGCGGCATGAGCAGCTATGCGCTGGCGCGTCTGCTGCCGGAGAGGACCCTTGCAAAACTTGACCAGAAGCATCTGCACATGGCGCAGCGCTGGGGCGCGCCTATTCTGTTCTTCGCCTGGCTGCCGCTGATCGGCGATCTGCTCTGCGTCGCCGCCGGCTGGCTGCGCCTGCCGCTGCTGCCGTGCGTGCTGTGGATGGCGCTGGGCAAGGGCCTGCGCTACGCCTTCATAGCGGCTGGATGGCGCTGGCTGGCTGGCTGAACCATTCGTAATCGGCGCCGCGCCCGAGGATTTCGCGCGCCTCGGCCGGATTGAGCGGCAGCGAGAAATAGAAACCCTGCGCGATGTCGCAGCCGCGCGCGCCGAGGAAGGCCACCTGCTCTTCGGTTTCCACGCCTTCGGCCACGACCTCGATGCCGAGGCCGCGAGCCAGCGCAATGGTGCCGCTGACGATGGCCGCGTCGTCGGCACTGAGGGCGATATCGTGCACGAAGGAACGGTCGATCTTGAGCTGGCTGATGGGGAAGCGCTTGAGGTAGGGCAGCGAGGAAAAACCGGTGCCGAAATCGTCGACCGAGATGCGCACGCCCAGACCATGGACGCCGCGCAGCAGGCTGGCGACATGATCGACATTGTTCATCGTCGTTGCCTCGGTCAGCTCGATCTTCAGCAGTGCGGGGCTGACGCCGGCGTTGCGCACGGCATCGGCAATCACCCGCGTGATGCGATCGTCCAGGCACTGCCGCGCGGACACATTGATGGCGACGGGCACGACCGGAAGCCCGGCCTCGCTCCAGAGCTTCAGCTGCTGCGCGGCGCGGTGTATGGTCCAGACACCAATGTCGATGATGAGTCCGATTTCCTCCGCCACCGGGATGAAGTGATCGGGCGGCACCAGGCCGCGCCCCGGCCGCGACCAGCGCAACAGCGCCTCCATGCCGACCAGATGGCCCGTGGCGAGCGAGATCTGCGGCTGGAAGTACAGATCGAATTCGTTCTTCTGCAAGGCCTGGCGCAAGGCGCTTTCCAGATCGATGGCATCGCTGCGGCTCATGGCATGGCTGTAGAAGCGGCAGCCGCCGTCGCTGCATATCTTGCTGCGCGCCATCGCGGTGTCCGCCATGGCCAGCAGCTCCTCGACATTGATGCTGTCGGCCGGCGCCAGGCTGATGCCGATGCTGCAGTTGATTCGCAGGCTGACGCCGTTGATGTTCATCGGCGCGCTGATGGCCGTCGTGATCAACTGCGCGATTTCGGCCGCCGCTTCGCGGCCGGAGATGTCGTCGAGCAGCACCACATATTCGTCGCCGCCCCAGCGTGCGACGCGCGCGACCTTGCCGACCACTGTCTGCAGGCGGTGCGCGGTCTCGATCAGGATCGCGTCGCCGATGTAGTGGCCGAAACTGTCGTTGATGCGGTTGAAGTGATCGATGTCGACGAACAGCAGCGCCGCGACCTCGCCGCCCTGCATGGCGCGGCTGACCGCATCGGCGATGTGGCGCGTCAGCAGGGCGCGATTGGGCAGGCCGGTCAGGGCGTCGTGATGCACCTCGTGATACAGCTTGTCGTGCGCCGCTACGCTCTCGCTGATATCGCTGAGCACCAGCACGACTTCATCGACGCAGCCTTCGCTGCCGAAAATCGGCCCGGCGGTCGCGCGCATCTGGTGGCTGCCCACTGCCAGCGGTTGCGGCAGGCGCACGGTACTACCTTCCGCCACGCACTGCAGCACCATTTCCTCAAGCTGCCGCATCAACTTTCCCGGCAAGCCCAGCGCCACGCCGGCATGCTGGCCGAGGCGGCCGTGATTCGCACCCACCAGCGCCATGCCGACCGGGTTCGCGCTGGACAGCAGGCATTCGGGCGACACGTTCATCACCGCGTCTGCAATCGCATTCAGCGTCGTCGCGGCGCGATGCTGGGCGCGCAGCAGCTTGCGCTGCGCCTCGCGCAACTGGCGCGCAAAGTGCAAGCTGCTGCCGATCCAGATGCCGACCATGGCCGCGAACGGCGCATAACGAACGCCAACAAACAGAAGGGCGACGCAAAGCAGCGGGGGCAGCAGCAGACAAACCACGCACATCAGGAAGCTCGTTCCCGCACCCTGGCGGCGGCACAGCGGCGACGGCAGGCAGAGGAAGGCCAGACTCAGCGGCAGCGCAAGCAGAACGGGCAAGGCTTCGTCCATCGCCACGGCGGGACCGGCGATGGCCTGCTGAAAAGCAAGGGCAAGCTGCTGCAAGGCATAGGGTTGCGTCAGCTCGAACAGCGCCGTGCAGACGGCGGCAACGAGCCAGGGCCAATATTCGCGCAGCAGGAAACGCAGTTGCAGCATTCTCCCGTCGCCCCCTCGCGTAGAAGATACAGATGGATGATTATTTTATCTTATTGTTTTAATTATACTAATCTAAAACTGCTTGCAACAGGCTGACATTGCAGCAGCGGCAAGTGGCTTTGCAAGTGCGTCGGCGCGTATTGCGCAAACGCGCCAAGCTTCTATGATGTTGGCATTCACTTCGAGGGGCCAGCATGAATCCTGAGTCGCAAGCCATTCTCCTTCACCTGCTCGCGGCCGTGGGTGCCGGCGGCATCATCGGTATCGAGCGCAGCTATCACGCCCGCCCCGCCGGCTTCCGCACGCACACCCTGGTCTGCCTCGCTTCCAGTCTGCTGATGCTGGTGACGCTGTATCAGTCGCAGTGGTTGCCCGGCAGCGCCGCCGAGGCCTTTCGTACCGATCCGACGCGCATGGCGCAAGGCATCATGACCGGCATCGGCTTCCTTGGCGCCGGCGTGATCTTCAAGGAAGGCCTGAGCGTACGCGGGCTGACGACCGCCGCCTCGATCTGGATGACGGCCGCAATCGGCGTGTTGATCGGCATCGGCTTCTACTATCCGGCCGCGCTGGCCACGGCGCTGACGCTCATCGTGCTTTCGGTATTCCGCTGGATAGAAGGCAAGATTCCCACGCATGTCTATGCGCAGCATCACCTGAGCTTCGATCGTCAGTACGTCATTCCCGAGGACGATCTGCGCATCCTGCTGCGCGAGCATGGCTTCAATATCGCCAACCTCAGCTATCGAACCACCGACGACGGACAGCGCTTTGAATATCGCATGGTGATCCGCACCTCGGATATACGCAATATTTCGCGTCTGTCCATCAGCCTGCGCCAGATGCCGCAGGTGAAAGCCTTCCGCATCTCGCCGACGGGGGATTAAGCCCTCTCCCCGGCCCCCTTCCTCGGGAAGGGGGCCGGGGAGGGCTGTTCTACCTCAGGCGAACAAGCCGTCGTAGATCAGCTTGCCGTCGAGCAAGGTCGCCTTGACGCGACCCGGCAGCGAGTAGCCGAGGAAGGGCGTGTTCTTGCCCTGACTCTTCAGCCCGCTGCGGCTGATCAGCACTTCGGCCTGCGGATCGAAGATGCAGACGTCGGCAGCCGCGCCGACCGCCAGCGTGCCGGCCTTGAGGCCGAGGATGCGGGCCGGATCGGTGGTGATGCGCGCCAGCGCCGTGGACAAGGGCACCTTCATTTCCGCCGCCCATTTGAGCGTCAGCGGCAGCAGCAGTTCGAGGCCGGTGGCGCCGGCTTCGGCCTCGCCGAAGGGCACTTGCTTGCCGTCGTCGTCGACCGGCGTATGGTCGGAGCACAGCGCGTCGATGCTGCCGTCGGCCAAGCCCTGGCGCAGCGCATCGCGATCGCGCTGACTGCGCAGCGGCGGGTCGAGGCGCGCATGCGAATTGAAGAAGCCGATGTCGTTTTCGCAGAGATGCAGGTGATGTGCGGAAACGTCGCACGTCACCTTGATGCCCTGCTCGCGGCCGATGCGGATCATGTCCAGGCCCGCCGCCGATGAGACGCGGGTGATGTGCAGACGCACGCCGGTCTCCTGCGCCAGCAGCAGCAGCGTGCCGAGCGCGACGGTTTCGGCGGCCACCGGAATGCCGGCAAGGCCGAGGCGGGCCGCGACTTCGCCGTCATGGGCGACGCCGTTTCGCGCCAGATAGGGATCCAGCGCCTGCAGCCACACCGGGTAGTCGAAAGTCGCCGCATACTGCATGGCGCGCATCAGCACCTGCGTATCGACGATGGCCGTCGTCGCCTGGCCGAAGGCCACACAGCCGGCATCGGAAAGCTCGGACATCTCGGTCAAATGCCGGCCCTTGAGCCCGGTCGTCAAGGCGCCGATCGGATAGACGTTGGCGAATTCGGGCAGGCGCGCGCGGTGCTTCAACATCTCGACCAGACCGGGCTCGTCGAGCACCGGATCGGTATCGGGCGGACAGGCCAGGCTGGTCACGCCGCCAGCCGCGGCCGCGGCCATTTCCGACTCCAGCGTCGCCTTGTATTCAAAGCCGGGTTCGCGCAGGCGCGCGGCCAGATCGACGAAGCCCGGCGCGACCACGCAGCCGCGCGCATCGATGGTGGCGCTGGCTTCGAAGTCCTGCGGCGCATTGCCAATGCCGACGATGCGCCCGTCGGCGATATACACGTCGGTCTGCTGGTCCAGTCCGCTGGCCGGATCGATGACGCGGCCGTTGCTGATCTTCAATTTCATGCTGCCACCCCTTTACCGCTACCGGCCAACATATCCATTACCGCCATGCGCACCGCGATGCCGAAGGTGACCTGCGGCAGGATCACCGCCTGGCTGCTGTCGGCCACGGCCGAATCGATCTCGACGCCGCGGTTCATCGGACCCGGATGCATGACGATGGCGTCGGGCTTGGCCAGCGCAAGCTTGTCCGGCGACAGGCCGAAGGCCTTGAAGTATTCCTGGCTGCTCGGCAGCAAGGCGCCTTCCATGCGCTCATTCTGCAAGCGCAGCATCATCACCACGTCTACGCCGCGCAGGCCTTCCTTGATGTCGTGGAAAACGCGCACGCCCATGCGCTCGATCCCGGTCGGCAGCAGCGTCTTCGGCGCGATCACGCGGATCTCGGGCACGCCCAGCGTGGCCAGCGCGTGGATCTGCGAACGCGCCACGCGCGAGTGCAGCACGTCGCCGACGATGGCCACCGTCAGCTGCGTGAAGTCCTTCTTGTAGTGCCGGATCGTGTACATGTCGAGCAGGCCCTGCGTGGGATGCGCATGGCGTCCGTCGCCGGCGTTGACGACGTGGATGTGATCCTTGCCGGTCGCGTCGAGATGCTGCGCGATCAGGTAGGGTGCGCCCGAAGTGGCGTGGCGCACGACGAACATGTCGGCCTGCATGGCGGCCAGGTTGTCGACCGTGTCGAGCAGGGTCTCGCCCTTGGAGGTCGAGGAGGTGCTGACGTTGAGATTGATCACGTCGGCCGAAAGGCGCTTGGCGGCGATCTCGAAGGTCGTGCGCGTGCGCGTGGAGTTCTCGAAGAAGAGATTGAACACGCTCTTGCCGCGCAGATTGGCGACCTTCTTGACTTCGCGCTCGGCGACCTCGGTGAAGGGTGTGGCGGCGTCGAGGATGTCGAGAATGATGTTGCGCGGCAGGCCTTCGATGGTCAGCAGATGCTGCAGACTACCGTCCTTGTTGAGTTGCGGATTGCGCGACATGAAGGTCATCGTTGTGTCATCCGATGGTTATTGCGATGGTTGTTGGTGCGGCGGGTAGATTTCATGCTGGGAGCCCTGGAAGAAGCTTTCCAGGATCAGGCGCGCGGCCTCGGCATCGACGACGGCTTTGCGCTCCTGCCAGCTCATGCCGCGGCCCGCGAGTTCCTCTTCCGCCACGACCGAGCTGAAGCGCTCGTCGACGAGGGCCACGGGCAGCTTGAAACGGCCGAAGAGCTGGTTGGCGAAACGGCGGCAACGCGCACTCATTTCATGTTCGGTGCCGTCGACGTTCATCGGCAGGCCGACCACGAGCAGATCGGGGTGCCATTCTTCGATGAGCTTCTGGATCGCGGCAAAGCGATGGGCGTTTTCGAGATAGGTCAGCGTCGAGATCGGGCGCGCCGTGCCGAGCATTTCCTGGCCCACCGCAACGCCGATGCGCTTGATGCCGAAATCGAAGCCCAGTACGAGACGGTTGCCGGCCGCGCCCTCAGGCATGACCGGCCACATCCGACAGATTGGTGGGATCGACGCCGAGCATGTGCATGGCTGCGGCCAGCCGCTCTTCCGGCGGCATTTCGAAAATAACGTGCGGATCGGCCGCCACGGTCAGCCAGGCGTTCTGGGACAACTCCCATTCGAGCTGACCGGCGGTCCAGCCGGCGTAGCCCAGCGTGATCAGGACGTCCTTGGGTTCGCCTTGCTCGCTCATGGATTGCAGGATATCGCGCGAGCTGGTCAGCCCCATGTCCTGATTCACGGCCAGCGTCGCCTGCCAGTCGCCGAGCGGGCGGTGCAGAACAAAACCGCGCTCGGGTTGCACCGGGCCGCCGTAGTAGACCGGCTGGCGGCCGAGATCAGGCGAATGCAGCTCCAGGCCCACGCGCTCGAACAGATCGACCAGGGTCATGTCGGTCGGGCGATTGATGATGATGCCGAGCGCCCCCTGCTCGTTGTGCTCGCAGACGTAAGTCAGCGTTTTGGAAAAATTGGGGTCGGCCATGGCGGGCATGGCGATGAGGAACTGATGGGTGAGATTGACGTCGTCCATTTCGCCTCGGCATTTTACAGAAAGATTGCCATGACATAGAGCCCTAAAAGAGTTCTATGTCATTCGAGGCGCGCCCCTTGCGGTCCGCCACAAAGGCCTGCAGCGCTTCCTGCACCGGCACGCCAGACAGCACCGCCTCGAACATGGCGACCTCTTCACGCGTCGAATAGCGCGAGCGGATCGCCTGCTGCAGCACTTTCCATTCCTCGGGGTTGAACAGCCGGCTGCGATCGGAAATGAGCGCGGACAGCTTGCCCAGCGCAAGGCTCACATGATCGAGGCGCTGCGAGAGCTTGTCGTAGAACTGGAAAGCGACGATGGACTGGGTCACGACCGCATTCACTTCACCGGTCGAGCCGAGCAGCTCCTGCTTGAGCGCTGCGTTTCCGGGCGTATCCGGCAGGGCGTCGAGCGAGGACTGGATGCGCGTCAGCAAGGAGGCCAGCGAAGTGAATCCGCTGGTCAGGACGTTCACCGGCGCGTTGCTTTCATGCATGGCGGCGGCAATCTGGCCGGCCGCCAGCTCTATCATCAACACCGTCTCGCGTACCTGACTCCAGTCCAGATCCGGCGCATGCACCCGAGTACCACGCGTGTTCTGTTCTTCTGCCATGGCTTCCCCTTTTTTTGTATGCCTATTCTGCTACAAAATCGGAGCCAGCCACCGTTCCGCCTGGGCAATCGACATGCCCGTGCGTTGCGCCCAGTCTTCGAGCTGATCGCGGCCGATCTTGCTGACGGCGAAATAGTGCGCTTCGGGATGGGCAAGGAAGAATCCGGACACGGCCGCGGCCGGCACCATGGCGTAGGACTCGGTCAGCTGCATGCCGATGTTCTTCTCGGCGTCGAGGACGTTGAACAGCATGCCCTTGGCGGTGTGGTCGGGGCAGGCCGGGTAGCCCGGCGCAGGGCGTATGCCCTTGTATTCTTCCTTGATCAGCGCATCGTTGCTCAACTGCTCCCCGGCCGCATAGCCCCAGTAGTCCTTGCGCACGCGTTCGTGCAGCCACTCGGCGCAGGCTTCCGCGAAGCGATCGGCGATGGACTTCAGCATGATGGCGCGATAGTCGTCGTGCGTCGCCTCGAATTCGGCGAGCTTGCCCTGGATGCCGTCGGCGCAGACGGCAAACATGCCGGCCCAGTCGGCGACGCCCTCGTTTTCAACCCTGGGCGCCACGAAATCGGACAGGCACTCGTGCGGCTTGCCCGCCGGGCGCTCGTGCTGCTGGCGCAGACCGTGCCAGGTGCCCAGCACGACCTTGCGCGTTTCGTCGGCGTAGAACTCGACATCGTCGCCGCGGCGATTGGCCGGGTACAGGCCAAATACGGCCTTGGCGGTAATCCACTTTTCCGCAACAACCTGCTTGAGCATGGTTTGCGCGTCGGCAAACACGGCGCGCGCGGTTTCACCGACGATTTCGTCGTCCAGTATCTTCGGGTAGGACCCGGCCAGATCCCAGGTCTGGAAGAACGGGCCCCAGTCGATGTATGCGGCCAGCGTGGCCAGATCGATGTCCTTCAGCACATGCAGACCGGGCTGGCCGGGCGCCACCGGCGCGTAGTCGAGCTTGATCGAATTGGCGCGCGCCTCCTCGATCTTCACCAGCGTCACGCCCTTCTTGTTGGCGTGCTGGGCGCGGACCTTTTCGTAGTCGGCGGCGACCTCGGCCTTGTAACCTTCCGCCTGCTCGGCCGACAGCAGCTTGGTCACCACGCCGACCGCGCGGGAGGCATCCGGCACATAGACGACCGGATGTTCGTAGTGGGGCGCGATCTTGATGGCAGTGTGTGCGCGGCTGGTGGTGGCGCCGCCGATCAGCAGCGGCACTGAGAAGCCCTGACGCTGCATTTCGCCGGCGACATGGCTCATTTCCTCCAGCGACGGCGTGATCAGGCCGGACAGGCCGATCACGTCGGCATTGTGCTCCCTCGCCGCGGCGAGGATTTTATCGGTCGGCACCATGACCCCGAGATCCACGATGTCGTAGCCGTTGCAGCCCAGCACCACGCCGACGATGTTCTTGCCAATGTCGTGCACGTCGCCCTTGACCGTGGCCATGACGACCTTGCCCTTGGCGGCGGCGCCGGTCTTGGCCTTTTCGGCTTCGATGAAGGGCAGCAGATGCGCGACGGCCTGCTTCATGACACGCGCCGACTTTACCACCTGCGGCAGAAACATCTTGCCGGCGCCGAACAGGTCGCCGACGGTATTCATGCCCGCCATCAGCGGGCCTTCGATCACGGCCAGCGGCGGCTTGCCTGCCGCTTCGAAAGCCGCGCGGCATTCTTCGGTATCTTCGACCACGAATTCGGTGATGCCGCGCACCAGCGCATGCGACAGGCGCGCCTCGACGCTCTGCTCGCGCCAGGCCAGATCGACGACCTGCTCCTTGGCGCTGCCTTTGACGGTTTGCGCCAGCTCAACCAGCTTGTCGCCAGCCTCGGGCGAGGTATTGAGCACCACCGCCTCCACCATGTCGCGCAAGGGCTGCGGCACTTCGTCATAGACGCCGAGCTGGCCGGCATTGACGATGCCCATGGTCATGCCGGCCTTGATGGCGTGGTAGAGAAAGACCGTGTGGATGGCCTCGCGCACCGGATCGTTGCCGCGGAAGCTGAAGGAGACGTTCGACACACCGCCTGAAATCTGCGCATGCGGCAGGTTCTGGCGTATCCAGCGCGTGGCGTTGATGAAGTCCACCGCGTAGTTGTTGTGCTCCTCGATACCGGTCGCGATGGCGAAGATATTGGGGTCGAAGATGATGTCCTCGGCCGGGAAGCCGATGCTGACGAGCAAATCGTAAGCGCGCTTGCATATCTCGGTCTTGCGCGCATAGGTGTCTGCTTGCCCGGTTTCGTCGAAGGCCATGACGATGGCCGCCGCACCGTAACGCTGGATCAGCTTGGCCTGGGCGATGAACTTTTCCTCGCCTTCCTTGAGCGAAATCGAATTGACGATGCCCTTGCCCTGCAGGCACTTGAGGCCGTCTTCGAGAACTTCCCACTTGGAAGAGTCGAGCATCACCGGCACGCGTGCAATGTCCGGCTCGGATGCGATCAGGTTGGTGAAGCGCACCATGGCCGCCCGCGAATCGAGCATGGCTTCGTCCATGTTGATGTCGATGACCTGGGCGCCGCCGTCGACCTGGTTGCGCGCCACCGCCACCGCATCCTCGTACTGGCTATTGAGGATCAGGCGCGCAAAGGCCTTGGAGCCGGTGACGTTGGTGCGCTCGCCGGCATTCACGAACAGGCTGTCGGGGCCGACATTGAAGGGTTCGAGACCGGACAGGCGCAGCTTCGGTTCGGGCGACGAGGGCTGGCGCGGCGGCAGCCCCTTGAGCGTTTCGGCAATGGCCTTGATGTGGGCCGGCGAAGTGCCGCAGCAGCCGCCGGCGATATTGATGATGCCGGACTCGCCCCACTTGCGAATCTCGGCGGCCAGGGCTTCCGGCGTTTCGTCGTAGCCCGTCGGCGACAGCGGATTGGGCAGGCCGGCATTCGGGTGGGCGGAGATGAAGCAGTCGCAGACGCGCGAAAGTTCTTCCACATACTGGCGCAGTTCTTCCGCGCCGAGCGCGCAGTTCAGGCCAAACGACAGCGGCCTGGCATGGCGCAGCGAATTCCAGAACGCCTCGGCGGTCTGGCCCGACAGCGTACGACCCGATGCATCGGTGATCGTGCCGGAGATCATGATCGGCCAGCGGCGGCCGGCCTCATCGAAGAACTTCTCGATGGCGAACAGTGCGGCCTTGGCGTTGAGGGTGTCGAACACCGTCTCCACCAGGATGATGTCGGCGCCGCCTTCGACCAGGCCGCGTGTCGCCTCGACGTAGTTGACGACGAGCTCGTCGAAGGTGACGTTGCGGAAGCCCGGATCATTGACGTCCGGAGAGATCGAGGCGGTGCGCGAAGTCGGGCCGAGCACGCCGGCGACGAAGCGCGGCTTGTCCGGCGTCGAATATTCGTCGCAGGCTTCGCGCGCCAACCTGGCGCCGGCGAAGTTCAGCTTGTAGACCAGATCCTCGAGATGGTAGTCGGCCTGCGACAGGCGCGTCGCATTGAAGGTGTTGGTCTCGATGATGTCCGCACCGGCCGCCAGATAGTCGGCATGGATGCCGCGAATGACTTCGGGCTTGGAGAGCAGCAGCAGGTCGTTGTTGCCCTTCACATCATGGTTGTGGCAAGCGCACACCTCCCCCCGGTAATCGTCCTCGGTCAGCTTGTGCTGCTGGATCATGGTGCCCATGGCGCCGTCCAGAATCAGGATGCGTTGCTTGAGCAGGGCGCGGAGTTCTTCGGTACGATCGGGCTGCATGAGATGGTGTCTCGAATTCTTGTTCGGGTAGCCTTGCATTCTACCAAACCGGCCGCCAAAACCCTGATGGAGCGGCACTTTCCGCCCGATGCTTGGCGCTTGCCGGGCGCGCCCGCCGCCTATACTGCCTGACCATGTCCGACACGCCCTCCCGCACGCTCCTTCTGCCGCCCTGGCTGGCCGCCCTGCTGACCCGCCGCATGCTGATCTGTGTGGTCACCGGCTTCGCTTCCGGACTGCCGCTCTACCTGCTCCTCAACCTTGTGCCGGCGTGGCTGCGCACCGAAGGCATCAATCTCAAGACCATCGGCCTGTTTGCCCTGATCCAGTTTCCCTACACCTGGAAATTCCTCTGGGCCCCCGTGCTCGACCGCTTTGCGCCGCTGCCGCTGGGACGTCGGCGCGGCTGGATGCTGCTGACGCAGCTCGGGCTGATCGCGCTGATCGCGCTGATCGGCCAGACTTCGCCGCAGGGGCTGGTGGCGCCGGTGGATTTCGCCTCGGCGATGGCGCTGCTGCTGCATCCCGTGACCCTGGCCGTCAGCGCCGTCGCCCTGCTCTCGGCCACGCAGGACATCGCGCTTGACGCCTTCCGTCGCGAAATTCTGGCGGACGAAGAGCTGGGGCTCGGCAACTCGGTGCACGTCAATGCCTACCGCATCGCCGGCCTGGTGCCCGGATCGTTGTCGCTGATCCTTGCCGACAGCCTGAGCTGGGATTGGGTCTTCGCGATTACCGCCCTCTTCATGCTGCCCGGCGTCATCATGTCGGCCCTCGTCAAGGAGCCGGCCATCGCCGGCAATGCGCCCAAGACCCTGCGCGCTGCCGTGGTGGAGCCCTTCAATGAATTCATCCATCGCGCCGGATGGTCGTCCGCCTTGCTGGTGCTGGCTTTCATCTTCCTCTACAAGCTCGGCGATTCGATGTGTACGGCCCTGGCAACGCCCTTCTATCTGGACATGGGCTACGCCAAGTCGCAGATCGGCATCGTCGCCAAGAACGCCGGGCTGTGGCCGGCCGTCATCGGCGGCCTGCTCGGCGGGCTGTGGATGGTCAGGATAGGCATCAACCGCGCGCTATGGCTGTTCGGCGTGGTGCAGCTCGTTTCCATCTTCGGCTTCGCCTGGCTGGCCTGGCTGGGCCCGCAGGCGGAAATCGGCGCGCCGCAGCTGACCGCGCTAGCGCTGGTGATCGGCTTTGAAGCGCTGGGCGTCGGCCTCGGCGCCGCCGCCTTCGTGGCTTATATCGCGAAAAACACGCACCCGCTGTACACGGCCACGCAATTCGCGCTTTTCACCAGTCTCGCCGCGGTCCCCCGTACCGTGGTCAATGCAAGCACCGGCTGGCTGGTCGAGCGACTCGGCTGGTTCGACTTCTTTCTGCTCTGTGCGCTGCTCGGCGTGCCGGGCATGCTGCTGCTGTTCAAGGTGGCACCGTGGAGCGCGAGCCGGGACAAGACAGTCAAGGCATAGCTGCACGCCAGCTTCGGCCCGGTGCGGCATGCACCCGCCTTCAAGGCGGTGGTGAAAAAACATCAGTAGCCCACGCTGGGTCAAATGGGCCAATGCAAAAGGGAACCCAAAGGCGCAGACTGTGTCTGTCAGATAAGCGCCGCGTATGCCTGCGTATCAGGCAAATCGATTCAACCTTTTCGGTTCTGCGGCGTTAAGACAGGTGTACCGCCACGCAACGCTGAAAGGGGAACATCATGAACTACTCGCAAGAAGAACTCGACCGCCTCCGTCTGGAACAGGAATTCGGCGCCCACACCCGCGAGGTTCTGAATGCCGGCGCCATGCCCCACGTTACGCCGTACGCGCTGCAGTTGCGCCTGCAGGAAGCCGTACCGAGCAAGCCTCAGGGCTGGCGGCCGGAATATGGCGATCCCGAGAAGTATCTGCAGTCGCTCTATCGCTGCCAGCAGCAGTGAGCCGGGTAGAGACAAGGTGCCTCGGCACCTTGTCGGTCCGCCTATCGACTCAGCCGTGCGCGAAGAAGGAATAGCGCAGGCCCGATAACAGCCCAAGCAATAGCTGCAGCACGATGATCAGCGCAATCGGCGAAAGATCGACGCCGCCAACGAGCGGGATGAAGCGCTGAAACGGCGCCAGAAAGGGCCGCGCCAGCGCGTTCAGCACCGGCGCCAGCGGCGCGTAGGGATTCACCCACGACATGATGGCGGTGAGAATCACGATGCCGAAAACCAGATAGAGGAAGAGGCGTGCCGTCTCGATCAGCGCCGCGAGCGCCACGGTGCCGATCACGCCCGGCGTGACCAGCGCGTCGAGACCGCCAATCGGCGACGCGGCAAAGACCACCATGTAATAGACGTACTGGACGATCCAGGCCAGCACAAGGCTGGAAAGATCCACGCCCCACAAACCCGGAATCACGCGCCGCAAGGGCAAAACCGCCCAGTCGCTGGCGGCGATGACGAACTGCCCGATGGGGTTGCGAAAGGGCGCCCGCGCCCACTGCATCAGGAAACGCAGCAGAAAAATTCCGCCGAGCAGCTGTGCCGCCGTTTGCAGAATGAAGAACAGGCTCTGAGCAAGCATGTTCAGTCCTGCCCGAGCTGTTCGCCGAGTTCGCGGCCGCGCGCCGCGGCAGCCTTGGCGGCGCGCGAAATGGCGGCGCGCACGGCGTCGTTTTCCAGCGAACGCAGCGCCGCCTCGGTGGTGCCGCCCTTGGAGGTCACGCGTTCGCGCAGGACGGCCGGCGCGTCGTTGCTGCGTGCCGCCAGGCGCGCCGCGCCCAGCGTGGTTTCCAGCGCCAGCTTGCGCGCCGACGGCAGGTCAAAACCCAGCTCCAGCGCAGCGGACTCAAGCGCCTCGATGAAATAGAAGACATAGGCCGGGCCACTGCCGGAAATGGCGGTGACGGCATCGACCTGCGCCTCGTCCTCGACCCAGATCGTCGAACCGACCGCGGTCAGTATCGTATCCGCCAATTGACGCTGCTCGGCATCGACGCCGGGCGCCGCATACAGGCCGGTAATGCCGGCGCCGATCAGGGCCGGCGTATTCGGCATGGTGCGGACGATGCGCTGATGCCCGCCCAGCCAGCGCGCGATGTCGGCGACGCGCAGGCCGGCGGCAATGCTCACGACGAGCTGGGCCTCCAGCTTGCCAATCAGCGGCGCCACCGCCTCGCGCATCTGTTGCGGCTTGACTGCCAGCGCCAGCACTTCGCAATTCAGGCTGGCGGCGTCGAAGCTATCGGTGCAACGCACACCGAAGCGCTCGGTCAGGGCGTCGCGCACTTCGCCGTTGCGCTCGACGACCTGCATGCCCGCGGCGGAAAATCCCTTTTCGCGCAGACCGCCGATCAATGCGGAGGCCATGTTGCCGCCGCCGAGGAATGTGATTCTCATATGTGCAGTCAAAGGTTACGAGTTGAGAGTCGAGAGAAAACCCGATCAGGATTCTACTCTCGACTCTTAGCTCTCGACGCTCGGCTGCCTCACGCCAAAAATCGCCGTGCCGATGCGCACCAGGGTCGCCCCCGCCGCAATCGCGCTTTCGAGGTCATGCGACATGCCCATGGACAGAGTGTCCAGCGGCAGGCCCGCGGCCTTCAGTTGTTGATAAAGTTCACGCAGCTGGCCGAACTGTTTCGCCAGCAAGTCCGCATCGTCGGTCGGCTCGGGTACCGCCATCAGGCCCCGCAGCCGCAATCGCGGCAAGTCCGCGACGGCATGCGCCAGCGCCGCCGCCGCTTCCGGCGCGACGCCGCTCTTGCTGGCCTCGCCGCTGACATTGACCTGGACGCAGACCTGCAGCGGCGGCAGATGTTCCGGCCGCTGCGCCGACAGGCGCTCGGCGATCCTGAGCCGGTCTATCGTGTGCACCCAGTCGAAGCGCTCCGCCACCTGGCGCGTCTTGTTGCTCTGCAAGGGGCCGATAAAGTGCCATTCGAGGTCGGCACCGGCAAGCGCGGCGATCTTCTCCACGCCTTCCTGCACATAGTTTTCGCCGAAGGCGCGCTGTCCGCAGGCGGCCGCCTCGCAGACAGCGGCGGCCGGCCAGGTCTTGGATACGGCGAGCAGCGCCACGTCCTGTGGCGCCCTACCGACAGCCTTGCAGGCTGCGGCAATACGGGCATGTACGGCTTGCAGGTTGGCGGAAATAGTTGTCATATAATGCCTCGGCAGTATATCAGCCGACACCGCCGATCAACGCGCTGTCAGCTTGCGTTTCCGCCCCTCGCACTTCCCTTTCTGGAACCTCGATGGACATTACCGAACTGCTTGCCTTCGTCGTCAAGAACAAGGCCTCAGACCTGCACCTTTCCGCCGGTCTGCCTCCGATGATCCGCGTCCATGGCGACGTGCGCCGCATCAATCTGCCGCCGCTGGAGCACAAGGACGTGCATGCCATGGTGTACGACATCATGAACGACGGTCAGCGCAAGGTGTATGAAGAGCATCTGGAGTGCGACTTTTCCTTCGCCGTGCCCAATCTGGCGCGCTTCCGCGTCAATGCCTTCGTGCAGCAACGCGGCGCCGGCGCAGTGTTCCGGACCATTCCGTCCAAGGTGCTGTCGCTGGAGCAGTTGAACGCACCCAAGATCTTCGGCGAGATCGCGCGGACGCCGCGCGGCATCGTGCTCGTCACCGGCCCGACCGGCTCGGGCAAGTCCACCACGCTGGCGGCCATGGTCGACGACATCAACGAGAACGAATACGGTCACATCCTCACCGTCGAGGACCCGATCGAATTCGTGCACGAATCCAAGAAGTGCCTGATCAACCAGCGCGAAGTCGGCCCGCACACCCTGTCCTTCTCCAATGCCCTGCGCTCGGCGTTGCGCGAGGACCCGGACGTGATCCTGGTCGGCGAAATGCGCGACCTCGAAACCATACGCCTGGCGCTGACCGCCGCCGAAACCGGCCACCTCGTGTTCGGCACGCTGCACACCAGCTCTGCCGCCAAGACGATAGATCGTGTCGTCGACGTGTTCCCGGCGGCCGAAAAGGAAATGGTGCGCGCCATGCTGTCCGAGTCGCTGCGCGCAGTCATCTCGCAGACGCTGCTGAAGACCAAGGACGGCGCCGGGCGCGTGGCCGCGCACGAGATCATGATAGGCACGCCGGCTATTCGCAATCTGATCCGCGAAAACAAGATCGCCCAGATGTACTCGGCGATCCAGACCGGCCAGCAGTTCGGCATGCAGACGCTGGACCAGAATCTGCAGGATCTGGTCCGCCGCAATATTGTCTCGGCCGCCGACGCCAAGACCAAGGCCGCCAACAAGGATGCGTTCGGCATTTAGGCGCCGAACGCATTCTTGTTCCCGCAATACCCGCCCCTACCCCTCCCTCGCAGGGAGGCTACCGAGATGAGCCGCATAGGCGGCTGAAGATTTTGGGCACGAGTGGAGATCGATGATGGAAAAAGACGAAGGCCTGAAATTCATGTACCAACTGCTGGCCAATATGGTCAGCAGAAAGGGCTCTGACCTCTTCATCACCTCGGGCTTCCCGCCTGCGATCAAGGTCGACGGCAGAATGACACCCGTGACGCAGCAGGTGCTAAGCCAGCAACACACGCTGGAACTGGCCCGCGCCATCATGAACGACAAGCAGGCGGCCGAATTCGAAGCCAACAAGGAATGCAATTTCGCGATCAATCCGGCCGGCATCGGTCGCTTCCGCGTGAATGCCTTCGTCCAGCAGGGCCGCGTCGGCCTGGTGCTGCGGACCATCAACACCACCATCCCCGAGCTCGACGAGCTCAAGCTGCCGGCCGTGCTCAAGGACGTGGCCATGACCAAGCGCGGCCTCGTGCTTTTCGTCGGCGGCACCGGCTCGGGCAAGTCCACCTCGCTGGCGGCAATGATCGGCCACCGCAACCAGAACTCCTACGGTCACATCATCACCATCGAGGACCCGGTTGAATACGTTCACGAGCACAAGAACTGCATCGTCACGCAGCGCGAGGTTGGCGTCGATACCGACTCCTGGGAAACGGCGCTGAAGAACACGCTGCGCCAGGCACCGGACGTCATCCTGATCGGCGAAATCCGCGACAAGGAGACAATGGAGCACGCCATCGCCTTCGCCGAGACCGGCCACCTGTGCATGGGCACACTGCACGCCAACAACTCCAACCAGGCGCTGGACCGCATCATCAACTTCTTCCCCGAAGAGCGCCGTCCGCAACTCCTGATGGATCTGTCGCTGAATCTCAAGGCCATCGTCTCGCAGCGCCTGATTCCGATACGCGAAGGCAAGGGCCGCACCGCCGCGGTTGAAATCCTGCTCAACTCGCCGCTGATCTCCGACCAGATCGGCAAGGGCGAGGTGCATGACATCAAGGAAACCATGAAGCGGTCGCGCGAGCTCGGCATGCAGACCTTCGACCAGGCGCTGTTCGACCTCTATGAAAACGACCAGATCAGTTACGAGGATGCGCTGCGCTTCGCCGACTCGATGAACGAGGTGCGCCTGATGATCAAGCTGCATGGCAAGGAGGCGCATGGCACCGACATCAATGCCGGCATTCAGCATCTCGATATCGTCTGACCTCCTTGCTGCACAGACAAAAAAGCCACGGCATGCCGTGGCTTTTTTGCTTTCCGGGCAAGGCGCTCAGTCAGGCGTCGGGCCACGGCGCACATAGGGCTCATGCAGCCGTATGGGATTGCGCGTGCCTCGTTTCTTGCGCGCCCGGATATTGAGCAGCTCAACGCAGACCGAGAAGGCCATGGCGAAGTAGATGTAGCCCTTGGGCACATGATGATCGAAGCCGTCGACGATCAACACCACGCCGACCACGACCAGGAAGGACAGGGCCAGCATCTTGATGCTGGGATGGGACGAAACAAAGTCGCCGATCTGTTTCGCGAACAGCATCATCAGACTGACCGAGGCAATCACCGCGGCAATCATGACGGCAATTTCCTTGACCATGCCGACGGCCGTGATGATGGAGTCGAGCGAGAAAACGATATCGATAATCGCGATCTGCAGAATCACGCCGGCAAAGGTCGCCTCCACGGCATCCGATTTTTCGCCCTCTTCGCCTTCAAGCAGGTGGTGGATTTCGGTCGTGCTTTTCCACAACAGGAAAAGTCCGCCGGCAATCAGGATCAGGTCGCGGCCTGAAATCTCCTGTCCAAGCACCGTGAAGAAGGGCGCGGTCAGCCCGACGATCCACGACAGCAGGAACAGCAGCGCAATGCGCATCACCATGGCCATCAGCAGGCCGATGCGGCGCGCTTTCTCGCGCGTCGCGCGCGGCAGCTTGTCGCAGAGGATGGATATGAAAATGATGTTGTCGATACCCAGCACCAGCTCCAGCACGGTGAGGGTGAGAAAGGCAATCCAGATATCGGGGCGAGCCAGCAGTTCCATGCAACCAAATCTCCATTCCGTTGAACGTTGAAAATTCAGCGCACGCTACGCGGGCAGTCCGGTGAAATACGGAGGACGCTGACGACCGGCTTGCATCCACGCGACATGCGCGGGCATAGCTGGAGCATCCTAGGGTCGGGACATTGTCTTGTCGTGGTATTGGGGAATCGCCACCTTAACAGGCTTTACAGCCCGGGTAAATAAACGCATCGCCGTCCGTATCGATGCGATCGACGGCGATGCCTGCCGCAATTACAGGTGAAACTGGCCCGCGGCCTCGGGCTGAAAAGGAATTGCGAGAATCTGCATGTGCCGCTGCACGCCGTTGGGCAGCGTGAAGGCGATCGATTCGCCCACGCGCATGCCGAGCAGGGCTGCGCCGACACATGAAGTGACCGATAGGCGCTGATGCGCATTGTCGGCGAGCGAAGGATAGACCAGGGTCGCCTCACACTCCAATCCGGTGTCGAGATCGCGATAGGCGACGAGGCTGTTCATGGTGACGACGTTGTCGGCAATGACTTCGCCGGGCACGATGTCGGCATTGTCGAGAATCGCGCCAATACGCTCGCCTTCGTCGTCGGCAAGCTGGCCGCGGGCATGCAGCATGCGTTCAAGTCGCATGACGTCGAGCTGGGTCAGGCATGGGTGATGCATCTTGTTTTCTCCTCTGAAAGTCGATCTGTCCGTCGATACGCGACGGGAACGGAAATCGCCCCGGCAGAGTGCGAATGCGGCTCTACCGGGCCCCAACGAGGCAGGAAAGATCCTTGGCGCAAACGAAGCGGCCGGCGTGCGACCGGCTTGTGCGCGGAAAAAGAAAACGGGGACGCAGCATGATGCGCTGAATCTTACGCCATGGCGCGCAAACGCGCCACGCGCTCCTCGGTCGCCGGATGCGTGCTGAAAAGCCCGGCCAGACCGCCGCCGGAGAGCGGATTCATAATCATCATCTGCGCGGTTTCCGGATGCGCTTCGGCGGTGGCCATGGGAATACCGCGCGCGTAGCTGTGGATTTTCACCAGCGCGTCGGCGAGCGCGTGCGGATCGCCGCTGATCTCGGCGCCGCCGCGATCAGCATCGAATTCGCGGGCGCGCGAAATCGCCATCTGGATCAGGCTGGCGGCCAGCGGCGCCAGCAGCGCCACGGCGATGCCGGCGATGGGGTTGGCGGGGCGGCCTTCGGAGTCACGACCACCAAAGAACATGGCGAAGTTTGCCAGCGCGGAAATGGCGCCGGCCAGCGTCGCCGAGATCGTCGAAATCAGGATGTCGCGGTGACGCACATGCGCCAGCTCATGCGCCATCACGCCGCGCAGTTCGCGTGCCGACAGCATCTGCAGAATGCCGGTGGTCGCGGCCACGGCGGCGTTTTCGGGATTGCGGCCAGTGGCAAAGGCGTTCGGTTGGTCTTCGTGAATGATGTAGACCCGGGGCATGGGCAGGCCGGCGCGGCCGGCCAGCTCCTTGACCATGTTGTAGAGATAAGGCGAAGACGCGGCATCGACTTCCTGCGCGTTGTACATCTTCAGCACCATGTCCGCCGAGAACCAATAGGCGAAGAAGTTCATGCCGCCGCCGAACAGAAGGGCGAGCAGCATGCCATTGGTGCCGCCGATGTAGGCGCCGATCAGGCCGAACAAGGCCATGATGCCTGCCATCAGGATCGAGGTCTTGAGCCAGTTGCCGAGCATGAAAAAGTCTCCGTCAAGGGATCACGAATACTTAGATGGGGAATGGCGGCAAAAATTCAATTGCCGCGACAGGAAAAGCTCAGCCGAGCCGATCGCCGGCGTTCAAGGCAAAGCCCTGCAGAAACTCTCTTGTCGCAAGCCGCTTGCTGCCGGGCTTTTGCAGGTTTTGCAGGGCCAGCACCCCTTCGCCGCAAGCCACGGTCAAGTGCGAGCCGTCGGCCGTCAACACCGTGCCCGGAGCGCCGGCGCCGGCTACGGCATCGGCTCGCCAGACCTTGATCGACACACCGCCGAATTCGGTCGCCGCTCCCGGAAAGGGATCGAAAGCGCGGATGCGGCGCTCGATCTCGGGCGCCGGCCGCGACCAGTCTATGCGCGCCTCGGCCTTGCTGATCTTGGCGGCGTAAGTCACGCCGGCTTCGGGCTGGGGCTCGGGCTTGAGTTGGCCATAACGCGCCAGCGCGTCGACGATGAGTCGCGCACCCTGCGCGGCCAGCTTGTCGTGCAGCGTTACCGCCGTGTCATCGGCGGCAATCGTCAGCGCCTCCTTGAGCAGCATGGCACCGGTATCGAGGCCGGCGTTCATCTGCATGATGGTGACGCCGGTTTCCGCATCGCCGGCTTCGATGGCGCGCTGAATGGGCGCCGCACCACGCCAGCGCGGCAGCAATGAGGCGTGTATGTTCAGGCAGCCGATGCGCGGCATGTCCAGCACCGCCTGCGGCAGGATGATGCCGTAGGCGGCGACCACCATGCAGTCGGAGTTGGCGTCGCGAATGGCGTCGTGCGTGGCCGGATCGCGCAGCTTTTCGGGCTGGTAGACCGGAATGCCGTGCTTCAGCGCCACCTGCTTGACGGCGCTTGCCTGCAACTGCATGCCGCGCCCGGCCGGCCGGTCGGGCTGCGTGAGCACAAGCTTTATATTGTGACCAGCGGCAATCAGCGCTTCAAGCGCCTGCGCCGCGAACTCCGGCGTGCCGGCAAAAATCAGATCCATTGATTCATTGCGGCACTCAGGCCGTAATCCTGGCTTTTTTGGCCAGCTTGGACTTGATGCGCGTCTGCTTGAGATTGGACAGGTATTCGACGAAGACCTTGCCTTGCAGGTGGTCAATCTCGTGCTGGATGCACACGGCCAGCAGGCCTTCGGCCTGCATCTGAAACTCCTTGCCGTCGAGATTCAGGGCCTTCACCTTGATGCGCTCGGCGCGCGTCACCGTCTCGTAGATGCCCGGCACTGACAGACAACCCTCTTCGCCCACGCATTCGCCCGACTTCTCGATGATTTCGGGATTGATGAAGGTCAGCAGTTCGGACTGGTCCTCGGAAACATCGACGACGATCAGGCGGATGTGCCGGTCGACCTGGGTTGCGGCCAGACCGATACCCGGCGCCTCGTACATGGTTTCAGCCATGTCGGCGGCGAGCAGGCGGATTTCGGGCGTGACTTCCCTGATCCGTTCGGCCTTTTTGTGCAAACGGTTGTCTGGATACCTCAGAATCGGAAGTAAAGCCATAAATTTGTCACTGATATGATTGATTGCAAAGCGGTTTGGCGGCAGAATCGAGCGACCATAACCGGAGATGCCTGTATGCGCCGCATTATATCCGCTCCACTCCTCGCCCTGTTTTTGACTGCCGGCCTGTTGCAAGTTCCCGCCACCGTCCACGCCGCCTCGGCCAAGGCCACAGCCCCGCTGGAGCTCGCCCCGAACGCGCCCGAGCGCTACACCGTGGTGCGTGGCGACACGCTGTGGGACATTTCCGCCAAATACCTCAAGACGCCCTGGCGCTGGCCGGAACTGTGGCGCATGAACAAGGAAGACATCAAGAATCCGCACTGGATTTACCCGGGGCAGGTGCTGGTACTTGAATACGACGCCGACGGCAGGCCGCGCCTGCGCATCGAAGGCGGCGGCACCTCCCGCGACATCAAGGTCGAGCCCAAGGTCTACACCGAGCCGACCAAGCGCCCCATCTCCGCGATTCCCTACGATGTGATCCGGCCGTATCTGGAACGCCCGCTGGTCATGGATCAGGACCAGATCGACCGCCTGCCGCATGTCATTTCCGCCGAAAACGACCGTATCGCGCTTGGCGCCGGCGACAAGATCTTCGCCGTCGACATGCCCGCCGACGGCCCCAAGATCTGGCATACCTACCGCCAGGGCAGGCCGCTGTCCGAGCGCGGCAGCCGCGAAATTCTCGGCTATGAAGCCGTGTATACCGGCAGCGCCCGCCTGACCGTGCCGGGCAATCCGGCAACCCTCGTACTCACGCGTTCGGCGCAGGAAGTCAGCCGCGGCGACCGCCTGGTGCCCGAGGTCGAGCCGAGTATCGTCGCCTATGTCCCGCATGCGCCAGACAAGCCGATGCGGGCCGAAATCCTCACCATCTACGG
This sequence comes from Rhodocyclaceae bacterium, assembly GCA_028869135.1. Taxonomy (GTDB): domain Bacteria; phylum Pseudomonadota; class Gammaproteobacteria; order Burkholderiales; family Rhodocyclaceae. Next base: position 65,460 of record JAGWTC010000014.1, read on the forward strand.
CACGGTCGGCCATGCCGGCCGCGGCTCGGTGGTCAGCATTTCGCGCGGCGCCCGCGACGGCGTGGAAATCGGCCATATCTTCAATCTGAAGACGGTGGGCCGTTACGTCGACGATCGCACCACTGGCGTCAAGCAGACCTATTTCACGCCCGATCAGCAAACCGGCGTCATTTTCGTCTTCCAGGTTTTCGATCGCGTTTCCTACGCGCTCATCATGAGCGCCGACGATCCGGTCAGGATAGGCGACGTTGTCACCTCTCCCGAGCAGTGATCTTGCGGCCTGGCTGCACCTGACCCTGATTCCGGGGTTGGGCGGCCAGGGCCAACGCCACCTGCTGCAAACCTTCGGTCTGCCGACAGCCATTTTCAAGGCGCGCGGTTCGGAACTGCGCGCCGCCATCGGCGACGAACTGGCCACGCTGCTGGCCAATCATGATGCCGACGCGGAGATAGACACCGCACTCGCCTGGGCCGCCGAGCCCGGCAACCACCTGATCACCCTGGCCGACCCGGCCTATCCGCCCGAGCTGCTGACAAGCGCCGACCCACCGGTTCTGCTGTACGCCAAGGGCAATATCGGGCTTCTGCAACAACCCATGCTGGCAATCGTCGGCAGCCGCAATGCCACGCGCCAGGGCGAGCTCGACGCCGAAGCCTTTGCCGCCAATCTGTCCCACGCCGGCCTGACCATAGTCAGCGGCATGGCGCTGGGTATCGACGCGGCGGCGCATCGCGGCGGGCTGAAGGGCAAGGGCGGGACGGTTGCCGTCATCGGCACCGGTATCGACCGCATCTACCCGGCCCGCAACGCCGATCTCGCCCGCCAGATCGCGGAACACGGCGTCATCCTCAGCGAGTTTCCGCTCGGCATGGGCCCCCTGGCTCACAATTTCCCGCGGCGCAATCGCATCATCGCCGGACTCGGGCGCGGTTGTCTGGTCGTCGAAGCAGCCGAGCGCAGCGGTTCGCTGATCACGGCACGGCTCGCCGCCGAGGCCGGCCGCGAAGTCTTCGCCATCCCCGGCTCTATCCATTCGGCGCTGGCGCGCGGCTGCCATCGCCTGATCCGCCAGGGCGCCAAGCTGGTCGAATCGGCCGAGGACATATTGGAAGAGCTGCAATGGGAGGATGCCGTTAACCCGCCTTTTTTGCGTCCAATTCCACCGACCGGCACGGAAACAACACCGCTGTCAGCCGAAGAACTCAAAGTAATCAATGCCCTGGGCGATGCGCCCTGCGATCTTGAAGCCTTGGTGGCGCGCAGCGGATTGACACCCGATGCGCTTCTTGCGATGCTCTTGCCCATGGAGCTTGATGGTCGCATCGCCAGTTTGCCGGGCGGCCGCTACCAGAAGCTCGGCTAGAACACTGTGCAGCAGCATGCAGTGTTCTCTAAATGGGGGCCTGCCTGCATGTTCGACATCCTCGTCTATCTGTTTGAAAACTACCTGCCCGAAGCCTGCCCGGAGCCGTCCGTGCTCGCACGCAAACTCTCGGCCATTGGTTTCGAGGAAGAGGCGATCACCGAGGCCCTGGACTGGCTCGCCGGCCTGCAGGAACATGACGCTGATGCGCACGAAGTTGCCTACAACAGCACTCAAAGACCGGCTATCCGCGTCTATGTCGACGAAGAACAATCCATGCTCAGCACCGATTGCCGCGGTTTCCTGACCTTCCTCGAGCAGGCCGGCGCGCTGCCGCCCGCGCTGCGCGAACTGGTCATCGAGCGCGCCATCGCGACCGACTCGGCGCTCAGCCTGGCCAAGCTCAAGGTCATCGTCCTGATGGTCATGTGGCGCCACCAGCATTCGCTGGACACGCTGCTGCTCGAGGAACTCCTCGCCGCCGACGATGACGAAGACGGCGAGAACCGCCTCTATCACTGAGTCCGCCTTAACCTACTCTTGCAAGCTGAAGGCGGCGCACCTATGATGCGCCGCTTTCGCGTTTACTACCGCCGCCCATGACCAAGCAGCTCATCATTGCCGAAAAGCCCTCCGTCGCCGCCGATATCGCGCGGGCTTTGGGCGGCTTCACCAAGACCGCCGACTACTTCGAGAGCGATCAGTATGTGCTCTCCTCCGCCGTCGGCCACCTGCTTGAGCTGACCGTGCCCGAGGAATACGAGGTCAAGCGCGGCAAATGGTCATTCGCACATCTGCCGGTGATTCCGCCGCGTTTCGCGCTGAACCCGATCGAGAAAACCGAAGACCGGCTCAAGCTGCTGACCCGCCTGATCAAGCGCAAGGACGTGACCGGCATCATCAACGCCTGCGACGCGGGCCGCGAAGGCGAGTTGATCTTCCGCTATGTCGCCCAGCATGCAATGGGCGAGAAAAACGTCAAGCCGATCCGCCGCTTGTGGCTGCAGTCCATGACACAAGGCGCCATCAAGGACGGCTTCGCGCACCTGCGCAGCGACGAGGAAATGCAGCCGCTGGCCGACGCCGCACGTTCGCGTTCGGAAGCCGACTGGCTGATCGGCATCAACGGCACGCGCGCCATGACCGCCTTCAATTCCAAGGAAGGTGGTTTTCACAAAACCCCGGTGGGTCGCGTGCAGACACCGACGCTGGCGATCCTGGTTCAGCGCGAAGAAAAAATTCGCGCCTTCGTCTCGCGTGACTACTGGGAAGTCGAAGGCGAATTCGGCGCCGTCGCCGGCACTTATAAAGGTCGCTGGTTCGACGAGAAGTTCAAGAAGGGCGACGATGAACATGCGCAAGCTTCACGCCTGTGGGAAAAGGCGCGCGCCGAAGAGATACGCAAGAAATGCATGGGCAAGCATGGTGACGTCACCGAAGAAAGCAAGCCCACCACGCAGATGTCACCGCTGCTGTATGACCTGACCTCGCTGCAGCGCGAAGCCAACGGCCGCTTCGGCTTTTCCGCCAAAACGAC